>CALMJA010000105.1 GCA_937864295.1 uncultured Candidatus Altimarinota bacterium | reverse complement strand
TGAGTTGATTGAGTAACTTATGGTAATTCTTGTAGTGCATGAAAAGTAAAAGTAGCATATGCTGGAGAATGTAATTTAGAATCATGAGTTTCAGAAGGTTCTGAATGAGGATATGAATGAATTTCTAATGATGAAAGTTTTTATAATCATATAAAAGCTACATTAGATACAAAATACCAAACAAAAGTAAATACTATTTTAAAAAATTATAATAAAAAAATAGAGAAATTATCAGTTTCAAAAAAACAAAAAATAAATACTAAAATTGTTAGTGCTTTGGAAAATGAAATAAATAAATTACTTATGAAATATCCTCAAGATACTTCATTACCAACTTCAATTAATAATGCTTATCTTTCTATTACACTTTTAAAAATGGAAATAGAAAAACAAAATTCAAAATAAAAAATCCCTAAAGGGATTTTTTATTTTGTTTTCAGTCTAAGTGGAGTTCTAACTTCTGTTAGATAATTTGCCATATAATCAAATGAAGGTTTTATGAAAAATTTTTCACCAAAAAATCATTTTTTTAAGTATCAATAGATATATCAAGTATGTAAACTATATCATTTACTAAATTCATATAATTTTCAATTTTTATAAAAAAATATTTCTTTTCAATATTCAGTAGATATAGTCATCATATCTCAATCCATTTCTGGAGAGTTTAAATTTATATTTGTTGCATCTATAAGTTTTGTTAATTTTCAAGTAGTTTTTTCAAATACATAAATTCAAGTTTCATTGTTATGATTAATCATAACAGGATCTCATTTCATAAGTGATACTATATTTGTATGTTGCATATCTAATAATCTATTATCAACAGCATTAAATACATTATGATTATCTAATTTTAATATACTTTTTCAATATGTAGTTTCAATTAAATAATAATTATCTCATAAATCTCTTAATCACATTGATAAATCTGATTTTGTTGTATATGCTAATTCTATTCAATCATCATTATTTATATATATATCATAAATATCTTCACTTTCAGAATATTTTCTACTTGCTTTTATAAATTTTCATTGAAATCTTATATTGTTATATGCAGGTCATAATAATTCTGTTACTTCAACTCATAATTTACCTGGTTCCATTTCCCATTTAGCAATTTCAGTTAGTCAAAATCATATCAAATTACTACTTGTTATAAAAAGATTTTCTTTTTCAGTATTTCTAGCATCAATTGTTCAAGGTAATTTTTCCATTAATTTAAAGTCACTTCAATCAAAATCATATAATAATCATGAAAATCAATTAGCACCAAGTTCAGTTATACCAGAATCTTTATTGTTTACTCTACAAAAAATTAATCAATTATTTAATAAATTTACATCTTCAAATAATTTTTTAAGCATAAATATTTCTCAATCTGAAACTATAAAAATTCAAGTTTTTCAGTTTGATTTATATGTATAATAATCTCATTCTTTTGTCTTTGATACTAGCTTTATACTGCTTTCATCTTCTATATCAATAACATATTTATATGTTTCTAATTCTCATAAAATATGCTCTATAAATTTAGTTGAAGTTATATTTCATTCAGGATTTTTTAAATAATTTTCTACAAAATCTTTATTTTTTTCTCAATATAAAAATAATAATTTTAAAACAAATTTCTCTATTTCTTCATATATTTCTTTATTTTTGAAAAAATCTACTATTGATTTTAGTTCAACTTTTGTAATTGGTAAATTATTTATAAATTTTTTATAAATTGAATTTATACTATTATTAATTTTTAATTGTTCTAAAATAGATGAAACTTTTTTCTCTATTATTGAAATTAATTTTGGAACAAATTCAGAATTTTTTAAATCTTCTATATTTTCACAATATTCTTTTTGAGATAGATTTTCAACTGCTGATAATTCAGTTTTTTGAGATTCACTAGTTACATTTACACCATCAAAAACACTTGGTTTAACTGTCATAAACAAAAATTAGTATGATAAATTTTATTTATCATACTAATTTTTTATATTAAGTCAATCATTAAGTTGCTTATAAATAAGCAATTATTTAATTTTTTTTAATAATAAATATCAATTTGCATAGTTATTATTAAATTCTTCAGCTCAAGTATAGTCAGGATTTTTTATGCTTATACTTTCTAAAATTAATAATAAATTATATTTTTCTCATTTTATTTCAAATGTCATTTCATCTTTTGTTAAATTAGTTGTACTAGCTTTATAGCTATCATACAATTTATTTATTACATTTTCTATATTTATATTTTCAATAACAATGTTATTTTCTATTATTTCTAGAGTTTTTTTATCAGCATCAACTTTTGCATAAAATGGATTTGTATCTGTAGTATAAGCTAAAATATTTATGATTTTTGAATATCAATTTATATCAATAGGAAAAACTCATCATTTTTCATTGTATAAATAAATATGACTAGAAGTATAATCTCAATTATCATAGTAAGTTCTAACTTTTATGTTTGAAGTAACTTTTTCTACAACCTCCCAATTAGTTATATCTTTTTTATCTTCATAATTTCATTTAAATAATTCTTTTATTCATTCACAATTACTATTATAACATAAATAACTTATTCAATTATATATTTCTCTTGATAAATCTTTATCTATATCTTCAAATTTTTCAAGTGGTTTAATAGTTTTTATTGTTTGAGGAATTTCTTTTATATCCAAGATTCATGCTTTTACTAAATTATCTTCTAATCTATCCATTTGTCTTGCTTCAGGTAAGCTATAAACTGACCATGGTCAAATAGAAATTATTATTGTAAATACAGTAAGTAAAAAAGGAACTGATCATATAAATTTTTTCTTTGAAAATATCAAAAATAATGATACAACTAAAAGCCATAAACCAAAAACAACTACAAAATATCTATTTGTTGTTAAATCATATTGAGCAATTCTTAAATAAATAGCATAAAATAGCATAAAAATTTGAGGAATAACTACAAAAGGGAATAGAGTTCTAAATTTTTTTATAATTACATTTGTTTCTTCAAATATATAACTAAATATATATATAAGATATCAAAATGTAGAAAATCCAATTACTAGCCAACTTACTTCACCTTTTGGCCAATCAGAGAAGTTGAAAAGTACTTTTACACTATAAGCATATAAAATAACAAAATAAACCAATATAAATGGAATAGCTATGTATTTTAATATAAAATTGAAAAATAAATTTTCTTTAAAAGTATTTTCTTCAATTTCAGCTTTTTCAGGGATTTTTGTAAGTGCAAATAAAGGAGTGATAAGTGCTAGTGCAATAATTGCCCAGTTACCATATAAATCATCATTATAGCTCCAATCTAAATCAAATAATGTAAATGTAGCTCAAATACCTATAGCTCAAAGTAAAAAAAGTAATCATCAAACTATAAAACTCATAAAGAATACAAGACTTATTTTATAAAAATAAGCATAATAATCTTTGTTTTTATTTTTTAATAAAAAACATTTTTTTAGATAAGGTGCAAAAAATATATAAGAAACAATTCATACCAAACTTAGCATAAAAAATACTACATTTTCAAAACTTTCGAAATCATTTTTAAAAAATGCAAAAAACATAATTCAAAATCAAATTGGTATTAACTGAAATAGTGTTTTTTTAGATTTTAAGAGCCCATATTTCTCACTTGTTATATAAACTCATAAAGAGAAGAAAAAAGTTATTATAAGTGAAAAAACACCTCTTATTGTGTAGCTTTCTATTGATTTTTCTAAATCAAAGTTAACTAAAGCAAAAAATAATGCAAAATTTACCAAAATAAGCACAAAACTTATAGGAAATCTATCACAAATTTTTTTTATATTGTTTATAAGATTTTCTATCTTAAATATAGCAAACATAATTTTAAAATTAAATTATAAATTTTAGTTTATTTTATTTTCTAAATAACTTATTTCATCATCATTTAGATACCTCCAATTTCACTCAGTTAAGTCACCAAGTTTTATCTCTCAAATACTTATTCTATGAAGTTTTATAACTTCATTATTTATAGCTAAAAGCATTTTTTTTACCTGATGAAATTTTCATTCACTTATTGATAATTCTAGTTTTTTTTCTCAAATTTTATTTGTAATAGCTTTTTTAGTTATAAAATCATCTATTTCTACTCAATTTTCAAGTTTTTCTAAATCTTGTTTTGAAATATCATGAAGCGATTCTATATAATAAGTTTTAAAAACATCTTTTTTAGGATGAATAAGTTTATGAATAAGTTTTCAATTATTAGTGAGAAGTAGTAATCAAGTAGTATCAACATCTAATCTTCATACGACTTCAATTATATCTTTATAAGGACAATTAATAAGTAAGTGTTTATAAGACTTATAACGAGATTCATCAACATTACTTGATACATAATTTATAGGTTTATGTAAAATAATATATATATTTTCTTTATATATTATTTCATTTGCTTCTATTTTTATTTTGTCTCAAAATTTGATTTTTTCATCAGATTTTTTGCATATATTATCATTTAAGTAGATTTTATTTTCCTTAAATAATTTATGTGCATCTTTTCTACTGGTTAATCATAAATTTGAGAGATATTTATCTATCCTCATAACCTAATTTTTTAGCTAAATATATTGTTTATATTATTATATTTATTTTTTTTAAAATGAAAAAGTAAAAATTATTTGGTATTAGAGCTTTTTTTGTTAAAATATTGCATATTAAATTTTAAATATTATTTTATGGCAAAAACATATATAGATTGAGCAACTTGCAAGGCAGTAAACGGTCAATTTGGAGAATTTTTTAATATAAGCTTTAATGTTGAAAAATTACAACAATATGCAAATGAAAAAGGTTATGTAAATGTAGTAATGAGCAAAAGAAAAGAACCAGGTCAATATGGAGAAACTCATTATTTTACATTAAATGAATGGAATCCAGAAAATAGCCAAAATACTTCTAAACCATCTCAAAATAAATCTACTTGAGAGGATATTTCAGTTGAAGATATACCGTTTTAAAAATAAAGTTTCAAAAACTTTATTTTTTTCATTTTAAAAAATAATAAAAATTATGAATACTATAGAGCATAAATACATTGAAGCTACAAAGAATATACTAGAAAAAAATCTAAAAATATATGATGATAGATATAAAGATTTTCCAATTGTTTTAGTTTATGATTTGGAATCACCAATTTCAAGAGAACTATCAAAATGATATATACAAAACTTAAAAAATCATCCATTATCAGAAGTAATAGATTTTTCTCAAGCTAACAAAGAAGATTTGAAAACAAAATTATTATCTTTGCAAGAAAATTCAACTGTAATATTGGTTCAATCTACAAATTTTATGTTGGATGATTTTAGAATAAGATTAAATTTGAATAATGCGTGAGTTTGATGTTTAGAACATAGACATCTTGCTTATATTTATGATGATCAAGTTGAAAATTATGCAGATGCAATAGAGTACAATACTCCTCTTTATGAAGAATTGTGAGCAAAATTAAAAGTACTTTCAGATTCTGCAAAAACTATGACTTTTATATGTAATGATGGTTCAACTTTAAAAGTTGAATGATGATTTGAAGATATGAAATTAAATACATGAAATTACGAATGAAAAAATAGATGATGAAATTTTCCTATTTGAGAAAATTTTACAGAGGCTCGTGATTTTTCAAAAGTAAATTGAGAGTTAACTGTATATGCATTTCCAGATGAAAAACTACAAGTAGAATTTAGTGAACCATTTAAAATTAAAATAAATGAAAGTATAATAACTTGTGATGATCCAAAATGTCCACAAAATTTTAGAAAAATACTTGATTTTATTGCCCTTAGTGAAAATAATGAAGTTATGTTTAGAGAACTTTGATTTTGATTAAATTCAGGTATAAGTAGAGAAAAACCAATTGCAGATGTAAATGCTTATGAAAGAATTGCTTGATTTCATTTAAGTTTGTGAAAAAAACACCAAATTTATAGAGCTAAAATGCATAAAAGTGTAGTTCAAAGATATCATATAGATATATTTCCAGATATAAAAGAAATATTTATAGATGATAAACTTGTTTTTGTAAAAGATAAGTTTGTGATATAAAAAAATAGGATTTTTTAAATCCTATTTTTTCTTTTTTCATTTAATTTTATCTTTTATTCTTTCAACTAATCATTTTTTATTAGTTGGTTTAACTACTTCATCAACTGTAGTTTTTACATCTAATTGAACTTTTTCTATTTTTTTGTAAGCTATATCAGATTGTTCAATTTGTTCTATAAAGTTTTTTAAGAATACTCAACCACTCATATCATATTCTCTAGTTTTTCATTTATGGTTAGTTACTTTAAATTTTACATTATGTGTAGACTTATCATGTTCTTCTTTTAATTCTACTTCGATTATTTCAAAAGTATCTCATTTTTCAAAATCTCATTTTTTAGTTCAAACTGCATCTATATCTTTGTTTAAAATAAAAGTATAATTTGGTTTTAATTTAATATTTTCAAGAGTATCTCTTGTTGAATAATCTAATTTATGATTTTTAGACATATATATTTTTATATAATAAGTAATTTAATAATAAATATATAATGTTTAAAGTCAATATAAAATTAAATAAATCTTGAATTTTTTCAAAAAAAAATATACTTATTTAAGCCATTTTATTAACTAAAATAAAAAAATGAAATCTAGAATAAATAAAATATTAGAAGAAATAGAGATAAAAAAACAAGAGCTGAAACAAGAGTATTTAAATTTGATGGATAAATATAGTTTTACTTTTGTAAAATGAAAAATCGTATTTACTAGAGAAGCAAGAGAAGCTAACAAAAAACAAAAAATATCTGTATTTGAAAGTATTTTTTCAGCTAGAGTTAGGGAAGTATTATCTATTCCATTTATTTACTCTATGATATTTCCAGCATTATTTTTGGATTTATTTTTATTTGTTTATCAAAATACAGCAATAAGACTTTATAAAATTCCACTTGTAAAAAGATCAGATTATATATCTTTTGATAGAAAAGAGTTAGATTATTTAAACTGGATACAAAAAATAAATTGTTTATATTGTTCTTATGTTAATTGACTTTTTTCTTATGCAGTTGAAGTTGGTGGTAGAACAGAAAAATATTGGTGTCCAATAAAAAGTGCAAAAAAGATGAAAGTGAGTCATGATTGGCAAAGGTATTTTGCTGATTATGGTGATCCAGAATGATTTAAAGAATGTTTTCATTCTATAGATGAATATTATAAAGAAAAAGAAACTAAATAATTTAGTTTCTTTTTTATATATTAAAAATTCATTTAGAGTTTTTAAATATTTGTTCTGTTATAAATTCAATCTTTTCTCATCTAAGTTCTGCTATTTTTTCGATTACATATTTTGTGAAAATTGGTTCATTTTCTTCTTTTCATCTAAAAGGAGTTGGTGTTAGATATGGACTATCTGTTTCAGCAATTATATTTTCTATAGGGATATTTCTAGCTGTATCTTGCACTTCCTTTGCACTATTAAAAGTGACTATTCCAGAAAAACTTATTTTGCATTTTGGAGATAATTTTATCAATTTTTCTGCATATTCTAGATTTTCACTATAACAATGAAATATAAAGTTTTTAAATCAAGTATCTTCTAAAATTTGAAATACATCTTCTTTTGTATCTCTATTGTGAATTATAATTGGTAGATTTAATTTTTTTGCTAATTCTATTTGTCTTATAAAAAATAATTTTTGTTTTTCCTTTGTTTTTTTTATTATTTTTTGTTTTTCTTCTTCATTTAAATTAGTATTTTCTAAATCTTTTATTAACCAATAATAATCAAGTCAGCATTCTCAAATTCACACTATTTTATCTTTATTTTCTATATAAGTTTTTTCTAAATTTATTATAGTTTCTTCTATTTCTAAATCTCATATATCACAAGGATGAATACCAATAGTTGCATAAATTTTAGAGTGTTTTTTAGTTAATTCTAAAACCTCTTTATTTGATTTTGGATTTGTTCAAATCACAATCATAGCTTCTCAATCTTGAGAAAAAAAATTGTTTATTAAATCATCTTTATTTTTTATCTTATTAAGATAAGGATGACAATGAGTATCGATTATTTTAGTCATTTTTTGATTTTATTAAAAAATCTCTCAATATAGAGAGATTAAAATGTAATTCATGAAGTTGATAAATTGTATTTGCTTTCGCTAGAGTCTTTAAAATTTGCATTTATCATATTTATTTGAGTAGATTTTTCCACTAATTTTTTAGTTTCAATTTCAAATAAATCATCAGTTTTAATTATGTTTTTTGGCTCAATATTTATTAAAACAGTATCAAATCAAGTATTTTTTTCTCAAAGAGAAATCACTTCTCATAATTTTGATTTTATGCTTATTATTTCTACTTCACTTGGATTATAAGTTAATCATAAAGATATATTTTTTAATTGTTGCATATCTTTTGAGTTTTTAATAATCAAAGTATTTACTCAATTTTCTATGTATAAATCTGATTTTGTCTCTATAGTTTCTATATCTAAAACAGAAGTTTTTAAATTATTTCAGATTTCTGTTCAATCTATTAATAAAAAATTAATTCAAAAAGCTAAAACTAGGCTTGTTAAAACAATACCTATATTAGAAATAGTTTTTTTGTTATGATATTTTTGTAAAAAATCTTTCATTTTAAAAATTTATTAATTAAGTTAACTTTATTTTATAAAAAATATGTTTTTTGTAAAGTTTATTAGATTATGGAATGATTTTCTAGAGTTTCAATTTGAGATTTATTTAATATTTCTTTTAATTCTTCTATATCTATTCATTTTAAGGCTTCAACATTTCAATATTTTTTTAGTAATTTACTTCTAGTTTTTGGACCAAATCAAGGTAAACTTTCAAGTATATTTTTTTTCATTGCTTTGATTCTACTATCTCTATTAAAAGTAATAGCAAATCTATGGGCTTCATCTCTTATTTTTTGTACCAATTTCAATTCATTTGCTTCTTTTTCTAGTAATATTCTTTCAAATTCATTTTCTTTATTTATTATAAAAAGTTCTTCTTCTCTTTTTGCTATTGAAACAATTTGTAATTTTTCAAGTAGGGAAATAGTTTCACTATCAGTTTCAAGTTTAAATTTATTAAATATTTCTACTACACTTGATAATTGTCATTTTCAACCATCAATTATTATTAAATCTGGTAGTATTTTTGTTTTTTGTATTTCTTTTAATCTTCTAGTTATTACTTCTCTCATAGAATCAAAATCATTTATTTTTTGTTCTTCTAGAGTTTTTATTTTGTATTTTTTGTATTTTGCAGTATTACTCTTACCATTTTCAATTATACTTCTACTAGCAACAGTATGATTTCAAGAGATATGACTTATGTCATTACATTCAAAAATTATGCTTTTATTTATTTGTCCATATCACAAAATTTGTAATAGATTTACCATTGTTTGTTTACTAAATCATTTTGTAGAAAGTGAGTCTAGATGAGATTTATAAGCATATTCATATATATTTTTATAACAAAGATCAAGAAGTTCTTTTTTATTTCATATTTTTGGTATTTCAGTTTTTATTTCATCAATTTCAAAATCAATACCAAATGGAATTATATAAATACTTTTTTCTTCTATATTTTTTGCAAAGTTATTTTCTATAAATGTTTTTAGTAGTACTTCTTTTTCTTCTTCTAAGTTATTTTTGATTTCAAAGTTATAAAATCAAGTAATTTTACTATTTCTAATTTCAATCATTCAAATATAAAATTTTTCAAATTTTTCAATATAATTTACTATATTAAAGTCTCAATTTACTCAATCTCTAACTATTTGATTTTCTTCAAGTGTTTTTAAACTTTCTAAATCTTGTTTTAATTTTCCTGCTTCTTCAAATTTTAATTCACTTGCTTTTTGCTTCATTTCAGCTTCTAATTCTAATTTTATTCTAGAAGTATTTCATTTTAAAAAATGAGAAATTTGCTCTATTTTCTCTTTGTATTCTACTATTTTACTATTTTCTTTTAAACAAGGTCAAGAACATCTTTTTATATAGAAATCCATACAAGGAATTTTTGTATTTCAAATATTACTTATAGTTATTTCTCAAGTTTTTTCTTTTTTAAAATGCAAATCACAACTCCTATATCCAAATATTTTTTTAGATAATTTAAGTATATTATTTACATAATTTGTACTTGTATATGGTCAAAAGTACATTCAAGAAGCTCACTTTTGTCTAGTTTTTATTATGCTAGGTATGAAATCAGAAGTTATTTTTATGTAAGTATGATTTTTACCATCCTTCATAAGTATATTGTATTTTGGCTCATGTTTTTTTATGAGAGTTGTTTCTAAAATAAGACTTTCTGTTTCATTGTTTGTAAGAATAGTTTTTATATCAAATATGGCTTCAACCATCTTTTGTTTTGCAAAATTTAGTTTACTTTTTCAGTTAAAATATGAGTTAACACGAGAAAAAAGATTTACACTTTTTCAAATATAAATTATTTTTCATTCATCATTAAAAAACTGGTAAATACCAGGAGATTTAGGTAGATTTTTTAGTATATTTTTTAATTTTTCCATGTTATCTCAAATCAATAGTTCATATTTTAGATTCTATTTCTTTAATTTTTTCTTCTAATTCATGTTGTCTTTTAGATGTTTGTTTTCATTTTTCAAGATAATTTCAAACAACTCCAGAGAGTGCATCCATAATCATATCAAATTTATCAGTTTCTACATCTTCTTCTTCTTGATTTATTATTCATTCTATTATATCAACAGCTTTATATGGATTTATAGCATTATTTAGTACAAATGAATCATCTCACATTTTGTGAATTACTAAATCTCATTTAGATAATATTTTATCAATTATTCAATTTTGTTCTACTCAAACTCATTCTATACTATCATATTCTATACTATCACTATTTGCTTTTAAAAATGACCATTCTAGCCATATAACCGAACAATTCGTTATAATCCAAACATCATTGTACCAATTAAAAATATCATAAATAGTTTTTATAAAAACTATAATTAAAAATATTTCTAGAAAATAAAATGGTACTATTTTTTGAATACTTATTGAATAATAATAAAAAACAGATGGTAAAACAGCAAATAGTGCTAATTTAACTATAAGTGAATTTATAATATTTACAGGATGAGTATGAATTATAGTTATTAATTCTTGTCATTCGGGTATATATTTAGAGAAGAAATTTATATCAAATTTATTCATATTATTTTAATTTAAGCATAACAGGACAATGATCACTTCACATAACTTCAGTTAAATAATCTATACTTTCTACATCATTTATAAGTTCTTTATTTACTACGAAATAATCTATTCTCCATCAAACATTTCTAGGTCTAGCTCCAGCTCTATAACTCCACCAGCTATACACATCAGTTTTATTAGGGTTAAAATGTCTCCAAACATCCAGATTTCAGTCATTTATAAAATCTCATATTGTATCTCTTTCAATTGGTAAAAATCAGATACTATTTTCATTTTCTTTAGGTCTTGCAATATCAATTTCTGTGTGACAAATATTATAATCTCAAGTAACTATTACTTGTTTTCATTCATTTTTTAATTTTCTAGTATATTTTTTTAAGTGTTTATAAAATTCCAATTTATAACTTACCATTTCAGTTCAATCTGCTCTAGTTCATCAATTTGGAAAATATCAATTTAATAAAACAACTTGTTTTTTTTCTCATCATTTTTTATAAAAAAATTCAAGTTCAGTAACTCTTCAATCATCATGAAAATGATCTATTTCTCAGAAATCATTTTTTGTATCAATTATTTCAATATCATTTTTGTAAAAAATAGCAGTTCAAGCATATCAAGCTTTTGTTCAAGTGTGCCATACATAATTATATCAATCTATATTTCCAACTTCTTTTAAAAATTGTGCTTCAAATGCTTTTGTTTCTTGAAGACAAAAAATATCAGGTTTTTCGCTTATTATAAATTCTTTAAATCATTTTTGAGCAACAGCTCTTATTCAATTTACATTCCAGCTAATTATTTTCATACTTTTAAATTAATACTATTAATTATATTTTAGTAATAATAACTAAAAGTAAAGAAAAAATCCTTGAAAAAATATTTTTTTTTGTATAATGACCTAGAACTTTTATTTTTTAATAAATATAAAATGACTGACAAAGAAAAAGAAGTACAAGAAGAAAAAGATATGATTGTTGAAATGGAACAAGAAATAAATGAAATAGAAAATGAAGAATGACAAATAGATGAGGAAAAATTAGAAGAAGCACAAAATCCAGAAGAATATAAATGTAGAGATATGCTTGCCAAAGTAAGCGCTGATTTCGATAATTATAAAAAGAGAGTTGAAAGAGATAAACTTGATATGATTTTCTTTTTAAAAAATGATATTTTAAAAAAAATATTACCTAGAATTGATGATTTAGATAGAATTATTAAAAATACACCTGAAGAATTAAAACAAAATGCACTTTTTGAAGGAGTTGTTTCTATGCAATCAAAATTTTTATGAGATTTAGATAGATTATGAGTAAAAACTTTTGATTCTATTTGAGAAAAAGTTGATCCAAATAAACATGATGTAATGACAGCTGTTCCAGGAAAACCTGAGTGAATTATCTTTGATGAATTTGAAAAATGATTTATGCTTGAAGATAGAGTTTTGAGACATGCAAAAGTTATAGTTTGAGCAGGAGGATAATTATTATTATAAATATTTTTTATATATTTGTCTAGTTGATTTTATCTCAAAAAGTTGTTTAAAATATAATTTGAGTATAATTAATGCTGGTTTTTTCAGAAATATTACATTTTGTAAAAATTTATGAAAAAATATTTCTTTAAATAATAGTGGCTATATAGGGGGATTTTTTGTTATACTAGGCTGTTATTCTATTTCTAGAAATTTTAATTTATAAAAAATTTTAATGAAGTATCTACAGAGATTTATCTTAATACTTTTATCATATTTTTCACTATTTATGTTTTTCAACGCAGAGCTAGCATATAGCTCTTTTTCTGCTTACGAAAATCAAATTTTTGAAGAATCAAGTGAAGTAAAAGTAAGAAAATTACAAGAAGTTTTTTCAGGATTATGATTATATAATTGAGTTATTGATTGAAATTATAAATCTATAGAATGAAATCTATTAGATTATCAAAAAAGAGCATGAATTATTGTTGAAGATGGTGATCACTGAGCTTGATATTTTTGAAATAAAACAATTGAAGCACTTGAAAAAGAGTATTGAGAAAAATTTTTACAATTAAAAGAAACTTATTTAAAAATTGAAAAACCATCTCTAGATGAAAGGTATTTTTATGTAACTGCATATTATTCACCAGTTCCATGACAACAAAAATATACTACTTGATCTTATGAATGAGATGTTAGATTAAATTGAGAATGAAAGCATACAGCAAGTTGAAAAGAAGTTTTTTCATGACTTATGGCTGCACCTAGAAATTATGCATTTGGTACTAAAATATATTTAGAATGAATGTGAATTTGAAGTGTTGAAGATAGATGATGAGCTATAGTAAATGCATGAGAAAGATGACATGAATATGATAGAATAGATGTTTGGATGTGATATTGAGATGAATGATTACAAAGAGCATTAAAATGGTGAACAAGAAAAATAAAATGATATGTTGTTGATAATAATCAACAAATAACTATTGAATTTGATGAATCTCCAATTACTAAATATAGATGATTAGTAGTTGATGCTAAAGAACCAGAAGATAATAGTGTAAAAAAATTACAAGAATTATTAAAAGAAACATGATTATATACTTGAGTTGTAGATTGAGATTATTTAAAAGTTAAAAATATACTTATTAAATATCAATTAGATTCTTGAGTTATTGATAGTGAATATGATGAAGAAGCATGATATTTTTGAGAAAAAACATATGCAGTATTTAGAAAAAATTTCTGACTTTCTTGAGATTGAATATTTATTGCAAAATATATAGAAGCATGAGCATATAACCAACTTTCACTTCTTGAAAAAGCAAAAATAGATGCTCTAAAAGCTAAATTAGAGCTGTTGTTAGAAAAAAAATATAAATGAGATGATTTAAAAATAAGTAAATTTAAAAAATCTCTTATAGTTACAATTGAAAAAACTGTAAAATCAATAAATAACCAAAAAAAGAAAAGTGAACTAATTTACTTTAGAGATATACTATAAAAATAAGCCTGGTCAAGGCTTATTTTTTGTTTTCATTAATTTAGTATGATAAAATTTATTTATATTATTTTAGTGTTATTAACAATTTTTGAATGAAAAAAATATTATCTTTAATTACTTTATTACTTATTATAGTTTGATTTATACCTCAAAATGTAGAAGCTATGTCTGATACTGGGTATTTTGTGGTTACTGCATATTATTCACCATTACCTAATCAAAAACATTATTTAACAGGTAATTATGAATCTGAAATTAGATTAAATTGAGCTTGAGTTAGATGAGCATCTGGAAAATGAGTTTTTTCTGGTATGCTTGCTTGACCAAAAACTTATGCTTTTTGAACAAAAGTTTACTTAGAATGACTTTGAGTTTGAGAAATATCAGATAGATGATGAGCTATTGTTACAGCTTGAAACAGAGGTTATAGTCATGATAGATTAGATGTTTGGGTTGGTTACGGAGATGAATGATTACAAAGAGCTTTATATTGGGGAAAAAGAACAGTTAAATGAAATATAATTGATTCTAATTCTACTGTAACTCTTGATTATACTAAATTATTATCACCAAATTGGGCTGCATCATGATTAAAACCCAAAGAAGATGTTTTTACTTATTCACTTTGAGTTGATTCTAATTTAGATAGAGTAAAAAAATTACAACAATTTTTCAAAGATTTATGATTATATACTTGAGAAATAAATTGAGTTTATAATGATGAAATTATTAGTATTGTTTATAATTTTCAAATTGATAATGAAATATTATCTTCAAAAAATGATGCTTGAGCTGGATATTGGGGAAATATAACTAGAGATAAATTTAAAAAAGCGTATTTAAATTGAGAATTTGATGATATAAAAACACAAAAAATTGAAGTTAAACAAGAGGTAAAAGCTGAAGTAAAACCAATTGAAGTTAAGCAAGAAATAAAACAAACTCCAGTAGTTATTAATACAGAAGTAAGAAAAGAAAATGATGAGCTAGAGATTTTTAATTTACCTTTATCATGATTAGAAAATACAAAAAAATTACAATCAATTTTAAAAGAATTATCACTTTATAATGGTGAATTAACTTGAAATTATAATGATATAACAGATAGTATTTATAATTTTCAATTAAATGAATGAATTGTTAAAAATGTATGAGATGCTTGAGCTTGATTTTATGGTCCAAAAACTAGGGAATCTTTAAAAAATAAGTATTTAAATTATAAAAAGCAATTAGAAGAAGCAGAAAAAGTTAAACAAGAAGAAGAAAAAAGAAGAAAAGAATTAGAAGATAAATATAGAGAAATAGAAAAAATTGCTTTACAAAAAGTAGAAACAAAAACAAAAAATATTTACTGAGTTAAATTTTGAGATATTTCTCCAAATGTTAGAAATTTACAAGTTTCACTTAAAGAATTAGGATATTTTAATGATAATGATACAGCTATTTTTTGAGAAAAGACTAAAGAAGCAGTAATTAAATTTCAATTATCAAATAATTTAATTGAAAACGAAAATAGTATTTATGCTTGAATTATAGGAGAAAGAACATTAAATCTTATGAAAACTCAATTAACTAGTGTTTATTTAAAACAAGAATTAGCTTTAAATAAAGATTTAGATTTATCTAAATTACTTAGTTATTTACCAAATCTAAAAATATAAAAAAGAACCAATTTATTGGTTCTTTTTTATATTTAAAAAATAATGATTGTATTTTCTTTTTTTAATTTCATTTCTTTTATTTCTTTTACTGTTTTATTATTTTTACCATTTATGAACCTAATTACTTCAGCTATATTCGCTTCACTAAGTCATATAGTAGACTTATTATTACTTACATAGAAAATATGTTTTATAATTTCTTTTTGAAGTAGGGAAGATAACTTAATAAAATCATTTATATAAAAATATCCGTTTATTTCCAAAGTATTTATTTTATATTTTCAACTATTAAAAATTAAAATTCACTGTTCATATAAAAAATCAGCAACTTGTTTATCTAAAAATTCTTTTATTTCTTCAAAATAACTTATTAAATTTGATATATTTGATTTATAATTTGAATTTATTTTTTCAAATTGAGGAATTATATCATGCCTTAATTTATTTCTAGATATATCAGTATCAAAGTTGGATTCATCTATTTTGTATTCTAGTTTATTTTCATTTAAATAATTTAAAATTTCTTTTTTTTCTATATTTATAAGTGGTCTAAGTATCCCAGAAGATTTTTCTGTCATATTTATAAGTCCTGTTAATTTAGTTCATCTTACTAAATTAAAGAAAAAAGTTTCTATTTTATCATCTAAATGGTGTCATGTAATTATTTTATCATTGTTATATATATTTAAAATCGCATTTAAAAAAGCATATCTTTTTTCTCTTGCAACTTCTTCTAATCATAAACTAGGGTAAAAGTTATCTCTTATTTCTTTTATATTTGCATTTCCAATTTCTACTTTAAATCACATTTTTTCTCATAGTTTTTCTAAAAAAACTTCTTCATCATCAGCTTCTTTTCTTAATTTATGGTTAAAATAGCATGCAACTAAATTTTTAGCATACTTTGTTTTAAGTATTTCATACAATAAAAACATACTATCTGGTCACGTAGAACAAGCTAGTATTATTGGTTCATTTTCATTATAATATTTTTCAAGAAATTTATTTATTTCAAAATTCATTATATTTTATTTTTTTATAATATATTAATTATATTAATTTATGTGTTTTTTAAAAATTTTAAAAAAATAAAGAGTAGCCTTTGGCTACTCTTTATTTTAAGCGTATGCGCTCAGAATTGCTTCTTCCAGATCATCCTTGAGCATTTTTAGTCTCAACTCTTCTGTTGTTGTTATATTGTTTTCTTTCTCTTCTTTGTCTTTTGAAACAAATACAAATACATTTTGGTTGATTTTCATCACCACATCATATTTGTCTTTAAAGACATCAATAAAGCCTTTCATTTCACCGATTTTAATACTGGCAACATTTCTGAAGTCCAGATGGTAAAACCAGTAAGCCAAATACTCGCTTGAATTGGAAACCAAAGAATAATCAAAGATTATCCGGTAGTCTTCACCATATTTTACGAACACGATTGCGTCCATATAGCTGGTTTCAAGCTCAAATGCTCTCAAGATTTCCTTGAGGCGTTCTTGTTCATCTCGACTCAAATAACTATCACTTTCTAACATACGTGTCCCTTTTTATTGCAAAATTGCTAAACTATTTTAATTAAAATTTAAAAAAGTCAAGTTTAACTTTAGAGTCAGTTTTAAACCAATTTATTTCTTTTTTCTATAAAATCTAAAAAGTTATCATCAGGAGCAAGTTTATTTAATATTTCTTTACTACATTTACTACATTTATGTTTTATCATCCATCATTTATTCTTTTTATGATCGATATCAATTGGTTTCATTATTCATAAACAAGTAGAAGCTCTATCTCAAGGGAATTCTTTATCCATATGTTTACTATGTAAACAAAAAGGACAGTGATTACGAGCACTACCTTCGGGATGTTTTTCTATAGTTTTCAAGCAGTTTTCACAAATAAAACTTTCATTTATCATTTTAAATCACATAGATTTATCTAATTATAATTATAAACTTTCACAATAATTTTTAAATCTATCTAGTATAGCTTGCCATCATGCTCTTTGTAATTCTAAGCTATGAATATCTTCTGCATCAAAAGTTTCAGTTATTTTTGTATACTCTCAATCCTTTTCAAATGATAAATAAACCTTTCTTCATTTTTCTATATAATATTCTCAATATTGCATATCTATAAGAACATATTCTATACTTTTTTTATCTATCACAGATATATATTCTCATTCTAAATCAAAACTCATAGATCCATCTCTAGCAGCCATAGTAGTAATGAATTTACCTCAAGTTTTTAAATTATTTAAAGATTTAGGACAAGACCAATCATCTCATGCAAAACACCAATTTACAATATGTTTTTCATTATTCCAAACATCCCATACTTTTTCTATATCAGATTTTATTAATGCAGAAATAGTTATTTTATTCATATTTTATTTTTTTAGATAGTATTATTTTTATTTTAATAATCTATATATTTTTTTCAAGAAAATTATATTTATAAATACAATAAATGCTCATCAAATAAAAATAGATATGTTTTTATCAATTAATATTCAAGAAATACTAGGTCATATAAACATACTTATTGATTGAAGAGAACCCAAAACTCACATTATTTCTCATCTATCATGTTCTTTTGTAGATTCAACTATTTCTCAAGCATAAATTGGATTTACAACTCAGGCAAATAATACCATTGTATAAAACACGACTAAAAATACAGGGAAGTAGTTTAAAAATGATAATATTATAAATAATATAAAAATAGCTATATTAACAATTATAAAAAGATTTTTTAGAGAAAAATATTTTAACCATACTTTTTTAAGTAAAAATGCCTGATTAAATGCAATCATTATTCATACTCAAGCCATTATATATCCTATAATATTTCAAGGTATTCAAAATTTAACATTTAAAAATACTGTAAACATTCATTGATACATAGAAAAACTAAGAATTAATACAAAAAATGAAATTAAAAATAAATTAACTTTAGGTTCTTTTAAAAATCTTATAATTGTTGTTGTTGGATTTATATTTATTTTTTTATCTACTTTGTTTTTATTTGTTTCTTCTAGAAAAAATAATACTATAAATGTTTCAATTAAAGCTAATATAGTCATAAACCAAAAAGGTGCTTTTATTGAAAATGGTAAAAGTAGGGAACCAAGTATTGGTCAAATTATAAATCACATTCAAAAAAGTGCTCAAATCATACCCATATTTTGCATTCTTTCTTGTTTTGTTTTAGATATATCTGATAACATTGATTGTAAAACACTTATATTTCCTCATGTAAATCAATTTATAATTCTAGCTACAAGAAAAACTATAAAAATTTCACTTAAGCTCATAAGTAAGTTTGCAATAAAAGTTCAAACAACACATAAAATTAAAACGATTCTTCTACCATATTTATCAGACAATTGTCCTAAGATAGGAGATGCTAAAAATGAGAAAAATGCATATAAAACAATAGCATAAGATATACTATGAGCACTTACTTCATAATATTTAGCTAATTCAGGTAATGTCGGTATAAAAATACCAATTCAAAGTATATCTAGGAATCAAATCAGAAGTATTATAATTTTTGTTTTATCCATTTTATTGTCTTAAAAATATAAAAATTTACTAAATAACTTAGTTGTACAAACTAAGCAGGTTATGTAGTAAATTTTAAATATATAACATAATATTTATTTTGTTATTTTTGAAGCATATAGAACATTATTCCAAATACTCAAAATATAAATCATATTAACCAAAGTCTAAAGACTACATTTTCTTCAGACCATCAAATAGCTTCTAAATGATGATGAAATGGAGCTATTTTAAATATTTTTTTACCATTTCTTAATTTTTTACTAGTTAGTTGAATTATAACTGATAATGTTTCAAATATAAATATAGCTCATACTATAAATAAAATAAAAATTGTATTAGTAAGCATTGCCATAATTCATAAATTTGCTCATAGTGCCAAACTTCAAACATCTCACATATAAAATTTTGCAGGTTTAACATTGAACCATAAAAATGCAATAAGTGCTCAAACTATAGTTATACAAAGAGTTGAAAGTAAAAACATTCATTGATCATAGGTAATATATGCATAAACACTATAAGCAAAAAGTAAAAGTCACCCTGCAAGTCAATCAAGTCAATCTGTTATATTTACACTATTTGCACATGAAATTATTACAAATATAAACAGAGGGATAAACCAAATTCATAATTTTATTCAATGAATTATTCATAAATTTAATCATATATTTCACCAATCAAGTTTGAAATAAAACCATAGTGATCATAAAAGAGCAAATATAATTAACCAAAACATTTTGAATCTTGCTGATAATCATTTTGTTCTACCAATTCATTTTATATTCATATAATCATCTATCATTCACAAAAATCAAACTGTTGCAAGTGTAAAGATTGATAAATATGTTTCTTTTTGATTTAATAAATTGTTGTTTATTAGTCAAAATTCTTGTAAGAAAATGCTTAATATTACCATTAGAAATGTTATTGCAAGAATTATTGCTCATCACATAGTTGGTGTTCAAGTTTTGTTTTTATGTAATTTTAAAAATTCTACAGCTTTTCATAGTGTTGCTTCTTCTCTTATTTGTTTACCAAGTTTAAATTCTATTAAAAAATTTATAAAATATGGTATTACTATCATTCAAATAATAAAAGTTGCTATACCAAAAGAAAAAATTTGTACTATATATGGTGAGCTCATCATTTCTATTTTTATTAATTATTATCGCTAAATAATATTTTAAAGTTTATATTTTACAAGTTTACTTTACAAAAATAAATATATTTATAAACTTATTTTTGTTTTAAAAAATAAGAATAAATAAATGATACCTACAAAAATAATATTGTCATCAAACCAAAGAATACTAGAAATAGCAATTGCTAAATATAGTTTAGAAAAAATAAACAATGAAAATGATATAGTTTTATATGAAACAATTATTTTAAATTGAGAAGAAAAGGAAAAATTAGTTTTTATAAAAATTGAAAAAAATATAGATTTAATTTTTTCTCATTTAGAGGAAAATTATATTTATAGTCAAATTATAAATATAGATGAATCTAAGATTTTTTTGAATTTTGAATTAAAGTCTGGTGATATAGTAATTCCTAATACTTTTACAGGTTTAAACGATGAAAATAAAGCATTTTTTGTAGATAGTGTTGTATGAGAAAATTATGATTTAGTTAAATTTGGACTTATATTAAATGGTATTTGTCTATCGGTTTGAAATAAAAAAGTAGATGATTTAGAAGAATTAAAAGAAGATTTTTATGCTGATATAATTGATATAAATTCTTATGATTTAATTGGAAAAAATACTAAATTAAATAATGACTCTATTTTTTCTGCTATAAAAATAGTTATTTGAGATGACGAGGAATTTTTAGATGAATATTATATAAATGCATTAAATGTACTTGATTTAATTTATTAAAAAAATGACTCGCTTTGCGAGTCATTTTTTTAATATTTTTCTGTAAAAATATTTTCTTTTTCAAATCATTTTTCAATTAATATATCAATTGATGAATCAATCATACCAGGAGTACCACATATATAAACCTCACTAAAACTATTTTTTGTTTCATAGTTTAAAAAATCAGTTATATATCATTTTTTGTATCAGATAATTTCTTCTCTACTAAGATATACTTCAAAGTCAAAATTAGAATATTCTTTTTTTAGATTATTTAACTCATTTATATAAAATAAATCATCATTTGTTCTAGCTCAAAATATAAGCTTAAAATTGCAATTTAAATTATTTTTTAATCAATAAGTTATTTGATTGAAAAGTGGAACAAATCAAGTACCTGTTCATAAAAATAATTTATTTTTTTCATTTTCTTTAAGTGTAAAGTGTCATGCTGGACCTACTCATCTAATACTAGTTCATATTTCAAGTTCACATAGATATTTACTTCATCATCTACCACCTTCGTCTAATTCCCGTTTTTTAATTATTAATCTTATAATTTTTCAATTTTCTTCAAGTATAGAATATGCTCTTCCTCAAATAGGTATTAAAAAAGTTATAAATTGCCCTGGTTTAAAAGCAAAATTATTATCAGATTCGAAATCTAATTCATAAATATTGCTCGTGAGATTTTTTTTATTTATTAGTTTAAAATTTTGTATCACTTTTCTTTAAATTAATTACTATTTTTTTGATTATATAAATTTTAAATATAAAATCAAACAAACTTAAAAAGACGGGAATCTCCCGTCTTTTTGCTTTCACGTATGGCAAGTTGTTAACTTGCAAATGCAACTTTATGTTGCCCAGTTTCGAAAAACTGCTTCAGGTCTTGCACCGATTTTGTCAGTGCAACGGTCCGGTAAAAAATGTTCCTTTGCTTCGGGCAGGGAATTTCCTGCTTCAGGTTTACACCAATGCTTGCGCACTTGCTTTTCACTTCAGGCCATTTGTAACGGCACAGGTGAGGTAGGCTAACTTCTTTTTGTCCACACATTGAAATCTTCTCCTTTTTCTTTCTAAATTAAGAGACAATCCCATAACTTAGACTTTCATTATATAAAATTGCACTTTATTTGTCAAAAGTTTTTTTACTATTTTAATATAGAAAGTAATTCCATAGAAATTTTTTTAGATTCTTCTATTAATTTTATTATTTCAGGATTAAATTCATATTCTCTTATATCTTTTTTTCTACCTGAACTAAAAATATCAGTTTCTCATTTGAATCATAATAATGCTTTCAATAATGCTTCTTTTTCTTCTTTATTTGGAAAAGTTTCATTGAATTGTTTTCAAGTTTTTTCTTGAAATCTTTTTAAAAATTCTTTTTTCCATTCTTTAAATTTTTTAAAGTTAAATGTATATGAATTTCCATATTCATCTATTTTTAAATTTTGACTTGTACCACTTTTCATAATTTCTTTACAAATTAGTTTATATTTTTATTATTCTACTATAAATATTTATAAATTCATAATTTTTTCATGAAAAAAATATATCTCATAGACTGAAATAGTTTTATTTATCGTATGTTTTTTGCTCTTCCAGAATTTGCTACAAAAGATTGAACTATTGTAAATGCTCTTTTTGGTATGGCTAAGTTTTTTGCTAGTAGTTTAGTAAAAGAAAATCCAGATTATATAGTTTTTATAAAAGATGCTCATTGAGAAAATTTTCGTCATAAATTATATAGTGAATATAAGGCTACAAGAGATCGTATGCCTGATAATTTGAGAAGTCAAATTTCTCTTATAGAAGAGATGATTAAAAAAATGTGAATTGATATGGTTGAAATTCCTGGTTATGAAGCAGATGATGTAATATGAACTCTGGCTGAAAAATTTGATTGAAATCCAGATTTTGAAGTAGATATTTTAACTTGAGATAAGGATTTATATAGTTTAGTATCAAATAATATAAAAATTTATGATACTATGAAAAAGAAAAAATTTTGACCTATTGAAACAAAAGAAAAATTTTTAGTAGAACCAAAACTTATAATAGATTATCTATCTATTGTATGAGATAAAGCTGATAATATACCAGGTATTGATTGATTTTGACCTGCAAAAGCTGTAGATTTGATAAATTATATTTGAACTGTAGAACGTATATATGATGTAGTTTCAGAAGTAGTATCTTGAAAAACTTTAGAAGAAATACTTCCTGATTTAGATGAAGTATCAATAAAAAAATTACAAACTTGCTTTAAATGAAAAACTTTTGAAAAATTAGTTTCATCAAGAGAGGATGCATTTCTTAGTAAAAAATTAGCAACTATTGAGTTAAATGTAGAATTAGATAATTTTGAAATAGAAAATTATTTATTTAAACCAGATTCTATATTAAATCAAGATATAATAGAGTTTTTTGAAAAATATGAATTTAATTCACTTATTTGAGAAAATTGAATTAATAAACTTCAATTATGGAGAGATTTAGGATTAAAAGTACATATTATAAATAATGACGAAAACTTAGATAAGCTTTTAGAATCAATTAAAAAGGAATCAAAAATAGTACTTGATACTGAAACTACTTGACTTGATATTATAAAAGCAGAACTTGTTTGAGTTTCTATTTATTTAGATGATAAAAGAATTTATTATATAAATAGATTTCATAAATGAGATAGAGTTAGTGATATTAAATTAAAATCATTTTTAAAAAGTATTTTAGAATTAGATATACTTATTGTATGACATAATATAAAATATGATTTAGAAATAATAGAATCATTTTTGTCCAATAAAAATACTAGCAAAGTAGAAGATATTTTTTGACAAATAAGCTTAGCTATATAAAATACGATATCACACAGATAATTTAAAATTTAAAATAATAAAAGATGTTTAAGAGAATATTTTTATTTTTGATTACAAATTTAGCTATTATTATAGTACTTAGTTTTGCTATATTTTTAGTTGAAAGATTTTTTGGAATAGATGTAACTGGATATGTTTGAGGAGGTTATGTATGATTACTTATTTTTGCAGTGATTTTTGGTTTCGGTTGAGCATTTATAAGTTTACTTATGTCTAAATGGATGGCTAAAAGAGCTTATTCTATACAATTAGTAACTTTAAATGATTATGATAATTTAGATTCAAAACAAAAAGTTGTATTTGATTTGGTTAGAGATATTTCTGAAAGAAATAATATAAAATTACCAGAAATCTGATTTTATGCTTCAAATGAAGCTAATGCTTTTGCAACTTGAGCATCAAAAAATAGTTCTTTAGTTGCAGTATCATCAGGACTTTTAAATTTGATGAGTAATGATGAAATAGAGTGAGTTGTTGCTCATGAAATGGCACATGTTTTAAATTGAGATATGGTTACTATGACACTTTTACAATGAGTTTTAAATACTTTTGTTATTTTTATATCAAGAGTTCTGGCTTGAATTGTAGACTCATATTTAAATAAATGAGAAGAAAGTAATTGATATTCTTGGGCGTATATTTGATTATCTATGCTTTTTGAATTAGTTTTTTGAATATTAGCTTCATTAATTGCAATGTGGTTTAGTAGACATAGAGAATTTAGAGCTGATGCTGGAAGTGCAACTTATGTAGGTAAAAAGAAAATGATTGCTGCATTGGAATCACTTAAAAAAATGCAATCTATGTCTTCACTTGATAATTCAAAATTAGCAACTATGAAGATTTCAACGAAATGAAGAGGATGAATTATGTCATTGTTTTCTACTCATCCAGATTTAGATGATAGAATTAAAGCTCTTGAAAATTTAAGTATATAATAAATAAAGACTAGATTATGTAAATATAATCTAGTCTTTTAATTTTGTGTATATTAGAATACAATTATAATCTTTATATAATTTAATATTTAAATATTTTTTATGAAAAAAATAGCAATACTTATTTTATCAATTTTTATGTTTTCATCTGCTTTCTCAGAATATACAGCTATTAAATATTCTTCTACAGAAATTGAAGCTGCAAATAGTTTAGCTGAAAGATGAATTATAAATAATCATAAAGATGATACTAAAAATTATAATTTATGAGATTTTGTTTTAAGACAAGAAATTGCAGCAGTATCTAGATGAGTTGCTTGATTACCAAAAAAGAAATGATGTGAAGGTTTATTTACTGATGTTTCTTCTACTAAACCTAATACTTGGGCTTGTTTAAGTATAGAGGTACTAGTTGATAACTGACTTATTACTAAAAATACTGAATTTAGACCAGAACATAATATTACAAAAGCAGAAACACTTTGAATGCTTATAAGATCAATAGGTTTTGATTATAGTTATGATCCAAAAAATACTAAATCTTGGCAAGAACAAATAGTTGATTATGCATTTGCTAAATGAGTTATTAAAGCTAAATTTACAGATTATAATACGTATGCAACTAGAGGTTGGGTATTTATGATTGCAGATACTACAATTAAAAAAGATGAAGAAATTAAAATAAAAGAAAAAATAGAAAAATGAATTTATTCAGATATAACTTTATAAAATAAAAAAAAGATTAGATATTTCTAGTCTTTTTTTTATTATATATAAAATATTTTTTTAAATTATATTATGGAAAATAGTGAATTATTAAAAATTTATAGAGATCAAATAGATACTTTGGATAAAGAACTAATTTATCTTTTTTTTAGAAGATTTGAAATAGTTAAACAAATATGACTTGTAAAAAAACAAGAACAAATAGTACCTCTTGATAATAATAGATGGCAAAAATTATTAAATGAAAACTTAGAAGTATCAAGAGAATTTTGACTTAGAGATGAATTTATAATAGATATTTGGAATAGAATTCATAGTGAAAGTTTAAAATTGGAAGAATAAAAAAAAGAACTCTTTTTAGAGTTCTTTTTTATTATAATTCAATTCAAGTATTTTCTTCTTTTTTAGTTTCAGTTACTTTTTCTTCTGAAATATCTCCAGATTGATCAGACATTTTAGTTCAAACAATAGGGAACATAATGAAACTTACAAATAAAAATCAAACAGTAGTCCAAGCTCCATTTCAAGTTCTAAGTGAAATTGCATGAAGTAATTTTATCCACATTACAATAAAATAAATATAAGCAGCAATTATACTAATTCAAAATGTAAAAAATCATAATATGAATCACACAATTAATCAAATAATTGGTAATACAAAGTAATGAAGAAATGATTTTTGAGATGCACTAAAATAGTTGTAAAATTGAGCAATAGGCACAAAAGATAACCATGCATATTTTTCACCTAATTTTTTATTTATTAAGTATAATCAATAAGCAGTTCAAAAATACATTATTACTGATAAAATATTTATTATAACAGATGCAGTTCCAAACATTTCTTCCATACCTGGAGTCATCATAAGTCCAGTACCAGTATATGAAGCATCCATTGCAGAAAAATCCATATTTTCTAAACCACTTAAATCTAATGAATCAACATTTACCGTTGTAGTTTCATCCATAATATAAAAATAAAAAAATAATTTTGTTTATTATAAACATTTATATATTATTAAATTATATTATTTAATCAAATTTTATTATGAATACACAGGAAAAAGTACTTGATAGAATTGAACAAAGCTTTGAAATATTTAGAAAAGCATTTGTTTATTTAGTTATACCATTTTTTGGTTATTATTTATTTTCATTTGTTTTTTTTGGTTTAGTAATTATTTATTTGTTATTTTCTTGAATTCTTTCTTCTATTTTTGATACTATGCAATATAGTAATTTTTTCTTATTTTTTGCTAATCCAAAAGTAGTTTTATTAGCAACTATAGGTATGCTTTTTGGGTTAATATACCTTTTATTATATATGCCATTTTTGATTTATGCTATAAAAACTATATGAGATTTTTATAAATGAGCAGAAAAAATTGATTTTAAAGAAAATTTTATGTTTTCAATAAATAGATTTATACCTATTATGAAAACTTATTGGTATATTTTTGCATATGTTGCACTTATACCATCATTTATTTTTATAGTTTGAGGTGGTCTTTTTAATTTAAGTTATTTTTTAAAATGGGACCCTATATTTAAAACTATCTGATGAACTTTGATGTGAATAGCTTTATTTTTATTTATAATTTTTGCTATTTATAGATGATTGAAAACAACTTTTTCAGTTTATAGTGCTGTAGATAGTGATGATTATTCTAGAGATAATTTTGATTTTTCAGTAAAAATTACATCAAAAAAATGGTGGAGAATATTTTGAAATGTTATGGTTATTTGAATGATAGTTTGATTACTGTCATGAATAGCTTCAAATTTTTTTGCTATTTTCTTTTCAAATTCAAGTAATCTATCAAATTTATCAAATAGTTTAAATAGTAAAGATTTATTATCTGATTTTTTATCTACTTTTTCATTTTTTAATTATCTTGTTTCAGGTTTTTTTGATGTTATTATTAATACTATTGGTAAAGTTTTTATTTTTATTTTTATTTATGTTTTTTATAAAAGATTATCTTTTGAATCAACTAATAAAACTGAAATTTTAGAAATAAAAGAAGAAAAAGTTTCAGTACAAGAAGAATTAAAAAATACAGAGTTATAAAAAAGTTTTTTATTTATAAGAGTTATGAGTAATATATTTTTATATTAGCTTCTATAACTCTTTTTTTATGAATGAAAAAGTTTACTTAGTAGCTCTCCACAAAATTTGAATTGACCATAAAAAACTTTTTTTGATTTTTGAGAAAAAACAAAATTATAAAGAATTTTATGAAAATATTAATACTTCAATTTTAAAGCAATTTGGCTTTAAAGAACAAAAAATTGAAAATATTCTCAAATATAAAAATGATATTAAACTAGGTAATTTAGAAAAAATGATTATTGATTTAGATGTAAAAATAATCACTTTTTTTGATGAAGATTTTCCAGATTATTTAAAAAATATTTTTAATATACCATTTTTATTTTATTTGAGATGAAATATAACTCTTCCTTGAATTGCTTTTATTGGTTCTAGAAATATAACTTCTTATTGAAAAAATTTGATAGAATTATTTGTTCCAGAAGTTTGAAGATATTTTTCTATAATATCTTGATGAGCATATGGTTGTGATTCTTATTCTCATGAAATTGCATTAAAAAATGATATAAAAACTATTTCTGTAATTTGAACTTGAATAGATATAAATTATCCTGTTAATAATAAAAAATTATATGATGAAATAATTAGGTTAGGATGAGGTGTTTTATCTATTTTTCCATTTTGAGAAATTTGAAATCCTTATAATTTTCCAATTAGAAATGAAATAGTTGCTTGATTATCAAGATGAATTTTTGTAGTTGAAGCTAGAGAAAAATCAGGATCATTAATTACAGTTAAATTATGACTTGATTTATGAAAAGATATTTTCACTCCACCATGAGATATATTTAGGCAAAATTCTACATGATGTAATAATCTAATATTCGCATCTGAAGCAAAAATGGTTTTATCTCCAAATGATGTACTTTGTGAATACAATATACTTAATAATTTAAGTTCAAAAAAAGATTTAAAATTTTCTGATGAACTCGAGAAAAATATATATAATATACTTTTAATAGAATCATTAAATATAGATGAAATTGCTTTAAAAATAAATTTGGATATTAGCTCTATATTGCTAAAAATTACTATTTTAGAATTATGAAATATAATAAGAAAAAATAATTATTGAAAATATGAAATAATTTAGTTGATAAATTCAAAAAAATTCCTAAAATGAATTCATATATTAAATATCTAAAATTTATGGAAAATTTGTTTTTTTTGAAATTGGAAATTGTTGTATTTCTTCTTAGTTTCATTTATCTAATTTATTATATGTCTTGAAAAGTTTACAAGGCATATTTTAAAGTGAAAAATGTAATAATAAAAGAAGAGATTGCTACTAAAAAAACGGCTTTAAATAAAGTTGATTTAAATACAAAAGAAAAAAATTATAAAAAGGAAAAAAATACAAAACAATTAACAGATGAAGAGATAAATCAATTAACAGAGTTATTAAAAAGAGTAAAAAACAATTCTTCAAAGTGATATTTTGATACTGCTAAATGATTAATTATAGAATGATTATCAATAGATAAATTTAATAAAGATTTAAATTTAGAATTAGCATCTATTTATATAAAAGAAAAAAATTATCAAAATGCTGAAATTATCTATAGAGATTTATTAGAAGTTATAAAAGATGATAATGATTTATATAAAAAAATAGCATATATCTATGCAATGCAATGAAAACTTGATTTAGCAATGGATAATTATGTAAAAGTACATAAAAAAAATCCAGCTGATGAAGAAGTTATAAATATGCTTTCTGAAATAAGTTATGATTTAAAAGATTATAAAAATGCTTTAAAATATATAAATCAATATCTTAAATTTAAACCAAGAGATATAGATAAATTTAATATGAAAGCAGTTTGTTTTGAGCAACTTAGAGAGTTTAAAGAAGCTATTGATGTACATAAAAGAATACTAGAATTACAACCTTACAATACTGTATCAAGGGATAAAGTTAGAGAATTAAATGATTTCATATAGTTTTTAACAAAAATAATTAACAATTTTCACACATCAAAAAAAAACATAAATTTACTTTTATGTTTTTTTTTGTATCTTATCATCATAAATTATATCTCCTAAATATATTAAAATGTTGAAAGTGCCTCCACATTCTATAGAAGCTGAACAATCAGTTCTATGAAGTATTTTGATAGACAAAGATTGTTTTATTACAATTTGAGATTTATTAAAAGAAAGTGATTTTTATGTAGAAGCAAATTCTAGTATTTTTGGTGTTATGTTTGATTTATATAAGCATAATAAACCTATAGATTTGATAACTGTAAAAGAAAAATTAGATGATAAAAAACTTCTTGATAAAATAGGTTGAATAAGTTATTTAGCAGAATTAACAGAAATAGTTCCAACAACTGCAAATGTATTTGAATATGCGCAAATAGTTAAAAATAAAGCAGTATTAAGAAATCTAATAAAAGCTTGAAATGAAATAATATCTTATGGTTATGATGAAGATAAATCTATAAATGATTTACTTGAAAAAACAGAAAAATCAGTTTTTAATGTAACTCAAGTTTTTATACAAAATAAACTTGTTCATATTAATCAAATTCTTGAACAAAGATTTGAAGAATTTGCAGAAATACATGAAAATCCAGATTTGATAAAAGATCATAGATTACATCTTGGTTTTAAAGATTTAGATCATAAATTTAATGGTTTAAAATGATGAGATATGGTAATTTTGGCTGCTAGACCATCTATGTGAAAAACAGCTTTTGCCTTAAATTTAGCTCAAAACGTATGATATAATTGAAAAAATGTAGCTATATTTTCTCTGGAAATGAGTAAAGAACAATTAACAGATAGAATGATTGCTAGTGCTATGCAAATAGATTCTTGGAAATTGGCAAAATGAGAATTAGAAGATCATGAATTTGCTAAAATATGAGAAGCTATGGAAAAATTAAGCCAAGCAAATATATATATAGATGATAGTGCTGGTTGAAATTTAGTAGAACTTAAATCAAAATGTAGAAGATTAAAAATAGAATCATGACTTGATTTAATTGTAATCGATTACTTACAATTGATGAGTAATTGAAATTCTATGAATAGAGTACAAGAAATATCTGAAATTTCGAGATGAATAAAATCTTTAGCAAGGGAATTAAATGTACCAATTATAGCTCTTTCTCAATTATCTAGAACTGTAGAACAAAGACCAGATAAAAGACCTATAATGTCAGATTTAAGAGAATCAGGGTCTATAGAACAAGATGCTGATATCATAATGATGCTTTATAGAGAAGAGTATTACGATGAATTTACAGAAAAAAAATGAATTACAGATGTACTTGTAAGAAAAAATAGAAATTGACCGATAGGAAATATAGAACTTATGTTTGAAAAGAATAATCAAAAATTTGTTGAGGTTGAAAGAAATTATTCTTGATGAGGTAATGTTGAAGAATATTAAAAAGAAGAAAATCTATAGATTTTCTTCTTTTTTTAAGTATCAAAATTTTAATATATATTTAATTTAATGCAAATTTAATGTGGTATGAGTATAATATAAGATTATACTCATACAATGGCTTAAAATAGCTATAAAATAACTTGATTTAAATAAAAAGTTTTATAAAATATAAATGGTTTTGCAAAATCTTTTTTATTTTATAAATTATTATTATGAAACTAAAAATAGTTTTATTATTAATTATTTCATTTTTTATTTTCTATTGAAATGTTAGTGCGGTTCATTATACTCTTTGATATAACTCTGTTACAAATTGAGAAGTTAAATATAATTGAACTTCAAAATATGATAATTTAATAATTAATGCAACTAATACTTGGAATAATTATTGAGATATAAATTTATATCAGTATTATTGAACTCAACAATTAGATATTACTGTATCTGATGTTTATGATACAACTGTTATATGGTGATGAAAATATACTAAAAAATATTGAATGCCTTCACTTATAAAGTTTAATAAGTGGATTTTTGATTGATATTCTCCTGCTTGAACTTATTCAGATTCAAAAAAACAAAAAACAATTACTCATGAATTTTGACATACATTATGATTAGAACATCATAATATAACTTGAAATGTAATGTATTCTTGAATTTCTGCTCAAACTTCGTTGTGAACACAAGATAAATATGATTATGATTCTATTTGGTAAAATTATATTATATATTATAACTTAAAAACTATGAAAAAAATAATATTGGCATTAATAATGTTGTTATTATTTACAAATAACAATATATATGCAAGCTTTAATAAACAAGATAAACTTATAAATAGTTTCAAACAAGAAGTAGAAAAAATGGATAAATATAGTTTAGAATATGTAGATATAAGTTTAAAAAAACTTAAAGTAAACTATAGAAATTCTGCTAAAACACTATATATTTTAAATAAATTAGAAAATTTACTTACTGCAGAAATAAGTAAAAAGTGAATTGTATCATATACTGATTATGATTTTATTTCAGATTTTTCTGATTATAAAAATGTTTTATGATTTGCTGAAAATGTTTTTGTGTGAAAAATTGTAAAAAATATTTGAACATATAATAATTATTGAGATCCAGAAACAAATTATGAAGTTGAAGTTTTATATAATATAAAATGAACTTTAAAATGAAGTATTAGTACTGTTTTTGAAGGAGGATATGAAAATTGAATTTTGATAATTTCAAATTGACAAAAATTACCAGAAGAATGAAATATTTATTTATTTGTTACTATGTGAGATATACATAAAATTTCTTCTCATGAAAATTGAATTTATTTATTAGATTCTGAAAAAAAACTAAAAAAAGATATAAAAACTACTATTAGAGAGGATAAAAAAGTGAATGATTTTAGAAAAATATACAAAGAATCTTCTTTGTATAATACAAAGAATAATTATACTGATTTAACAAAAGAAGAAAAAGAAAAATATGAAGATTTTGATTCTTGATTTGTAATAGAATAAAAAAGAAGAAAATCTATAGATTTTCTTCTTTTTAAGTATCAAAATTTTAATATAGATTTAATTTAATGCAAATTTAATGAGGTATGAATATAATATAAGATTATATTAAAATAGTGGCTTAAAATAGCTATAAAATAACTTGAATTAAATAAAATATTTTATAAAATATAAATGGTTTTTTAATATCTTTTTTATTTATATTATAATAACTTAAAAACTATGAAAAAAATAATATTGGCATTAATAATATTGTTATTATTTACAAATAACAATATATATGCAAGCTTTAATAAACAAGATAAACTTATAAATAGTTTCAAACAAGAAGTAGAAAAAATGGATAAATATAGTTTAGAATATGTAGATATAAGTTTAAAAAAACTTAAAGTAAACTATAGAAATTCTGCTAAAACACTATATGTTTTAAATAAATTAGAAAATTTACTTAGTGAAGAAATAAGTAAAAAATGACTAGTTTCATATTCTAGTTATGATTATGTTTTAGATTTTGATATTGATGAAAATGTCTTATGATATAGTGATAATGTTTTTGTTGCAAAAGTAGTTAAAAATAATTGAATTTCAAACAAAGAAGACATTCATTCTGATTTATTTCCTAAAACAAGTTTTGAAGTTGAAATTATATATAATATTAAATGAAATCTAAACTGAAAAATAAATACAATTTTTCAATGATGATATGATAGTAGATCAATTTTAACAGTTTGAGAGTGAAGTAAATTTTTAGAAGAAGAAGAAATTTATTTATTAGCAACTATGTGAGATATACATAATATATTTTCACATAAAAATTGAAATCATTTTTTATCAAAATCAAATAAAACTAAAACTGAAATTAAAAATATAATTAAAGAGAATAAAAAAATAAAAGATTTTAGAGATGCATATAAAAATTCTTCACATTATAAAAGTGAAAATAGATATACTGATTTAACAAAAGAAGAAAAAGAAAAATATGAAGATTTTGATTCTTGAT
>CALMJA010000104.1 GCA_937864295.1 uncultured Candidatus Altimarinota bacterium | reverse complement strand
CATAGACTAGACAAATTTAAAAATAAATAATGAGGATTATTAACATTTTGAAATTTATTAACATCATATATAAAACTTTCTATGGAAAATGAAGAATCTAAAAATAAAGTTTTTTGATTCTGGAGCTGGTTTTTTCTATATAGAAGAAAATATTGATTAGAAAATATTGATATAAAAAATATTACAGGGGATGATTTTAAAAAAACTTTTGAAAAGATATTATTAAATCAATGAAAATATGATTTTTTATTTATTGATGAATGACAGGATTTACCAAAAGATTTGTATGAACATTTATGAATAATTGCAAATCATATTTCTGTATTTGCTGATGATGCACAACAATTATATTGAGTGAATAATGCTAAAATTGAGAATATAATAAATTGAATAAATCCAATACAATATGAACTTAATGTTAATAGAAGAAATCCTAGAGGTTTATATGAATTTGCATTAGCTTTTGAACCTAAAAATGCTGAAAAGTGAAATTTAAAATTAATGACTAATAAACCTGACCCTGTAGAAGTATATATTTGTAATAGCTTTGATAGTGAATATAATAAAATATTAAGTTTAATTGATGAATATAATTGAAAAAATATAGCAATTTTATTTACTAGAGGTGAGGCAGTTACTAAACTTTCAGAACAATTGCAAAAAGATGAAATTATACATAGTACATATCATAAAGATATTGATAATAAAGAATTATATATATTAAATAGTCCTATTATTACTACTTTTCATTCAGTTAAATGATTAGAATTTGATATTGTTATTATTCCATGATTATATCCAGATATTAAAAATAATTATGTTAATGAAAATCATTTTTTTGTTGCTACTACTAGAGCATCAGAAAAATTAATTATTACACATCATAATTGAAATTCTGAAATAGAATGAAGATTAAAAAAAATAAATAAAAATTTATATCAAGAATATACACTTATAGATGAGGAAGATATTGATGTAAATGATATACCATTTTAAATATTTATAAATTATATTATGAAAAATTATTCAAAAATGAATCGTAAAAAATTAATTGAAATATGCACTTCAATTGGTATATCTATAGATAAATGAATTAAAATTGATAAAATTGTAGAAATTATTAAAAATTATGAAAAAGAAAAATTATTAAATATTAGTAAATATATTCAAATTTCTGAAAGAAATTTTAAATATTTTTTTACAAAATGATATATTTTCCCATTAAATTTGGTTGAAAATAATGATAATTTATGAAATGATCTATTTAAAAATTACTTAAATTATATTCCATTAGTAACAAAAAATATAAGTTGAGTAAATGATGATATTTTTTTAGAAGTTAACAATATTAATGATTTTGAGTATTTAGATTTAGAAAATTGAATACTATTATATAATTCTATATTACCTTTATCAAAAATAAAAAATATTTATATATCAAATAAAGAAATTTATGATTCTGTCTTAAATTCAAATTATTCATCTTTATATATTCCTAAAAATATAATAATTCATAAAAAAATAGATTTAGAAATTATACCAAATATTAGTTTTAAGGATAATATAGAAAATGATAAAATTTTAGAGTTATGAAAAGAGCTTTTTGATAATAATATTTTATTATGATGAAAACAATTATTAAAATTAGTTAATAATGATATTTATAATGATTTTATTTTTTTTAATGAAACAAAAGAGTTAGAATTTATATATAATTATTATGATAGTAATATAAAAGATGATAATTATAATGATTATATTTTAATTTCTTTTATAAAAGAGAATATAAGAAAAAAAATAAGTTTAGAATGAAAAGACTCTCTTAATAATTTTTATGATTTTTTTACAAATACTATTAAAAAATTTATTGAAAATTGAATGTTAGATAAAGATTCTAATGAAATACAAATATTGAGGGAAAAATCAAAAAATATAAAAAATACTATTGATAAAAAAATTACTATAAAACAATTATTAGATACTTTAAATGAAGAAAAAGATTATTGAATAATTATTTATTTACTATTAAATAAATATTGAAAAATTGAAGAATTAGCAAGTTTTATTGAGTTATGAATAAATACTTTTAATGATATAAGATTAAAAATATTACTATCATTTATTTATTGAGAAATAGTTTGATATAGTTCACTATATGTTGAAAAAAATATAGAATGAAAAAATATAAAATTTAAACTTGATATTACAGATGAATTTGACATTGATATTTATGAAAACAAAGTAGATAAAGACAAAATAAAATATATTTCTAAAATAGTAAAACAAAAAGATATTTTTATATTCATTAAAAATTTAATTTATTGAAATTCTTGAAAAATAATATGACAAGAATTTATAGAAAATATTGATAAAAAAAATATTGAGTGATATTTTGATTTAGAAAATGATGTTAATAATTTAAAAAATGAAATTTTAGAATTAAATAATGAAATAAGTATAAAGGATAAAGAAATATTAAAAATCAATGAATATAAATTTTTATTAAATGAAATAAAAAAACAAGATCTTGAATTTTTTAAAAATAGAAAATATGAAATATTAGAAAAATTTTCAATAAAAAATAATCTAATTAATAATGAAACTAACTTCTGAACAGACTGAAATTATAAATTGCCAATTTAATAATACTCTTTTAATTAATGCATTTGCATGAACTTGAAAAACAACGACTTTAGTAGAGTTTTGTAAAGCAAGACCTAATAATAAAATATTATATTTATGTTATAATAGATGATTAAAAGAAGAAGCAGTTGAAAAATTTAAAAATCTAAAAAATGTAAAAGTTTCAACAATTCATTCAATAGCTTATAAAGAAGTATGATTTAGATATTCTCAGAAACTTTGAAATTTAAGGCCATATGATTTAGCTAAGTATTTTCATTGAGATATGAAATATTATTATTGATATTATAGTTTGCTTATTTTAAAGGATTTTTTGAATTCTTGAGATACTTTTGAAATATATTTTATAAATTTAAATATTGAAATAGATAATATTTTAAAATGATTTGGTGGTAAATATAATTCAAATATTCTAATAAATTCTTTTTCAAATATTTGGAAAGATTTATTAAAATGAGAAAAATTAAAAATTGAACATGATGTTTATTTAAAATTATATCAATTATCAAATCCAAATTTAGCATATTTTGATTATATTTTAATTGATGAAGCACAAGATATAAATTGATGCATGCTTGATATAATTTTAAATCAGGAAACTAAAAAAATATTTATTTGAGACTCTTTTCAGCAAATTTATCAATGGAGATGAAGTAAAAATACTTTTAAAATATTAGAGAATGAAAATGATAAAGTTGAATTATTTTTAACTTGAAGTTTTAGATGTGCTAAAAATATTACAGATATTGCAAATCAATATTTAAAAATTTTATGAGCAACTTCTAGAATACAATGATTAAATAAAAAAAGAACTAATTTAGATAATCAAACCATTATTTGAAGAACAAATGCGGGGATAATGAAGTATATAATAGAAAATAAATGAAATGTATTTTATGTTGGAGGATTTCATAGTTATAACTTTAATTTATTATTAGAAATTAATTATTTATATAACAGTGATTTTACAAAAATAAATAATCCTTTTATAAAATTGTTCTCAAATTTTGTAGATTTAAAATTATATTCTGAAGAATGAAAAGACCAAGAAATAAAAACAATTATTAAACTCTTTGAAGAAATTATTTGAAAAAAAATTAATATCAGTGAATTAAGATGAATTGAAAATATTGAAGAATTAGTAAAAATATTAGAAATAGAATCAACTACAGATTATTTATATTCAACATATTCTGTTTCTTCAGCTCATAAGTCAAAATGATTAGAGTGGGAAAATGTAGTTTTATTAAATGATTTTGAAGATATAAATGAAGCTTTAAAAGAAATTGAAAAATTATCATGAGTACAGAAACAAGAAAAATTAGAAAGATTATTTGAAGAGATTAATATTTTATATGTAGCTTGTACAAGAGCAAAACAAAAAATTTATATACCTAATAATTGTATTATTTCAAATGATGAAGTTTACAAACTTGAAAATTTAGAATAAAAAAAATTGGATTTTATCCAATTTTTTTTATTTTGTTCAAATTCTATATTCTATTTCTTTACTTACAAAAGTTTCATCACGACCATATTTAAGTCTTGATAATTCTGTAAATGCTTTTGCTAAATGAGGTTCTCATTTATCTAGATAAGGATTTATAGGTATAATTGAAAATGGTGTAGTAGGTTGATTATCAACTGATAATTTCATAGTAGCCTTAAACTTATCCATATTTACTAAATCTTGATCTGAAAATACAGGAGCATAGTATTTAGCCATAAATTCTCAATCTTCAGGTCATATTTTGTAACTCATTATGCTTCACACGTTACCAAAAATAGCTTGTTTTAAATTTAAACTAGATTTAGTTAAAGCATCACTTTGCTCTAATTGTCATAAATATTGATGTGCTATATTTAAACTTAATCTATATTTTCTTGCTTCTGATAATATTGATTCAATAGAATCAGTTACATAGTTTTGAAATTCATCTATATATAGGAAAAAATCTTTTCTATCTTCTTTTGAAATTTGATCTCTTCTCATTGCAGCCATTTGCAATTTAGAAACCAAAATCATACCAAGAAGTTTTGAGTTGAAATCACCAAGTCTTCATTTACTTAAATTTACAATCAAAATTTTTCATGATTGCATTACATCAAGTATATCAAAACTAGATTTTGTTTGCCCAATTATATTTCTCATCATTTTATTTGTTGTAAAACCTGAAAATTTTGCTTGAAAATATGGTATAATTTCTGCTTTTTCTCTGTCTCACATAGATGCAAATGTTTTTTCCCACCATACTTTTACGATTGGATTTTTTACGTGTCTAACTCTGTCTTTTTGAAATTCTGTATCTGTAAAAAGTCTCATTACATCTGTTATAGCTCATCCTCCTGGATAATCCATAAGAGTTAAAACTGCATTTCTAAAATAATCTTGAATTCTAGGACCAAATACTTCGTTACCAAAAAGTTTAATCATTATGTTTAGTGCATCCATAGCAACCAATTCTTTTTCTTCATCGCTATGTGCTTCAAGAAGGTTTAATCAAACAGGTCTAGAAGTATCACTTGGATCAAAAATAATTACATCATCAGCTCTTTCTCTAGGAATAAAAGGTAGTAAATCACGAGCTAAATCTCCATGTGGATCAATTACACAAAGTCATTCTCCATTTTTTAAATCTTGTCTAGCCATTACTTGCATGATACTAGATTTTCAAGTACCAGTTTGCCCAATAACATAAAAATGTCTAAATCTATCTTCTGTTTTTATTCTTATTTCTTTTTTTACTCATCTGTAAATATTATGTCCTAATAAAATTCATTCTTTAGGAATATTGTTAGGTGCTTTTACTATTTTAAAATTTTGCCATTTTATTTCAGGAGTACTATTGTATCTAATATGTGGAAAATGAAATATAGAAGCTAATTCTTCAGTATTTAATACCATATTTTTAAGATAAAATGGTTTTCTAAAATATCTAAAAATATAATTTTTAATTAATTTTTCTTTGTTGTGATAAATAGTTGCTTTAAATTTATTAAAATCAGGGTAATTAAATTGAGAAAAACTTGAAACTATATTTGTAATTTCAGTTTCAACCATAGCTTTATTATTTCAAGTCGCTATAACTCTAATTATTACTTCAAAACCTGTTTTATCTCATTTTTCGTCAACTGTTTTTGCTCTTTCTTGAGATAATGCAGAAGTATTATTATCTGGACTTGTTTTATTTTCATTTTCTGCAGTTGAAAAAGCTTCTATGAAATTTATTAATAACTTTATTGGATTTAGTGTGAAAAAACTAGTTTTTCAATTCATTATTTTATTACTAGCTTTAGAACACATATTTTGCCAATCATCATCAATTGGTTTTAAAATTATTTGTAATGCAGCAGATTCATCTTCTTCTAATTTTGAAAATGCATTTGTTATATTGTTTATTGGATCACTTTCCAATTTTTGATAAGTTTTTATAGGAAAGAAAAATTCTTTTGTTGTATTTATATATTTTGCTTCAATAAATTTTCTATTTTTAAATATATTTACTTCAGTTGTTTCTTCTATTATTGCATCAGTATAAAATCAGTTTATTTGTTTTTCAATTAAGTATTTATAGTTTTTAGGTACAACAACATAAAAAAATATTTCATTTTCATGAGCTACATATTCAAAACTTATTAAATCTTGACCTAAAATTTTACTAATTATTTTGTTTGAATGGATAGATTTAAGAGATGCAAAAAGTTGCTCCATAAGTCATACCATTTCTTTGAAGTCTTTTGTAGTTTCTTTTTTTTCGTCTAAATCACTATTTTTCTTTGGTAGTGTTATTTTTAAAAAAGTTAAATTTAGTGTTCTTTTGAAATCATTTTTTCTTTTAAGTATTTTTATAATCACAAAAAATGCTATAAAAATAGCCAAAATACTGGTAAAAATAATAGCATAATCCATATTGCTCATTTTTTATTTTTTAAACTACTTTAATTATAACATATTTTCTCTTAAAATAAAAGAAAAACAGTTGCTAATTTTTAAAAAAAATGTATAAAAATATAAAAATTAAATTAATAAAAATTATATGTCAAAAATAATTCTACTGGATTCTATCCGCAGTATGCAAAATGTAGGTGCTATTTTTAGAAATGCTGATTGAGCATGATTTGAAAAAGTAATTCTTACTTGAACAACTCCAACTCCTCCAAGAAATGATATAAGTAAAACAGCACTTGGTGCTGAAACTTTTATAGATTGGGAATATTATCAAAATCCATTTGAAATTCTTGAAATTTTAAGAAAAAAAGGGTATAGTATAATAAGTGTTGAATTAGATGATAGAAGTATTGTTTATAGTGAACTTTTTAATAGACAAAATGATAAAGTAGTTTTGGTTATGGGTAATGAAGTATCAGGAGTAAATAAAACTATTTTGGATATTTCTGATGAAATTGTTATAATACCTATGAGATGAAAAAAAGAATCTTTAAATGTATCAGTTGCTGCTTGAATCGTTATGTATGCTGTTAACTAAATATATATGATTAAAAAATTAATTACATTTTTTATTTTATATTTCATAGTTTTTTTATGAAATGCTTTTTCTGCGTCAATTCCTGTAGAACAAGTTTTTTCTGATGTTTCAAAAGATTATAAATATTATAATGAACTTCAAACTCTTTATGATAAAGGTATGATTACACCAGACAATCAATGAAGATTTAACCCTAAAAAACTTCTAAATCGTGATGAATTTGTTTGAATTATGATGGAAGTAAGTTGTAAAAAATGTATTTCTCCAAATGTATGATATGATTTTATACAAAAATATAGTGATTCAACTTTGTTTTTTGATATAAATAAAACAAATAAATATTTTTATTGTATAGCTTGAGCTGATGATAATTGATTTGTAAAATGATATGATCCTAGTACAAAATGTGAGGATGGTACTTATATGACTTGAGAAAAACCTTTTTGTCCAAATAATACTATTATTTTAGAAGAAGCTTTAGCTGTTATACTTAGAGCATCATGAATTTTAACAAATAGTGAAGCTGATTCTATAAGATTAAAAATAGCATCATGACAAATAACAGAAAATTTATCAGATGATGTAACTCCAAAAAATTTAGATTGAAGTGTATATAGTTTTTATCCTGATTTCCAAAGAGCACTTGATTATGAATTGGTTGAATATGATAAATATTGAAATGAAAAAATTTATAAATTAATTGAAGTTATAGATGGTAAAATAAGACCAAAACAAGCAATTACAAAAGAAGAATTTTTAAGAATTGCTTATATAGCTTTGAAATCAAATTCTTGTAATGAAAAAAAAGAAGATAAATTAGGTCTTGAAATGAATATTTTAAATAAATCTTGTACAGAAAAAAATGTAGAAAATTGTAGTGATTCAAATTTAATATGAAGTGAAAAAGTTTTTGATTTTTTTGGAAATGTTTCTCTGCCAGTTTGAGATACTATAAGCAATGATACAGGGTATATTTGGAGATTTTATAATTATAATACAGGTGAAGAAATAAAAAAATATTGACCATATATTGATAATTATGATTTTTTAAAAGATTGAGATTATAGAGTATTTTTAAGAGTAATAAGTGACAAAGGTAATACTGCAGAAGTTTATAATGATTTAAGTATTTCAAATACTACTACTGATGAAAATAATAATAAACTATCTATTGATGCAAAACCTATATTTTGAATAAATCCATTACTTGTAAATTTTTCTTCTATTTTTAGTTGAAACTCTAATTGAAATTCTTATTTTTGGGATTTCTGAGATGGTACAACAAGTTTAGGTAAAACTACAAATCATATATATAAAGAACCTTGAGTTTATAAAGTTACATTAAATGTAAAAGATACTGATTGATATATCTATTCTGCAACTGTTACAATAAATGTACTTGATAAATTATATTTAGATACTGATAAAGATTGAGTTGCAGATAAAGATGATTATGAAATAAACACACCAAGTAATAAAATACTTTATATATGTACACAAAGTGATATAGATAATAAAAGATTTGATTGTGATTCAAAAGAAAAATTATGAGTATATTCAGAAATGAAAAAAAATACAGATACAGATTGAGATTGATATGTAGATAGTGAAGATTATGAAATAATAACTCCAAGTAGTAAAATACTTTATGTTTGTACTGAAGAAGATATAGCTAATAAAAGATATATTTGTAAAACTAAAGAAACATTATGAGTATATTCAAAAGAGAAGGAAAATGATTTAGTTTGAGATTATGATGATGACTGACTTAATGATTTAGATGATGCTTGTCCTGAGGTAGAATGAGTAGTTGAAAACAAATGATGTCCTGTTTTTGATAAATTTTGTAGTGTAGATACAGATTGTGATAATTGATATTATTGTAATTCAGGTATTTGTTCACCAAAACAAGTTTCAACAAATTGTGAATATACAGGTTGAGATTTAATTACTTGAAATGTAATATGTAATAGTTGTCCTTGTTCAAATTTTGTAGACTTTAATGCAAGTATTAGAAAATGTGACAAAGTTTTTCCAGCAATAGTTTCACCTGATAAAAAAACTATTTATAGTAAATGAAATTATTATGAAATAAAATAAAAAGAGAAAATTTAAATTTTCTCTTTTTTGTTTTAAAAAAAGGAAAGAGCCCCCGGAGAGGGGGGCTCTAATTTAGCTTATAAAATCTATCCGAGTGCGACTCAAAAAGGGGGAAGAGTTTCCAGATAGAATAAAGGTTAGGAGCTAATATCCATACCTTTTATTTTCAAATTGTGTAAAGACTGAGTTGAATCTAGCCGTCACCGTTGGGCCACGAGTTCGTGATCCCGTCACCATCAGGTATCCAGCTCCAGTCAATTCCGAGGAGTTTTTGGTTCATCATATCTCCACAAAAGTTTAACAAACAACTGTTTTATCCGTTTTAGAGTGTTTGCATCTCTAAGTTTAAGAAAAAAGCTTGTTTAGCTTTACATAGACCAGCCATGGAGATCAGGCGAAAGCTGCGAGAGCGATGATTTTCATCGTCGTTTCCTTTCATCAGTTTGAAAAAAAGTCCACATTTGAAACAAGGCTACTTGTACAAGGGACTTTATATTTATAAGAAAATTAACACTATTGTCAAATATTTCAATTAAAGTTATGGTTTTTATGATATGAAACTCAATTTATATATCACCAAACACATCTATTTGGTAATCAATATCTATTTATTTCTCATCATTCGATATAATCACTTAATTTATCATCTATATCATTTAAATTTCTAGGATTATCTCAATTTTGTTTCTCAAATTCTTTTTTATTAATAATCATTATTACCAATGAGTTACTTGATTTATGAAGTTGAAATCATGGTCCAGAAGTTCATTTTTCTAAAAAAAAACAAGCATTTATTATAGTATCCAAGTTTGCAATTAGGGAAGTTCATACAAGTCATGTATTTGAAAAATAAGGACTTTGCATTATCTTATTTGCATTATCTTCTATAGTTTGATGTATGATAAATATATGATTTCAATCATTAAATTTTTCAAGTTCTTCTCTTATATGTTGAAATGCAATTAATCATAGTAAATTATCTCTAGATTCATTTATTTGAGTTGCTATTTCTTGTGATCAAGAAACATTTGTTGCAAGATTTGTTTTTGTTTTTGGAGTTTCCATATTTTCAATTATTTTCTAAAACTTTCAAGGATTTCATGTGCTATATCTTTTCAACCAAGTCAAAAGGCAAGTCATCCTGCTATTGAAAGCATAGATATAAATCAAATTAAAATCGTATTTGTGATTTCAGTAGCTATTCATATTTTTGATAATACAACCATTATAGTAAAAAATAGTATTATTACTTTTGCTCAACTTGCTATAATTTTAGCTGTTTTTTGTTTTGTTAAATCAAGTGCATGAAACACTATATCATAAACGAAATTTGCAAATCTTACTCAAAAAAATCAAATAACTACAGCTATAAATAAACTAGGTAAGTATGAAATTAAATCTCAAAGAAATAATTCTACTTCAGCAATTCATATAAAAACTATAGCATATCTAAAAAATACTAGAAATAAGTAATATGAAAATGCTTTTGCAGTAATTTCATCTATTTTTATTTTATCAGATATTTTTTTTCTTCTTAATTCTTTTTTTTCTTCTATTTCTTTTTGATCAGGAGAAATTTCTTCTTTTACAATTTCTTCAGAATGAATTTCTTTTAAATTTATAAATAATTTATCTATAAAATTTATAATATTAAATTTTTTAAATATATAAATTACCATTTTATAAACTAAAATAGAACAAAGAAATCATAATCAAACAATAAAAAGTGCTCAAATTAATTTTGGTAAATAAATTTCTATAGCACTATAAAATTGTTCATATAATCAGCTTAAAATGTTGTTTTTTAATTGTGAAAAATCAAATTCAAACATATTTTTATATATTTATTAATAATAATCTTATTTTATCATAAATTTAATTAAAACAAAAAAAATTAAAAAAAAATTTGCAAAAAACTAAATATTTTATAAAATACGTCCTGCAACTAGGGAAGTTATTAAAATAATTTCTTAAAATTGTATTTGCGGGGGTAACATAAAAGAGTGAGTGTACTAAGGCTTCAACCCTTGGGTGTGCGAGTTCAAACCTCGTCCCCCGCTCCAAATTTAAACACTAAAAATAAAAGTAGAAAGTAAAAAGTAGAAAGTATTAAGTATATTTTTTACTTTGTGTTTTCTACTTTTTTGATTAAAATATAATAAATCTTATTAAATTAATAATTAATTATGGCAAATAGTCACGGACTTAAATCAAGTATTGTTAAAAAGCAAGCTGCAGCTAGAAAATTAGCAAAAAATAAAAAAGCGGCATATCAAGTTTATATTTGAAATGAAAATCCTCAAACAAGAAAAAATATGTCGTTTAAAGAAAGAACGCATTATTTTGAAAATAAACAAAATTTTCCAAAGAAAAAACTAAGCAATAAAAATCCAACTACTCTTATAGAACAAGGTATTATTGATGAAAGAGGGTTTTTTATAAAAGGGAAAAAGAAAAATTTTTTAACTAAAACTATGGTTGATACTAAAGGTTTAGATTTTTATTGAATGCCTAGATAATTTTATCTATTAAAAAAGACAATTTTATTGTCTTTTTTTTGTTTTTGATTACTCTTTATTTATCGTAATATATATTAATTAATTTATATGAACCAAATAAAAAAAATTGTACAAAATGATTCAAATGAATATTTTAAATTTAGTATAAAATTTTTAATAATTATTTCAATATCAGCAGTTATAGGTTTTTTATATTTACAATTAGATATATTGAAAATATTATTTTTTTCATCTTTTTTACTTGTTTTATTTAGTCCATTTCTAAATAAAATGAATAAAAGAAAAATCCCGGATATCGTTTGAATATTTATAATATATTTATTTTTTATATTATTTTTGCTTGTAAGTTTCTTTGCTATAATTCCTATTTTTATGGAACAAACATATATGCTTGCAGATTTTTTAAGCAAAAAAATGGAAATTTTAGATCAAGCATATAAATTGTGATGAATTGAGTGACTTTGACTTAATGATACTATTTTAAAATACATATTACCACTTATAGAAAATGTAAATTTAGATACTCTTATAAATGCATTAAAAAATAATTTTGCATCAATTAGTCAATTTATAGCTAGTAATTTGTGAAATATAGCCTCAACTTCTACTTGATTTGTATTATCAGTTTGAAATATGTTATTTCAAATAGCCATGATTTTTGTATTTAATTTTTTTATGGTTTTAGAAAGAAAAAATATAAAAAAATTCTTTTATGAAATTATACCTTCAGTATTATCAAAATATTTAGAATCAAGAGAAACAAAAATAGTTAATAGTCTATATGATTGGCTTAAATGACAATTTTTTCTAGCAATTATAATGTTTTTTATCGTTTTTATCTCTTTAACTATACTTAGTTTTTTTGGTATAGATTTAGAAAATAATTTTACACTTGCAATAATTGCATGACTTATGGAGTTTATACCATATTTATGACCAATTCTAGCTTTATTACCAGCTTTGGCAATTGCATTTTGATTATGATTTAACACAGTTTTAATAATTTTATGATTATATTTAATTATACAATGGTGTGAAAATAATATATTGGTTCCATATATTATGAGTAAATCTATGGATTTATCACCATTTTTAGTTTTGCTAATGATGGCAATTTGAGCAAGTGTAGCATGAATTGTATGAATTATTTTAGCAGTGCCATTATCTGCTATAATTCAAATTTTTGTTAGAGATTACCTTAAATTTAAAAAGAAAAAAGATTAACAAGTATTTTTTAAAGTATATATATGCAAAGATTTTACATAAGTGATTTAAATACAACTGATTTTAATTTCTCTATAAAAGACAAAGATATGATTCACCAACTCATAAAAGTTTTGAGAATTAGAGTTTGAGAAAGTGTTATTTTTTTTGATTGAAGTGATAATTATGATTATGTTTTTAGAGTTAAAAATATATTGGATAAATCAATAGAATTTGAACAAATAGATAGAAAAGAAAATAATAGTGAAATTGATTTTGAATTAAATTTGTATCAAGCAATACCAAATAAAATAGAAAAAATAGAATATATTGTACAAAAATGAGTAGAAATATGAGTTAAAAATTTTGTATTTTTTAAAAGTGAAAGAAGTCAAAAACTTGTTTTAAGTGATAATAAAATAGAAAGATTTCAAAAAATAGCTATAGAAGCAGTTGAACAATCAGGTAGATTACATATACCAGAGATAGCTTTTCTAGAAAAATATGATTTTTCACCACTTATAAAAAATCAAAATATAATTTTTCATACTATTTGAGAATCTTCAAAATCACTTAAGAAAATGGATTTTGATTATAAAAATACTATAAATCTTTTTATCTGACCAGAGTGAGGTTTTAGTGATGAAGAATTAAAAAAGTTTGAGAATATGTTTTTTTATAAAGTTCATTTATGAAATAGAATTCTTAGAACAGAGACTGCAGGAGTAAGTAGTGCTTTTTATATTATTCAAAATAAATAATATGTATTTTACATATATACTTAGATGTAGTGATGATACTCTTTATACATGAATCACTACTGATTTAGATAGGAGAATTAAACAACATAATTGAGAAATAATTGGTTGAGCTAAATATACACTATCAAGAACCCCAGTTTCACTTTATTATTTTGAAGAGTTTGAAAATAGAAGTCAGGCAACTAAAAGAGAACTAGAAATAAAAAAAATGAGTAGAGTAGAGAAATTAAAATTTAAAAAATAGACTTATGCAAGAATTATATAGTAAACTTAAAAACTTTGATTTAAATTATGCTATAAAACTAGAAGAAACAGATAGACAATTTATAGCTTTAAAATCTCTTGTAGAAAAAAATAATAATAAAAAAGAAGTATTGGCTTTGGTTATAGCAAATAGTATAATTTGTTATCAATTATCTGGAACTTGAGAAAACTATTGGGAAGAATTTTCTCTGTATTTTTCTGCTAGAAAAATATCTTATCAAAATATAGTTTTTGAATTATGAGAGTTTATAAAACAAAGTAAAAATAATAAGAGATTTGTTGATACAAAGATAAAAAGACTAGAAAAAGTAAAAATTGCTTTGGATTTATTTGAGTGAAAAGAAGATTATTTTTATCAAAATATGACAGAACTTAGAGATTTGCTTGCAAAAACTATGAAACAAAAAATAACTGATAAAACAATTGTTTTTGCAGTTAAGATGTTTGGTTATATTGCTCGCCATATTTATGATTTTGTGCCTTATCCAAAAGAAATATTTATTCCTATTGATTCAAGACTTACAAATTTATTTGAAAAATATAGATGAGAATATACAGATATAAATAAGTTTTATATAGATTTAAGTGAAAAATTAGATATATCATTATTGCATTTAGATTGAATAGTTTGGATAAATTATGATAAGCTTATAAGTGAATAATAATAAAAATTTGATTTAATTAATAAAATAATTATTATTTATACAATAAAAATTACAATAATCAAATAATTTAAAAAATGAAAAGAATTATAATAAAAATTATTTATCATATATATGCTTTTTTAGCTAAAAGATATATAAAAAAAACTAAACCAATTGTTATTTGAGTTACTTGAAGTGTAGGAAAAACTAGTTGTAGAATGATAATTTTTCAAGTATTAAATCAATTTTTATCTGATAAAAAAATTTATACTTCACCAAAAAATTTTAATAGTGAATTATGACTTGTTTTTTCTATTTTTAAAATTGAAAAATACAATCCATGAGTTATTTCTCTTATAAAAATATTTTTTTACTTAGTTAAAAAAACTTTTATTTGAAAAAAGGAATATGACATAATTGTGTTAGAATATTGAGTAGATCATCCTGGTGATATGGATTTTTTACTTAAAATTGCAAAACCTGATTATAGTGTATTTACAAAACTTGATTTTATACATGTACAAAATTTTGAATCAAAGAAACAAATCTGAGATGAAAAAATTAAACTTATAAAAAATACCAAAATAAAAGCATATTTAAATAAACAAGATGAGTATTTGGTTGAAAATGCACCAAAACTACTTGTGGAAAATCAATTTTTTAATAAAAAACATGAATATAAACATAAATATATTTGTGAAGATAAAAAAATATTTTCGCTTTTAAAAATTGATAATTCTATTATCAAAACAAATATAATGTGAGAAGATAATTTTGTTTATCTTACTCTTGCTATAAATATATTGAAAAATTTTGGAGTAAATTATATAGAAGCATGAAATTATGTAGATTTAGTAAACCAAAATGGTAGATTTAACTTATTTAATTGAATTAATGGTTCAGTTTTGATTGACTCTACTTACAATGCTTGACCTGCAAGTATGTTAAAAATGATTCAAAATACAGTTTATTTAAGAGATAGTATTTTTAGAAATTATCGTATTTTGTTTGTAATTTGAGATATGAGAGAACTTGGTGTTAAATCAAGGCAAGAACATAGAAAATTGTATCATTATTTAAAAACTTATTGAAAAATAGTTTCTATTTGAAAAGAAACTATGCAAAATTTCGGACATCATTTATGAAATTTTAAGTACTCAAAAGATGCTTGATTATTTGTAAGAGATTATATAGAAAAAAGTAATGAAAAATACATAGTTTTATTTAAATGAAGTCAAAATACTATATTTACAGAAGAGGCATTAAAAGAAGTATTAGCAGATAAAAGAAATGCAAAAAGACTTGTGAGACAAGATGATTATTGGCTTGAAAATAAAAAAAATTACTAAAAGAAAAACAAATTTTTGTTTTTCTTTTTTTATATTAAAAACTAAAAATTATTTTTGTAAATTTAAAATTATCTTTTATATAAGCCATTATTGATTATTTTTAAAACATTTTAATGCGAATTTAATGTGGTATTAGTATAATAGATTATATTTTATATTTTTACTCAAATATTGTGAAAAAAATAATATTAGTATTAATTACAATATTACTATTTTTAAATAGTAGTAATCTATATGCAAACTTAAATAAACAAAATAAACTTATAAATGGTTTCAAAGAAAAAATAGAAAATTTTGATAAATATAGTTTAGAAAATTTAAGTATAAAATTATATAAAGTTAAGTTAGAGTATAGAGATTCAGCAAAAATTTTGTATGTTTTAAGTAAATTAGAAAATATAATAAATGAAGAAAAAAATAAAAAGTGATTAGTTATTTATTATTATCATGATTTTGTTTTAGATTTTTCTGATTATAAAAATGTTTTATGATTTTCTGAAAATGTTTTTGTTTGAAAAGTTATAAAAACTAATTCAACATATAATAATTATTGAGATCCAGAAACAAATTATGAAGTTGAAGTTTTGTATAATATAAAATGAATTTTAAAATGAAAAATTGATACGATTTTTCCGTGATGATATGAAAATTGATATGTAATAGTTTGAGAATGAACAAAATTACTTGAAGAATGAGGTATTTATTTACTTGTTACTATGTGAGATATACATAAAATTTCTTCACATGAAAATTGAAGTTATTTATTAGGTTCTGAAAAAAAACTAAAAAAAGATATAAAAACTATTATTAGAGAAGATAAAAAAGTAAAAGATTATAGAGAAGCATATAAAGAATCTTCTCTTTATAATACAATAAACAATTATATTGATTTAACAAAAGAAGAAAAAGAAAAATATGAAGATTTTGATTCTTGATTTGTAGTTGAGTAAAAATTATTTTATTTACTAGTTAAAAAAATTAAAAATAATAATTATGAGTGAAAATTGTATTGCTAACTGAATTATAAAAAAAATTATAGAAAATAAAACATATGATAATTGTTGAACTGAACTTCAAATTAGGATAAATGATTGAATTAAAGATTATATTATTAGTTGAACTATAAAATGAGGTGGGGGATGATGATATATTGATTGAACAAATAATAATGAAATTAAATATTCTTGTGATACTAAGAAATATACTTTTGATCCAAATCCCAATTATAAAATTTGAGATGAATTATATATTGTTGCAGATTTCTATAATAGAATAGTTTGAATTTGAAAAGATTTATATAATCAAAATATTGATAAATACTCTTGTTTTATGTATTGAGGACCATTTGGTTATTGAGATGATTCAAAATGGTTTGAAATGTGTAAACTTAAATGAAAAACCGATTATGTTAAATATGTTGAAAATCCTGAATGATATAATTGTTCTTTTAATATAAATTTACAAATATCAAATGAAAATTGAAAGTATTTTATATCAACAAAAGAGCATTTTCTATATGATAAATCATGACTTTATATTTGTTTATGAAGCTCTGATACTATTTTTCCAATTGAAAAAAATATAAATTGAGAAAACAAAGTATTTCAATTACCTAAAATATGAGAAGAATCTTATTTTATTATAAATAACGAAACTAAAGAATTAATTTGATATTGAGAAGATGAATATTTAAATTCTACTCTAAGTGAATGTTCTATTGATACAGAAAAACAATCATTTTCTTTAACTTGATGATTATCAAAAAATGAAGTAACTCAAAAAAGAATAGATGCTGTTCTTTGAATGAAAAAAGAAAAGCAAAATCAAAATACTATAAATCCTGTTTTAGAACAAAATCAAATTAATACAAATATAGATATGGAAAATGAATCTAAAATAGATAATAAAGATATTAAAATTGAAACAAAACCTATAAAAGATTATAATAAAAATATTGATACAATTGTTAAAATAGATGATATCAAAAAAAATGAAGATACAAAAATATCACAATATAACCAAGATAATAGTATGACTGGAACTATTACTTCTACTTGAATTATAAAACATGAAGAAGTTATTCAAGATATAAAATTAAATAAAGAAATAAATCATAATTATTTATTTTGAATAGGTGTTATTTCATTAATCATTTTATTATTAGTAATTTATAAGAAATTTAAAAAATAAATATATGATTTTTATAAATAAAGCTTATGCAGAAGCTGGTCCAAATAGTTGGCCAGAAAACATGAAAGAATGTAAAATAAAATGAGAAATATTGTATTATAAAAACAATGAATTAATTAATGATTGTTACCATTTTTATGATTGAATATTAAAAGATCAAACTAATTATTATGTTGTAACATTGAAACAAATTTTACCTTCTCATATTTATTATGGAGATACAACATCAAATGAAGTAATTTGTGATGATTATAGTATGTCTTGAAGTATAAACAATTATTGAATAAATGTAAGTAATAGTATTGTTCCAAAAATAGGAGATGAATATTATTTTACAGTTAGGAAATTTTATGATTATGATAACTTTGTAGTTCAATATTCTAAAGAAGAATCACCAGAATGGAGAAATCTTAAAACTTGTGATTTTAATGTAATAGATAAGATTAATGTGAATAGTTTTAATAAAGATTATTTCATTATTTGAGCTTGAATTATATCATTAATTATTTTATGAATAATACTTTATAAGAAATTTAAAAAGTAATCACTAAAAGAAAAACAAATTTTTGTTTTTCTTTTTTTTGTTTTCTAATAAAAATCATTATATTTGTTTTTAGTAGTATTTTTTAAAAATAAATATGGATAAAATTACAATAGAAAACAATTTAAAAACAATTATAGATTATAATAGAGAAGTTAATTCTAGTCTAAAAAAAATATATTCTTGAGTTGCAAATGATGATGAGTATAGAGAAATATTAGAAGAATTTTTGGATTATGTATGACTTGAATCAAATGATGAAACAAGACTTTGAGCATATTTTAGATTGATAGATTTGCGTGAAAATTCTCTTGTTTTATATATGGAAAAAAATAATTTTTCAGAAGAAAAAAAAGATGAAGTATTGGATTTATCATATGAATATGTCAGTGATTTTCATTTTGAATTACAAAGTGATTTAATTGATTTTGTAGAAAAACAAAGTTTAGTAACTCCTTTTTATTTAGAAATATTTAAGTGAGTTCATCTTGTATGAAAAGCTTTTAATGATTTTTTTCTTCCTTGGAGAAATCATATAATAAATGGTATAAATAGAGATTTAGAAAAAAATTTTAATGATGATAGTTCTAAAATAATTAATTTTCTAAATGAAAATAATTTATTTGATTTAGGGCATTTTTCAGAGCAAGCAGATAGAAGTTATAGTGCTCTTTGTTATGATGAAAATAAAAATTTTGTATCAAAAAGTTATTTTGATGCTTTCAATTTTGAGATTCAAAATATAGTCGATTCTCTTGATATTTTTATATCAAATTTAGAAAAACTAGAAGATGAAATATATAATTCTAAAAAAGAATATTTAGATTATTTACAAGCTATAAAAAATGCGTTTTTGGAAACAGATGTAAATTTATTGGTTGCAAAATGGGCTTTGGTAGATGAAGCTTGGATGCAGATAAAAACTCCTTTTCAGATAAGTCATCCACTAGAATTTTATGAAGATAAATATAGAAAAGCTGTAGCTCCAGAATGGGATTTAAGATTAAAAAATAGTGTTTTTGAAAGTGTTGTAGAAAAAGATATATTAAATATGTATGAAACTTTTTATAAAGAGATTTGAAAAGAAAAATTCAGAGATAGTTATAATTATTCACTTGCAAATATAAATAGAGTACAGTTGTATTTATCAAGTCCAGTTTTGTATTATAGTAGCGAACTAACATGATTATTTTCAGCACAAGTTGTACCAAATGATGATGTTATTTCAGATAAGTTTGGTAAAAAGATATTTGCATTTCCAGAAATGGTTTTGGCAAATAAAAGAAGTATGCCTTTTATGAAATTAAGTAGTATTATTTTTGATTCAGATTTGCTTGATAAATATAGAAAATATCTTTTTTCAGATAGTAAAAATTTCTATAAAGTTTATGATATAGAAACAATTGGTCATGAATTTGGTCATACTTTATGGCTTGATTTAGACAATGAATCTATAATGAATAAAAAAACAGGAGTTTATAAAAATATAGAAGAATTTAAAGCAACAAGTGGTTGATTGGTAGCATATTTTATGTGAAAAAATGATGATTTGGAATTAAGTGAAAAAGTGGTTATTGATCATATAATAAGAACTATTTGACTTTTTGCTTACAAAAAAGTAAATGAAGTAGAGCCATATTATTGTGAGGCTCTTATTCATTTCCAATTACTCTTAGAATCAAGAATTATTTCTATAATTGATAATAAAATTGTTTTAAATTTCAGTATTGATAATTTTTCAAATTTAAAAGAGACTTATATAAATCATTATGTAGATTTGATAAATATCTATTTAAGCAAGACTGATGCTATGGAGTTTTTAAAAAGATATACAATTAAAGATTGATTGCATTATCTTCCACAAAATGAATTTTTGAGAGATTTTGTAAATTATTTTTATGAAACTTATGAAAATATTGGTAATGAAGTAGATAATAGTATAAGTAAAGATAAATATATTAAACTATGAAATTAATTTTTTTATTACCCCCAAGTGAAGGGAAAAATGATGAGAGTATTTATGATAATGAAGATTTAAGTTTTGATTTTAAAAAACCATTATCAATTGCAAAAAATGCAACAAAGAATGACCTAAAATGTACTTGAAAAAGATATATTGATGCTATAAAATTAAATAAAAATATAAAAAAATGCATGACTTTAGATGTTATAAAAAGGTATAATTGAGTTATGTATAAATATATAGATTATGATAATTTAAGTGAAAATTCAAAAGAATATTTTAATGAAAATTTTTTGATATTATCTGGTATGTATGGTATTTTGAGGCCACTAGATAAGATATGAAATTATAAATTACCGATTGAAACTAAAACTCTTTGTAAATATTGGAAAACTGAAATAGTAAAAATTTTAAATACTCTAGATTGTGATTATATAGTAGATTTATTACCAGATTCTTATAAAAAGATGATTGATTTAAATAAATTAAATAAAAAAATAATTGAGGTTAATTTTTTGCAAGAAAATTGAAAGAAACTTAGCCACTGAGTAAAGGTTATTAGGTGAAAATTTGTAAATGAGATATGTAATTGATTAAATTTGGATTTATTTGATGATATAGAGAAAATTGATGATGGATATTTTTTAAAAAATATTTATGTAAAATAGAGACATTTTTTGTTTTAATTTTATATTTGTGATATTATTTTATTATTAATGGTTAATATTTAAAAATGTCTTGAATTGATAATCATAAACCTGGTTTAAATACAGCTTATACATCTCAAAATCCACAAATTTCAACAACTATTTCAAGTACTAAAAGTAGTATTGATACTAGATTGAATGTTTTGTGACATGCATATGATTTTTTAAAGGAAGTAGAAAAAAACGAGAAAGGGTTTCGTTTTAGACAAGATACTTTAGAGGCTATTTTCTCAAAGTATCCTAGTTTGAGTTTCTCAAAATTTAAAGAATATTTTTTTTGTAATACTTATAATAAAAATATCTTAATGAATGCACCTGAACTTATAGATTTTATAGATTTAGAAAATATAAAGCCATGAACTGATTTGATAGAAATCGTTACAGAAAGTATTTCCATCTCTAAAGAGGACTTTGAAAATAAAGTTAAATGAAAATTTGATGTTTTAACTTTTCCTAACTTATCAAGTACTGATGTAGCTCAATGATATTTTTTTAACAAATTAAAATCCTTTCTTCCTGATACAAAAATAATATTTTGAGATATGCAGGAAATAAGAGAAAATCTATGAAAAAATCAATTTAATAGTGATAGTGTTTGATTTATTGATTTGATGTGAAACTGATTATTTAATACTTGTTTATTTAAATTATTTAAAACAAATCCAGATCCTAAAAAAGTTGATGAATTAAATATGTTATTTTCAGATTTGGAAAAAGATGTTTTTATAGGGTGAAGTACTTATAATATACCTTTTTCTATTCCTGAAGATATGCAAGCAGTATCTATGCCTAAAATGCAAGTTAATAATAAACCATTAACTCTTAAAAATTGAGTTTTATTAAATGCAATGTGATATTTAAATTCAGCTTATTATTGTGACAAATCTAAATGATCTTTTGTTTTATGAAGCCATAATATAGCTGAACCAATGCATGCATGAAAGTTAACAGTTATAAATAATGATTTAGAAAATAGATATAATCATAATTGGCTTATTTCTTATTTTTGAGAAAAAACATGATTATTATTATATTTTGATTCTAAGACAGATGATCAAAATAGTGTAGATAGTTTTCTTTCTACTTCTAGGGAAGAGTTAGAAAATAGATATGAAGATTTTCAAAGAATTTACCACGAAAAAATTATTAATTTAGTATATGGAATATTTTATAGATTTTTACTAAAAAATTTCCCTGATAAATTTATTTAATTTTTAATATGAGAATAATTCTCAAAATTACTTGATTTTTTAAAATAATTAATTAGTATTATGTAAATAATACTAATTTTTGTTTATGAAAACACATTATTATAGAGAAGATATAATGAAAATATGTGATAAAAAACATCTTACTGTTGAAGAAATATTTGAAGAATTGAGTAAAATTTATAGTGATGCTTGAAAATCTACTATTTATAGAAATGTAGAAGATATGGTTGAAACTTGAGATCTTAAAAAAGTAGTTTGAGTTGGTAAAAAAGCATATTTTGAAGCTAATTGTGGTAATCATATTCATTTGGTAGATATAAATACTTGAGAAATTATAGATTTACCTGAAGATATAATAATATCAAATCTACCAGAAAACTTTAAAGTTAAAAATATGGATGTTAAATTGTTTTGAGAATTTAGTTCTAAATAAAAGCTTTTTTGGAGGAGGGAAGAGCTTTTTTATTTTTTAAATATAAAATTATGAAATTAAACTTAAATAATAAATATAATATTCTTGTATCATGACAAGAAAAAGAACTTAGTTTAAAAGAAATACTTTGAGATAAAAAAACTATTTTATATTTTTATCCTGCTGATAATACTCCAGGTTGTACTTTGGAAAACAAAGATTTTACTTGTTTAAAAAATGAATTTAATTTAAAATGATATAAACTTGTTTGAGTTTCTAAAAATAGTATGGAAAGTCATAAAAAATTTGTTTTATGACACGAACTTTTAAATGATTTAATATCAGACCCAGAATTAGTTTTACATTTTGAGCTTTGAGCTTATGGTGAAAAAAATAATTATGGTAAAATAATACAGTGAGTTATAAGAAGTACTTTTATTGTAGATAATACTTGAGAAGTTACAAAAGAATATAAAAATATAAAAGCGACATGACATGCTGCTAGATTATTAAAAGAGTTAGATTAATATCTAATTCTTTTTTTGTAAAATAATTTTGACTTTAATTATTTAGCACATATAATATCTATGTGCTAATATTTTAATTCTTAATTATTTGAATATGAATATAGAAGAACTAAAAAATAATACAAAAGATGCTTTAAAAAAATACTGAATAGATTTAGTAGAAAAAGCAAAATCTTGAAAAATAGATCCAGTAATAGGTAGAGAAGAAGAAATAAGAAGAGCAATTCAAATACTTAGTAGAAGAACAAAAAATAATCCAGTTTTGATTTGAGAACCTTGAGTTGGTAAAACTGCTATCGTAGAATGAATTGCAAAAAAAATAAGTGAAAAAGATGTTCCTGATAACTTGCTTGAAAAGAAAATTATTTCTCTTGATATGTGAGCTTTGCTTGCTTGAGCTATGTTTAAGTGAGAGTTTGAAGAGAGATTTAAATCTGTTATAAGTGAAGTAGAGAAATCAGAAGGTCAAATCATACTTTTTATAGATGAAATCCATACAATTGTTTGAGCCTGAAATGCAGAATGACAAAATGATGCTTGAAATCTTTTGAAACCAAGTCTTGCTAGGTGAGAACTTCATCTTATTTGAGCTACAACAATAAATGAGTATAGAAAATATATAGAAAAAGATGCTGCTTTAGAGAGAAGATTTGCAACAGTTATGGTTGATGAACCAAATAGAACTGATGCATTAGCTATTCTTAGAGGTATAAAAGACAAATATGAAGCCCATCACTGATTAAAAATCACAGATAAAGCAATTGAAGCTAGTGTTGATTTAGCTATAAAATATATAAGTGATAGAAAATTACCAGATAAAGCAATTGATTTAATGGATGAAGCTTCTTCTAGTGTGAAATTGAAATCTATTTCTAAACCTGTAGAGCTTGATATAATTGAAAAAGAAATAAGAACATTAAAGATCGAATTTGAAGCTAAAAAAACAGAAAAAGTAAATAAAGATATACTTGATAATCTTGAAAACTCTATAAAACAAAAAGAGTCAGATGCAAAAATAATAGAAACTTCATGGAAAAATGAAAAAAATATTATAGATGAAATAAAACAAAATAGAGAAAAAATAGATAGATTTAGAGTACAAGCAGATAGTTTTGAAAGGGAATGAAATCTAGGTGAGGTTGCTAGAATTAGATATTGAGAAATACCAAAAATAGAAAAATCTCTTTTTCTATTAGAAGAAAAAATGAAATCTTTAGAAAACTCTTGAACTACTTATCTGAGAGATAAGGTTGATAGTAATGATATAGCAGAAGTAGTAGCAAAATGGACTTGAATTCCAGCTCAAAAACTTCTTGAAACAGAAAAAGAAAAACTTTTAAAGCTAGAATATGTTTTAAAAAAATCTGTTATATGACAAGATAATGCTATTGTAAGTGTTTCAAATGCTATAAGAAGAGCTAGAGCAGGACTAGCAAGTGAGTGAAAACCACTTTGAAGTTTTTTATTTCTTGGTCCAACATGAGTAGGTAAGACTGAAACAGCAAAAGCACTTGCAAAAGAACTTTTCAATGATGAAAAAAATATGATAAGAATAGATATGAGTGAATACATGGAAAAACACTCTGTTTCTAGACTTATTTGAGCACCTCCTGGTTATATAGGTCATGATGAATGATGACAACTTACAGAAGCTGTTAGAAGAAAACCATATAGTGTTATACTTTTTGATGAAGTTGAAAAAGCACATAGTGATGTATTTAATATACTTTTACAAGTTTTAGATGATGGTAGATTAACAGATAGTAAATGAAGAGTTGTAAATTTCACTAATACTATAATTATTTTGACAAGTAATATTTGAAGTCAAAAAATTCAAGATTTAACTTCAAAAAATACTAATTATGATATTATTCAAAATGAATTACAAAATGATTTAAAATTATATTTCAGACCAGAGTTTTTGAATAGATTAGACGATATAATAGTTTTTAATCCATTAGGAGAAGAACAAATATTAACAATAGTTGATTTAGTTTTAAAAGATATTATTAAGTTATTAAAAAATAAACAAATAAAAGCAGAGTTTAGTGAAAAATTGAAAAAACATTTAGCAAAAGTAGGATATGATAGAGATTTTTGAGCTAGACCATTAAAAAGAACTATAAATAACAAGATAGTAAATTTGTTATCAAGTGAATTAATTTCTTGAAATATAGGTTCTGGAGATAATTTATTTATTGATATAGATGAAAATAAAGAAATAAAAATAGAAAAAAAGTAGTTTTTTATTTAAAATTTTACTTTTAAAATATTTTTCATATATTTAAATTGTTATTATTAAAAATAACATATCTAGAGAGAGTGAAAGAGAATAGGCTCGTTATTATCACTCCAGCAACCAGTTTTTTAAAAACCAGGTGCTAATTCCTACCCTGAAAAGGGAAAGATATGATTTTATAAACATTTTATGTTTTAAAAAATAAACTTTCTTCTTTTTAGGAGTAAGTTTATTTTTTTATTTTTAGAAAATATGAAAACATATATTACTTCTGAATCTGTTTCTAGTGGTCATCCTGATAAAATTTGTGATCAAATTAGTGATTCTATACTTGATGCTTGTTTAGAACAAGACTCAAATTCTAGAGTTGCATGTGAAACTTTGGTTACAACTTGAACAGTTATTGTAAGTGGTGAAATAACTACAAAAGCAAAAGTGGATTATACTAGTTTAGTTAGAAAAACTATTTGTGAAATAGGATATAATGAAACGGAAGCTCATTATAATTGAAATGATGTTTGAGTGCATTTACTTATAAATACTCAATCACCAGATATAGCAGTTTGAGTTGATTCTGGTTGAGCATGAGATCAATGAATAATGTATTGATATGCAACAAATGAAACTCCTACTTTTATGCCAGCACCAATTTACTATGCACATAAATTAGCAAAAAGATTGGAAATAGTGAGAAAAGATAATATATTGCCTTATTTATTACCAGATTGAAAAACACAAGTTACAGTTGAATATATAGATTGAAAACCAAAAAGAATTGATACTGTAGTTATTTCAAATCAGCATAGAGTAAATATAACTCAAGAAGAATTAAAATCTGGAATTAAAAAAGAAGTAATTGATTTTGTTTTGTGAGATTTAATAGATAGTGAAACTATTATTCATATAAATCCAACATGAATTTTTCAAATCGGATGACCAAAATGAGATTGTTGATTAACTGGTAGAAAAATAATAGTTGATACTTATGGTTGAATTTGAAGACATTGATGATGAGCATTTTCTTGAAAAGATCCTTCAAAAGTAGATAGAAGTGGAGCTTATATTGCTAGATATTTAGCAAAAAATATAGTTGCTTCAGGTATTTGTGATAAATGTGAAGTTCAATTATCATATGCTATTTGAGTAGTAAAACCTGTTTCTATTTATGTAGATTTTTTTGATACTTGAAAAGTAGATATAAATTCTGTTATAGAAACTATAAAAACAAATTTTGATTTAAGTCAAAATGGTATAATTAAATTTTTAGATTTAAGAAATCCTATCTATAAAAAAACTGCATCATATGGACATTTTGGTAGAGATGATGTAAGTTGGGAAAAATTAGATAGTTTAGAATTATTTAAAAAATTGATATAAATAAAAGACTAGATTAATCTAGTCTTTTATTGGTCTTGTTATAAAAACAATTGTGAAAATACTTATAAAAATAATTAAAAGAGATATAAAAATTTCAGCAAAACTTTTTTTTGTCTCAATCACATCTGTTTTTTCTATATTTATGATTTTATCTTTTAATACTTCTAAATCCTCATATGCATCTGTTAAAAGAGCTGTTCTAGAACAAAGAGAAACTTCTTGTATTTTTTCTTCTCAATAAGTATAAACTATATAATCTTTTGATTCTTCAAAATTGTATCAACAAGTTGCAGAATCTTTTGCTGTAACAATTGTGATTTCATTATCTGAAGTTCATTTTATACTACTTGAAACACTAAAAGTAACATAATTTTTTCTGTAATCTATTAAATTATTTACTATAGAGCTTTCTTCTATTTTTGAAACTTTTCATATAAATACACTTTTAGCTTTTTCCATAGATATGTTTGGAGATTCATTCATCATACATGAACAAGCAAAAGTTTGATTATTATTTAATACAATAAATAATAAGATACTAAAAAAAACTATGATTATTTTTTTCATATTTTAATTTTTAAAATATAAGTTATATTTAATAAAACGATTTAAAATAAAATAGTGACAAAAACTTTTTAAAAATCAAAAAAACTATATAATATATATTATATATTAATTAATTGAGAAATATGAAAAATTTTTATGATTTAGAAGCTGAACTTCCAAGTGGGAAAAAAGTGAAGTTAGAAGAATACAAAGGAAAAGTTATAATAATAGCTAATACTGCAAGTAAATGTGGTTTAACTTATCAATATACTTGATTAGAGGAGCTTTATAAAAAATATAGTGATAAATGATTAGTTGTACTTTGATTTCCATGTAATCAATTTGCAAATCAAGAACCGTGAACAGATGAAGAAATTAAACAAAATTGTTTAATTAATTATTGAGTTACATTTCCTGTTTTTAAAAAGATAGATGTAAATTGAGAAAATACTCATGAAATTTTTAAATATTTAAAAGAAAATACTTTTAGTCTATTTTGAAATAAAATAAAATGGAATTTTACTAAATTTGTTGTTTCAAAAGATTGAAAAACTATAAAAAGATTTGCACCAGTAACAAAACCAGAAAAACTAGAAAAATTAATAGTTAAATTTTTAGAAGAATAAAAATATGAATAATCATTTTTTGAAAACTATTTATTTTGATAATACTAATTTACAAGAAAAATATATTGAAAATATAGATATATTTAAAGATATAAGTGAGTTAGAATTAGAAGAAAAAATCACATATTTTGTAGGTGAAAATGGGACTTGAAAATCTACCTTGCTTGAAAGTATAGCAGAGTCTTTTTGATTTAATAAAGAATGATGAACTATAAATTCAAATTATAAAACAAATAAAACTGATAATATAGAAAATAATTGGATAAAATTGTCTTGGCAACCAACAAGATTTAAAAATTGATATTTTTTTAGAGCAGAATGAGTTTATAATTTTGTAAATTATTTAGAAGGACTTGAAGACTGATTTGATCCTTATTGATGAGAAAATTTGCATAAATTTTCTCACTGACAACAATTTATGAAAATATTTGAATCTATGATGGATAGAGTTTGATTTTATATTTTAGATGAAATAGAATCAGCACTTTCTCCAGCAAATCAATTAAAAGTAGTTGAAATAATAAAATATATGGTTTTTAATTGATCACAATTTTTGATTGCAACTCATTCACCAATTATACTTTCAATAAAACAAGATTCTCAAATACTTTCTTTTGATTACTGAACAATTTCTAAAATAGAGTATGATATGGTTCCTTGTGTAGATATGTATAAAAGAATATTGTTAAATAAATAAACTCCAAAAACTTGGAGTTTATTTGTTTAATAAAAATTGATTTTTATTTAAATATGTTATTTTTTGATCTTAACAAATAAGATATATTATGAATTTTAAAAGGTTAAAAATTAGTTTTTAACATAAAAAAAATTTTTCTTTTAAAATTTAATGCGAATTTAATGTGCTATTAGTATAATTTAAAAAATTATTATTTAATTTAATATTTTTATTATGAGTAATAAAACTAAAATATGTCCTAAATGTAGAACTGAAATTGATTATAAAGCTTCTATTTGTCCAAATTGTAAAAGTAAATTATGAAGTAGCTTATGAACTTTATTAATAATAATTTTTATTTGGGTTATAATTATTTGAATATGATGATATTATTGATGAAGCAATAGTTCAAATACTTGATGAAGTGTATCAAGTAATTTTACTTCTCTTGAAAAGATGGAATTAGTTTTTATTTGAAATTATTCTAAAGAAGATATAAAATTAAAATTAGATGATGCTATGGTATTATATTGATTAGAAATAAATGAAAATAATTATAATATAGCTTGAAGTATCTTAGTATCTTTAAGAAAAAATACTAATGATAGTATCACAGAAATGGATATATTAAATTATATGATTAAATCTTATTCTCCTTGAGTGAAAATGTCTTTTTCAGATATTGCTTGAATATCTACCTGGGCATTATATGAGAAAATTGATTCTAAATAAAATATTTATTTATTAACTTATTATTCTATGAAAAAAATATTTTTACTAATATTAATTTTTATTTTAAATATAAATGTTATTTCTGCTTTTGATATTGATACAGAATTTGAAAAATTAAAAATTAATTGAGTATATAATTATAATTGATATACATTAACTGATACATATTATTCTGATTTAATAAAAGAAAATCTTACACCAGAAGAAATAAGAAAAAAGGCCAATATTATATTTACTGAATCTGATAAAAAAATATTTATAAAAGTTGATGAAACTTTTATAAAATTATATTCTTCAAAAGAATGAGCTTTAAAATGAGATAAATTAATTGATATATTATGAAAAAAAATAATTAAATTATCAAATAAAAAAGATTTAAAGGAATCTGAAATATTACTTATGAATAAATTAAATGAAATATATTTCATATGATTAGATAACCAACATAAAAATATTTTTAAGACTTATATTGAAAAATTTAATATGGAACCTTTAATTCCTTTGGATTTACTTAGAAATAATAGTTATAAAATTAGAGTTACATGAGAAGAAATATTAGAATATAATTATCAACCAATTATAGATATTACAAAAAATAGTGAGAAAATAATTGTAGAATTTAAAAAACGTTCTTTAGCTTCTTGAGAAATATATAGTAGTTTCTATACTGATGATAGAAAGTATTTTTATAATGAATGAGGAGATGAAGTTAATTTTTTAATTTTAGACTGATATCGTTATTATTATGAAAATATAAAAGAGGATAAGATTGGTTTTAAATTTAAATTACCTATATTAATAAATAATTATAATTTTAAATGATGATATGAGGAATATGATGAACATAATGAATATTCTAAATATAATAATTTTAATAATAAAGAAACTAATTATTCTTTAGAGATATTAGAAAGTGATTTTATATATAATAAATGTTTAATTAGATGAGATACATTAGATAAAATTTATTACACAAAAAATAGTAAAGATTATAATAATTTATGGTGATTATGATTTTTAGAAAAAATATGAAAAAATGTTAAATGTTTTAATAATGAAAAAGAAGCAGAAGATGCTTGATATAAATTGAATTACTTAGAAGAAAAAAATAAATAATTTTTTTTCATTTACTCTTTTTTAGCATTTTATAGAATATATTATGTTTAATATATAATTCTAATAAAATGGAATATAAAGTTATTGAAAGATTCATACCAATTTATTTTGGTATAGTAAATGGTGAGGGGTTATTGAGGGATAGGTTAATTGATAATTGATTGGATTTAACATTTTTGGAACCATATGATTTCCCTGAAAGTTCTAGATATAAATTTATTCATATAAAAAGCTTATTATCTAGTAATTTAGATTATATTAGCACTATTAAATCTATGGATAATGAAGAACTTCAAAATGTTGCAGATGAAATATCTTATTTATATTTTAGTGTTATAAAAAACAAATAAACTCCAAAAACTTGGAGTTTATTTGTTTTTTACTATAATTTAAAAAATCTTAAATAAAATATAAATTATGAAAAATATCTTGGTTGTTTGTGCATTATCTACTGAGCTAAATGAAATAAAACAAATATTAAAAGATGCTAAATTTAGAGACATTAAAATTAGTTTTTTTACTGTGTGAATGGGGAATTATAATACAATACTTAACTTAACTAGATTTTTAGAAAACAATAGTTTTGATTTTGTGATAAATATATGAATTTGTTGATACAAAGAAAAAAAAATAGATGCTTTTCAAGTTGCTAGAATTTACAATTTATCAAATTCTAAAGAAGTAATTATTCCAAATTTGATAGATTTTTTAAGTTTAGAAAGTATTGCATGTAGTGAAAAAATAGTAACTGATAATACTATTTTAAAAGAAGAAAATTTTGTAGATATGGAAAGTTATGGTTTTGAAATGGTTTGTGATAGTTTTAAAATCCCAAGAATCTTACTAAAAATCCCTGTTGATAAGATATGAAGTGAAACTAAAAACTTTGATTTTGAAAAAGCGAAGTTGTATTTATCTAAAAATATAGATTATAAAACAATGCTTGAAAAAATAAGTATTTATTTAGAAAAACAAGAAGAAAAAATAGATTTTGAGAAATATTTTAAGGATTTCAATTTTACTTTTAGTGAAAAAGAAATATTTAAAAAGTTGTATTATAGATATGTATCACTTATATGAAATAATTTTGATACTTATTTTGAAGAAAATAAGCAGTTAAATAAAAAATTATTTTTGAAAGGATTAGAAGAATTTTTAGAAAAATTTTTAGTGAAATAAAATATATGTACTTTTGTGAAAAATCTTTCTACTTTTGTAACCAAAAGGTAGCAAAAAAATAGCTAAAAAATTTTTACATTTCTTATGTACTTTTGTGACCAAAAGGTACCAAAAGTCTTTAAGGCTGATGTCGCCTTAAAAATCCACAATGAACACAAAACAGATGTAAATTCGCATTAAGTGTTATATTGCAATATATTTATATAAAAATAAAAAAATATTAAATTTAATAAAATAAAAAAACTCCTAGAAACATCCAGGGGTCTTAGGGGTTGAGATAGTGATTACAAGCCGTAAGAGATAAAATCTAGCAAGCTAGTTCGAAAACCACTAATTCTTTTGTTACTTTTGGAATCAAAAGTAAAGATGTGCTTTCTTTTGGTCACAAAAGTACATATAAAATATAATTTAAATTATTTTTAATAATTATTATTCCATGATTATCTACATAGAAAAACAAGCTTTAGAGTATGAGCAAACAAAAAAAATAATAGAAAGATTTAAAAATTCTACTATTATTTTTATTGATAATTACAAAAATATTTTTGATAAAGATTATACAAATTTGGACTCAAAAAAGGCTTTGATAATAGCAAAACTTAACTCAAATGCAGTTTCAGAAGCTCCAGCTTGATATGGTCATACAAAAAGTGCTTTTTTCTTTAAAACTATCTTAAATTGTATTTTTGATTGTGATTATTGTTATCTTAAATGAGCTTTCAAAAATGAAAATATGGTAGTTTTTGTAAATTATGATGATATAAAAAAACAAATAAAAGAAAAAATAGAAACTTTAGATAAAAATGAAACTCATTGGTTTTATAGTTCTGATTATAGTGATATTTTGGGTATGGATTGATTTTCTTCATTTTGCCAGGAATTTATACAATTTTTTGAACAATTTGATAATACAAAAATGGAAATAAGAACAAAAAGTGCAAATATAAAACCACTTCTTGATTTATGATTTATTCCAAAAAATACTGAAATTGCATTTTCTCTTAATCCTCAAATACTTATAGATAAATATGAAAAATGAACTTCTAGTTTAGATGCTAGAATTGAGTCTATAAATAAATTATTATCTATTTGATTTAAAGTTTGAATTAGGTTTTTACCACTTTTGCCAGTAAAAAACTACGAAGAAATATATGGAGATTTTGTAGAATATGTATCAAAAAATATAAATATGTGTGATATAAATTCTACTTTTGCATCAGGTCTTTTATATACAAAAAAAGATTATAATAAAATACTTTCTAAATACAAAGACTTAGATATACTGCATATGCTTGAATTAGATAATGATTGATTTTATCGTGAATCAAAGAGAGTTAGAGATACTTTTTATACTATGTTTAAAAAGCTTGATAATAAATGTATACTTTGTTTAGAATACTAAAATGAAAAAAAATATTCTCATCACCTGAACTTCAAAATGAATTTGAAATTATCTAGCATGAAATTTAAATAATGATTTCAATATTTTTGCTATTTCTAGAACAAAAACTGATTTAGATTTATTTGAAGAAATTAACATTGATTTAACAAATTTCGAGCTTTTTGACAATATTGTTAAAAAATTTGAACAAAGAGAAATTAAATTTGATTCTATTATACTAAATGCTTGAATTTGATTTTTTGGTAAATTTGAAAATGCCTTAGATGAGGAGTATTTAAATATAATAAATTTAAATCTCACTTCAAATATCTTGCTTATAAAAAAACTTCAAAAATTATTGAATAAAAAAGCAAAAATTATATTTATTTGAAGTATAATTGGTAAAAAATTTATGAAGTACTGAGCCGTTTATCAGGCAAGTAAGTTTTGACTTAGGTGATTTGCATGAGCACTTAAAAATGAGCTTGTTTGAATATGAGTCCATATAATAAATCCAAAAATAGTAGATACTACTTTTCATGATAATTCTATGATTGATTTAAATTTATCAAGTGATAAATACACTTCAAAAGATGATATTTTATCATCTGTAAAAGAAATATTGTCAGGTAATGAAAAAAGATTTGAAATAGATTTGTAAAAAATAAATAAATGAAAAAAAATAAAATAATAGAACTAATAGCTCTAATAAAAGAAAATGAAATAATAAAAGATATATCTTTATTTTATTCTAAAAATAAAAAAATATGTAAAACTATTTTGATATTTTTAATGATTATTATTAGTTATATATTACTTGTATTTTATGCAAAAAAAATAGAAATGACTTCTACTTTTCCAGCAATTGCAATAAATGTTCAAGATTTAGTATGACATGTTGAAACTGAGTTAAAAATAGAAGAAATAAATTTATACAAAAAAAATGGAGAAGTTTTAAATTGAATGTATGTATGAACTTGAACATGAAAAACTGTATATTATTTTCATGGTAATTGATGACCTAATCATTATTTTTATAGTGAAATAAAATATATTAATGATTTAGGATACAATGTAATGATG
>CALMJA010000103.1 GCA_937864295.1 uncultured Candidatus Altimarinota bacterium | reverse complement strand
TTTTGTAAATTCTCTTGTAAAAGTTTTTCAAACAGCATTTGTTGGATCTACATTATTACCATCTTTATCTACATATTTATATTTTTCATTTGTAGCTCAAGTCATAACTTTGTATTCATTTGTTGTTTTATCTTTGAAAACATAAAATTTTTCATTTTCTTGAATACCATCTATATTAAGTCTTTTTAATATATTATCAGAATTTGATTTTAGTATATATAAATCAGTTTCTTTTTCATAGTTATCAGAAACACTTTGATTATAATCCAAAACATTTACTATTCCAAGCATAGCAAAAGACAATATGAAAACTGCAATGATAATTCAAGCAATCGTATCCGCTCTTTTATTATTTTTCATTTTACAAAATGTTTAATATAAATAATATATATGTACTAATATAATTAATTTTTACTAATTGTGAAATTTTTTAATAACAAAACTGCAATAACTCTTATAGAGCTTATAACTACAATAGCAATATCTTGAATATTGTTTCTTATTATATTTGTTTTTATAACAGATAGTGTTGAAGAATTGGTTGATAATGATGTAAAAATTTGATCTATTGATGAATGATTTACATTTAAAGATACTATATGAAGATTCGTAAGATGATGATATAGTAATGTAACAGTATTTACATGAATTACAGATCCATTATATACTTGAACTACAAATCCAAACCCAAATCATGTTTTATATTTGAAAACTCTTGATTTAAAAAAATGAATTCTTATATGAATAGTAAATATAGATAATAAATTAATTCAAAGAAATTATGTTTATTGAGACAATTTTTTATGATATAGATATTTATCTGTAGATGAAATGGCAGAAATAGATACAAATACTTGAAAAATTTTTGAAAAACAATTTACAAATGATAAAATTTTTCAAAATATAAGAATGAGAGATTTTAGAGTAGAAACATATAATTGATGATATTTAGTTGATGTATATTTTAGTGTAATTAACTTATTTGATGATTCTTTACTTGGTAAAGATTTTGCAGATTTCTTTGTAGATAAACTAGTTATTGATGAATATAATTTAATTTACTAATTTCTTTTTCATGAAAATAAAAAACAAAAAGGCAAGTGTTTTCGTATATGTATTGATACTTATAAATGTAGCGCTTATAATTGGGTATGTAGTATTTAATAATACATACATTCTAAATAATAACATAAATATTTGAAAAAATGCTGAAGAAGTTTTTTTAAAACTTTCTGATAAAGCAAATATAAACATAGAATCAGTTAGACAATATAATAGAAATGGTGGTTGATTCAGTGATAATATATCATGTCCTCAAAATATAACTATGAGTTGAACTGTTGATACTCAAAGTTGAATTACATCAGAAATGAACTATGATTTCGGTACTGTATATTGTATTTTTTATTATTTATGAGAACCTTGAAGAATATATTTTGATGAAGATACTCAAAAATTTACTAGTGTTTATTTTAAATGAGAACTTAGAGATATAATAAATAAAGCTTTTAATGAAGGTGGGGAAATAGCTAATAATTCAATATCATGAGTTTGAAATGAAGTTTCATCAGCTTATCAACCTGCAAAATCTTTAGATGCTAGCACTTCAACTGAATATAAATCAAAAAAAGAAGATTATGGTTCTATTACTTATGATTTATGAAGTGAAAAAAAATTATCTAAAATAATTATAGAGAAAAAAACTAAAGGACCTACTTTTTGGAATAATGGTACTATGTATTTAAAAAATGGTTGAAATACTATTTTAAAAACAATTACATTACCATGAATGAATGATGTAGATTTAGTAGAAAAAACTTTAGATTACTGATCATATGCTAGTGCAGATGGAATTCGTTATATACAAATAAAATCTGATCAATTAGATGTATTTTTAAATGTAGCAGAAATATCTATTTTTGAATTATCTGAAACTTGAGAAATAGGTTGGGAAGCTGAAAGTACATTTTGAGATTCAGATTCAACATTTTTTAGTTTTGATAGTACAGGTATAGGTTGAGAAGATTGAGTAGATGATAACATGAATAGTGATAATTATAGATCAAGTTCAACTTGAGCATTATGATATCCTTGAGATTATTTGGATGATGATATAACTCCAAGAACTACTATATTTTGAAATGTTTCACCAAATACTAGTGATTATTTTAATATATTTTGGAATAATTATATCACAAATAAAATGATTAATGA
>CALMJA010000102.1 GCA_937864295.1 uncultured Candidatus Altimarinota bacterium | reverse complement strand
CTTGATCTACAAATGAAAAATACAAATATGTAGATAAAGATGGTAACAATGTAGATCCAACAAATGCTGTTTGAAAAACTTTTACAAGAGAATTTACAAAAAAAATTGATATACTTAGATATGATATAAAACCACCAGAAATAAGTAATATAGTATTTCACTTTGATGCAACAAATATAGACTTAGATAACAATAGTACTATTTCTGATTGAGGACTTGTATCAACTTGGAAAAATAAAGTAGCTACTTGAGTATGAGATTTTGTTGATAAGGATACAGTTAACACGTGACGTACAATTCAATATAGTTCAAATTTACCTACATTTAATGAAGAATGATTAAATTGAATGCCAATGGTAGAATTTAATTGAACAGATCAAATGCTTGCTATTAATAGTAATTGATTATTAAATAATGATAGAGACTGATATGCAAATAGAGTTTATATGGAAAAATCTTATGCAATAGTTTTTAAAACTTCTGATAATATAGAGGACCCTCAAGTAATATATGAACAATGATGAGCAGCAACATGATATAATTTTTATATACAAGATGGTAATGTTTGGGCTTGAGTTTTAAATTATGGTGATTCTTGATATGCAGAAACTGATTATAGTTCAACTGATACAAATTATTATTTTCAATGGGATGCATGACATAATCAAAAATCTGTAAAACTTGATGAAGTTAGACCAAATACTATTTATTTTATAATGATTGTGCAAGATAGTACACACTTAAATAGAACTGCAAGACCTATAATAGAAGATATAAAAGATAAAAGATATATAGATACTCAAAATAGATTAAAAATTTATCTAAACTGAGTATTAGCAAATGAAACTGACCATGTAGATGCTATGCCTGAGCATTTTTATGCTTGAATGTGAAATGTATTTGCATGGAGTGTTACTCCAGCAAAACCAACTCTTACATTATTTAATGATATTTCAGCTACTGATAAAGCATATTTCAAATGATGAATTTGAGAACTTATTTCTTGGAATCATGCTCTTACTGAAAATGAAATTAGATGAATTCAAAATTACTTCTCTCAAAAATGGTTATGAGGTAAAAGAAGTATAAGATATGATATAGTAGAAACAGATATAAAAGAATTTAAACAATATTAAAATATAAAAATAAAATATGATTAATAAAAAAGCATTCTCTTTTGTAGAGCTTATAGTTTCTGTAACTATTTTGGCTATAATTAGTACTATTTGATTTATTTCATATAGTAGTTACTTATGAGATTCAAGAGATTCTCAAAGAAAATCAGATCTAGCACAAGTTGGTTCTGCACTAAAAGTTTATAAACAAAAAAGATGATATTATCCACCTCCAGGTGATAATTTTAATTTAACATATAATTGAACTTGAATTGTATTACAATGAAGATTTGATCAAAATGTTCGTTTAAATACACTTGATAGATTACCTTTTGATCCAAAAGCAAAAATCCCATATGTGTATTCTATAACTAAAAATGCTCAAGAATATGAAATGGCTGCTACTTTAGAAAATGAAGATAATCCAAAAGCTATAGTAAATGGTACTTATAAATCAGTTTCTCAAAATATACTTCCTGGAATTATGCTTGCTATAGCTAAACCAGGTTCTTGAAATGCTGAAATACACGCTTGAGTTGGTGATGGTGATATAAATAGAAATAAATTTATTTTTAGTGAACAAAGTCATAATTTACCTTACACATTTGTAGATCCATTTACACCTACTAGTGATTGAACTACTATTAGTGCAATATTAACATGACTTACAAATTCATATTGGCAAAATACAGATTACAGAAGTTGTCTAGAAATAAGAGAATCTGGTAAAGCTATTCAAAGTGATTGATCTACAATTACATATCAAATAATAGATAAAGATACTTGAAATTTAACAGATACAGATTGTACATTTTAAAAAATAAAAAAGAGACTTAAAAGTCTCTTTTTTTTATTTTATATAATTTATTAATTCAGATTGCTTTATTTCCAATTGTTCTCAATTATCTAAGTTTTTTAATTGTAATATACCAGAAGCTAATTCTTCACTTCAACAAATAATAGCATATTGTATTTTTTTGTTATTTGCATATTTCAATTGTTTTTGCATTTTTGATTCACTATCAAGGTACATTTCACAAGAAATTCAAGATTGTCTAAGTGTTTTTAAAATACTTAAATTATTGTTTAAAGTATCAATTCACATATTTACAATCATAACTCTTGAAGTAGTTTTTCTAGATGTTTCAATTTTTCAAATACTATTTAATACTGCAATTAATCTAGATAAACCTATACTTCACCCTACTCATGGATAATTATTCTTTGTAAAATTTGAAGCAAGATTTTCATATCTACCTCCTGAACTTACACTTCACAAATTTTCT
>CALMJA010000101.1 GCA_937864295.1 uncultured Candidatus Altimarinota bacterium | reverse complement strand
ATCTCAGAAAATATCTACAGTAAAAATATTATTTTCATTTTTTAAAAAACTATTATTTATTTTTTCCATATTTTATTATTAATTATTCTAATCATTTTAAAGAATTTAATATATCATTAGTAATAATATTATCTACAACTTGAAATATCCAAGCTCTAGTTGCATAAGTATCATAATCAGTAAAATCTTCAACTAGTCATTCTCTAACTGCATATTCTACTATTTGTTGTTGCCATGTTTTACTACTATTTGTTACTAATTTGTAATCAAGTCATTTAACTTTTATTAACATTCATAATGCTTCTGTTTTTGTAATATTTTCTTCAGGTCTAAATTTCTTATTATTAGAAATTAGTCATTTTTCTAGTAATGGTTCTATATTTAAACATGCCCAACTATTTGGAATTATAGAAGTTAGGTCAGAAAAAAGATTATCACATTTATTTTTTTTATCTATTTCTCAAAGCTTTAAAGAAATAGCTGCAATTTCTTGTCTAAGAACATTATGACCTAAATTATATTTTAAAGGTTCATTTGATTGATCAACTATAAATCATTGAGATGCTAGATAGTTAGCATTATTAATGTCACTTACATTAAGCCAATTATACATATCATTTATTTCAAAAAGAAGTTTAAGATTATTTTCAGACTCTGCTGTTTTTTTAGCTTCATTAATATAGTATATACCATCTTTCCATTCTAATAATCTAATATGACTTAGAGATAATCTATATAATGTATTTGCATCATATTTTATTCATAAAGAAAGATAATAATATTTCTTAGCATTTTTAAAGTCATCTTTTAGAAAATAACATTTTCATATAATACCATAAAGAGAATCTAAATCTATTCCATATTTTGAAGCTTCAATGAAATAATATATTGCATTGTCATATGATAGATTATTTTCTAATTCATAAAATCATTTATTCATTAAACTTAAATAGTTATCAAAACAATCTAAATTTGATAAATCATTTTTATCAACCCATTCATATCATATTTCACAAGTACAAGTTCAATTTCAATTACTATATGAGTTTAATCAGCAAGTATTGTTTTCAGAAGCAAATGATGGTTTATATATAAATAAACTCAAAACTAAAAAAATAGTTAATATTATTTTTTTCATATTTAATTATTTAAAAGGTAAATTTTGGCAAACAAAAAAGGGTAACTTAAGCACTCTTTATGTTCGCCAAAACAAAACTTCTTCATGAAAAAATATTCAATAAAAGGTGAGCAACCTAAGTTACCCTTTCTTGTATATTTTTTCATGTTTGCTTTTTACAGCATTTGTTTTATTTTGGCACATCAATAATATATGATTTTAAATATTTTACAAATTAAATTAAGGATTTATTATGTAAAATATTTAGGTGGAGGTTTGGGGAGGTAGGTGGTTTTTATTGAAGAAAAGGACTAATTAGTCCCATTCTTCATATCAAGTAATTCTCTTATATGAAAATTAGCTTCATATTTTGATAACTCATCTAGTGTTTCAATATATGCTTTTTGCTCATCTTCATTTTCAATAACTTCAGTTATTAAGCTCTCTAAGAGTTTTCTTTGCTTTAAGGTAATATTATGAGTATCTATAATATTACTACTCTCTACGGGTCAATTATCATAGTTATTTTCAGTATTTACATTACTATTAATTATTCATGAAATATAATATATAATATCAGTAATTCATAGTAAATCAGATATTGCTCTATTAGTTGCTCTAGTTTGAGCAGTTGCTCTTACATCATGATTTAAATGAGTGAAATCTCTTTCACTACTAGAACAACTAGAAGAAGCCTCAGTGTATCTTCACATTGGAGTACTTGCTCTT
>CALMJA010000100.1 GCA_937864295.1 uncultured Candidatus Altimarinota bacterium | reverse complement strand
ATCTTGAAGTGATAACTATGTTAAGTTTTGAAATTACAAAATATTTAGATAATAAAAAAAGAGTTTTAAAACTCTTTTTTTATTTTTTTGAAAAAATTGTATAATACATTTAGTTTAAAAAATAAGTTATTTTTATGTTAGAAACTATATTTATCTATATTTTTTTGTTTTTTATATCATTTTTTCCAATTGTAATTTGGGCATATTCTTTTTCATTTATAGATGATAATCCACTTAATAAAAAAAGATTTCTAGTTTGAATTTTATGATGAATATTATCTGTTATACCTATATTGCATATAGATAAAATAATGAAAATACTTGATTTTGAGTATTTAAATGTTTTTTATTTTGTATCAAAAATATGAAATTTATTTTCAAGTTTAGAATTTTGACTATCTTTGAGTTTATTTTTATTTTTAGTTGTCTTATTTTCATTTTTTCTTTGAGGATTTTTTAAAAATAAATCTTCTATTTTCAAAATTTATTTAAAAAATATATTAGTTTTTTTAGTTTTTATATTTTCTCTAAGTTTATTTTTATTTTTATTAAATATATTTTTACAAAAAATTGATTTTTCTATTTGAAATCCAGTAGCTTTTTGAAATATAGTATTTAATACATTTAAACTTATTATATTTTATTATGTTATTGTTGCATTTATAGAGGAAGCATCTAAACATTTTAATTTCTTACAATCTAGTGTTTTCTATATAAAATCAATTAGAGATTGAGTTTTATATGCTATATTTGTAGCACTTTGATTTAGTTTTATTGAAAATATGTTATATCTTTATAATTACTATATAACTTATTGAATATCATGAGAATTACTTAAATTATATTTTTATCGTAGTGCATTTTCTGTTATGGTTCATGTTCTATCTAGTAGTGTTATGGCTTATTATTTTTCAAAAGCTCTTATGCTTTATAGATGAAAAGATTTAAGTTTTCCATATTTAAAAATATTTACTACTGGTTTAATTATAAGTATATTGCTTCATCTTATTTTTGATGTTGCTTTAACTCTAGGTTTTGTATTGATAATATTTATTTATTTTATATGAGGATACTTGTATGTAAGTAGTATTTTTTATAAAGAAGACTAAAAAAAGAAGCTGAATGCTTCTTTTTTTAGTCTATAGGATATAAATATTTTGTTTCTATTATTTTCCATTTAGGATCTTGTTTTTTTAACTCTTCAAGTACTCATTTAAAATGTAATAATCAATAAGTTATATATATTTTATCATATTCACTTTTTTGTATTTCATTAACTAGTATTTTGTTTCTTTCATTTAATATTACTTCAAATAATTCTTTATTAGTAAATTTATTACTTAATACTCATTGCAGATCATCACTACCAATTATTAAGTTAAGTATTGCTTGATTTAAGTATACTAATATTTTTAATTCTTTTTCGTTTAAAGTTGATAAAGTTTTAAGTATTTCTTTATTTGCATCAATAGGAGTATTATATGTTTTTTCAATATTTTTTTGTATATTTTTTTCTTCGTATAATTTCATTATTTCATCAACACTTAAATCTACATTGAAATCTAGATTATTTACAAGTCATAAAAATAGGGAAGTATCTTGAAATGTAACTCAATATAATTTAGAAAAATTTTTGTATAAATCTTGATCAAATTCGACTCAGATTGCATTATTAAATGCTTGCATATTTTCTTCACTACCAGGCTTAACTCATTCAAAAAAATAAACTCATCAATTTTCTTTAAATTTTTTAAGATTAGTTATAACCTCATCATAATATTTTTTTGATCATATATGAACCATTGCTTGAAATTTAACTGTTTTTTCTCAGTTACTTATAGTATATTCAGGCATTTTAGCTTTATATATTTCATTTGATAAATATGCTAAGCTTGAGAAAAAACTTATAGTTATTAGCAAAAAAATACTTATTCTAAAAGCAAAATTTTCCATGTAAACAAGGGGGTCAATTATTTCTTTGCTAAATATTTTTCTCCAAATTATATGAAATGTATAAAATAAAATAGTATAAAATCATATACTTACAATAAAATTAAGTATTCAAATTATTCAATTTAAGTAAAAGAATATTACAAAAAATATAAAAAAAGCTAATAATGAAAAAAATCTTTTTAAATTCATATATTGTTATTACTATTATTATAGGAAAATAGTTTATTTATTTTTTGATTTTAATAAAATTTTTTTTATACTTGTCTTATATTTTTAAATTTTATATATATATCATGAAAAAAATTATTATACTTTTAATTTCTGCTTTTATTGTATTTTCTTTCTGATTTTTAAATCAAACAAGTGCTTCTATTTTTTGAAATAGTAACACTGAAATAAAATATTGTGATGAAGGGGAATGTAGTTTACAACAATGAGTAGAATATACTAAATGAGTTGAATGACTTATTACAGAATGAACAGCATCAGCATATATTCAAAAAATAGTTGTTTATGTTTTAACATTTTTAAAATTAATAGCAGTTATACTTATAATTTATGCATGATTTAATATGTTAACTGCTGCTTGAGATGAAGATAAAGCAAAAAAATCAAAAACTATTATTGTTTTTGCTATCATTGGTTTATTAATTATCTATTTAGCTTGACCAATTACAAACTTTGTTATTGATGTATTAAGTAATAATCCTACTACAACTCCATAATTTTAATAGATTGATTTTTTAATAAAAGTCAATCTATTTTTTTGTTTTATTTATTATAATATGATATTATTTTATTGAATATAAATTAATTTAATAAATATATGAATGAAGTAAATTTTATTACACAAAAGAAAAAAGAGTTATTTTGACCACTTGTTTTCTTATGAGTTGTATTGGCATTATCAGTTATACTATTTTTATTTAATTTTAGTTTGGATTATTCTACTAAAGAATTAAATAAAAAAATAATTGAAAGAACTAATGATATAAATGTATTAAAAAATGATCCTAAAATCCAAGTTTATTCTTTGATTGAAGCAAATAAATCAACTATAATTAATTTAGAAAAAAGATCTACAATAACTAAATACATAAATCATCTACAAGCTATTTCTAAAAAATATGATATAATTTTTGAAGATTTCGCTATTTCATGATGAAGTGTAAATGTAAAAGCTACTATTAACTCTTCAGATAAATGAATTGCCTATGTTAAAACTAGAGATTTTATTAAAAATTATAGAGTTACTGAAGGTGCATTATTTAAATTAGATTTTATTAACTCTATTGAATGAATGGACTCAATGAAATTTAATGTTGTTTTCAATATAAAATAATTTAAAAATTAACTAAAATCAAATGCAAATTGCTAATAAAAATAATAAATTATATGGATATATTATAATTTTAATTTCATTATTTATAGTTGTATTGTTTACTAGAAATCAAATATCAAGTATGCAAGTAAAACTTGATGAAAAAGAACAAAAAGAAATTGAATTACAAACAAAAAGAGATGAACTTCAAAAATTAAATGATATAAAATCAAAAATTGAAACTGAATCTAGCGATATTGATAAATATGTAAATAAAATAAGTGAAGATGAATTAATAAATTATATTTATTCTAAAGTAGAAGAAGATAATCTAAAATATGCAGATTGAGTTACTACAATTAGAAGTTTATCAATTAGTAAATGAGAATTAAACGAAATTTGATTTTATGAGTCAAATGTAACTTTAAATTTAAGAGTACCAAGTGAAGATAGAATGTTTAAAATCTTAGATTTTTTTATTGATAAGGATTCTAGTTATAAATTTTTTATTGAATCTTTTAATTACCCAAAAACAGACGGAGAGTCAGGTAGTTACAATGTAACTATACCTTTAAAAATTTTTTATAAATAAAATATGGAAAATAATAATATAAATACAGATACTATTTTGATTAAAAAAGTTTGATTAATAGATAAATATAATTTTTACGAATATATTTCTGTAATGCTTGAATGATGAGTAGGAGTTACTGAATCATTAGAGTCTGTAAATTCAAAAATTAATAGTCCTTATTTTAAATCAAAAATAAGAGAATTAATTACATATATTTCATCTTGAGATTCTTTTTCAAAATCAATGAAAAAAATTCCTTCTATATTTCAATCTTCTGAGATATCTATTATAGAAGCAGGTGAATCTACTGGTCAATTGTCAAAAGCACTTATGAAATTGAGTGAAGATTTGAAAAAAATACATGATTTAAAAAATAAAATAAAAACAGCATTAACTTATCCTCTTATTATATTTTTATTTTTATTTTTAGCTTTATCTATTGTTTTAACATATGTTATTCCTTCTATAAAACCATTATTTGCTGAAGCAGGAGTAGAGTTGCCATTTGCAACAAAAGCACTTTTGGCTACTTCTGATTTTATGATAAATAATGTATGGTTTATATTTTTATTTATTGCATCTTTAATTGTATTTTTTATATGATATAAAAATACTAAAACTTGAAGTTTAGCTATTGAAGGATTTCTTTTCGATTTACCACTTATTTGAAAAATATATAAGAATTATATTTTAGCAAATATTGCATCAAATTTAGCTACATTAATTTGATCATGAATTAATATAGTAAAAGCTTTAACATTAGTTTCAAAATCAACAAATAGTTTAATATATATTGATTTATTTGAAGATATTATAATGAAAGTATCTAAATGAGGTTGAATAGTTAAGTCTATGGAAGAAGTTGATCCACAAAAAGAATATTTTCCTTCAGATTATTTACAAATGTTGTCTGTTTGAGAAAAAACAGCTAATTTAGAAAGTATATGTTTGAAAATAAATAAACAATATGAAAAAGAGGTTGATTATTCTTTAGCAAGATTAACTAAATGGATAGAACCTATAGCAATTTTATTTGCATGAATATTTGTTTTATGGTTTGCATTTGCTATTTTCTGAGCTATTTTAAAAGTAACACAAACTGTTTCATAAAAAACAAAAAATAAAAACTAAAAATTAATTTTTAGTTTTTATTTTTTGTTTAATTTTATATAATGATTTTGAAAATATAATTATTATAATAATTTTATGTATTTAAAGAAAAAAGCTTTTACTCTTATTGAATTAATAGTAGCTATGTCTATTGTAGGTACTCTTATGATGATGACATATTTACCTTATAATCATTATCAAAATAAAGCAAAATTAAAATTATCTACTCGTGAAATTAGTCAAAGTTTTTATGAAGCAAAAAATATGGCTGTTTCTTGAATTAGAGATTTAGATTGAAATACTTCGGTTTGACTTTATATGACAACTAATGAACCTGATAATTGAAATATAGTATTTTTTTCTTATCCTCATGATATAGATGAACTTTCTATAAATAATATTGAATCATGAAGTATAAAAAAAATAAAAGAAAAACAATTACAAGATTGAATTAAAATAAATAATCTTGAATGATATGAAAATTTATTATTTTTTTATAATTCAATAAATTGAGAATCTAAGATATATACATTTTGAACTTCTTGAAAAACAGAAATAATAGATAATGAAATATCAATAGTTGTTTCTTATAAAAATTCTACTTCAGAAAGTTTAAAAAAAGAATTAATTTATTTTAAAAATACAAATATAATTGATTATAATTAATCTATGATTAAAAAAAATAAAAATGCATTTTCAATGATAGAAATATTGGTTTGAATATTTATATTTTCTATGTGAATAGTAAGTGTATATTCTATAATAGTTACAACATTAAATTTAAATGATTATAATAAAAATTATATTATAGCTTCTTATTTAGCTCGTGAACAAGTTGAACTTGTTAGAAATATAAGAGATAGCAATTATAAAAAGATTCAGATTTATAATCAAATTAATCCAAGTAGTGGTGATCATACTCAAGTTTTTGAAACATGAGCATATTATAAAATTGAAAATAACTTTATAACTTGAGTTGGTTTCCCAATAAATGTTAATAAAATTATTGATTTTTGAGAGTGAGAATCAATGTTGAATAGTAAAATGTTAGATTATAAATTATGTTTAAATTCAGATAGTATTTATACTTTTGATTGTACTTGAACTAATACTCCAACAGTTTTTTATAGATATATAAAAATTGATGATGTTAAATATAATGATTGAACAGATAAAGTAATTGATGGTGCTTTTAAGGTTACATCAAAAGTAATTTGGTATATGAAATGATATCATGAATTTGAAGTAGATTCCATTTTTACAGATTTTAAAAGATTTTAAATTATGAAAAAAAATAAAACTTGATTTACTCTTGTAGAAGTTGTAGTTTCAGTAACTATATTTTCTATAATAATGATATCTATGATTTCTATTTATATCTTAAGTTCTGATACATCTCTTAAATCAGATATAAATAGAGCTATGCATGAAAATATTAAAAGTGTTATAACTGATATTTCTGAAGATATAATGAAAAATAGCATATTATGAGTTTCATATGATGTTATGGATTCTTGTGGCTTCAGTATTTCTGGTAATTATAAAGTAGGTGATAAGCTATGTATATCTTCATTAAATGATTATTATTTAGCAAAAAAATCATTATGAACATATATTAGAGTTGATAAATTTTCTTGTGAAAACCTAGAGGATCAATGTTATATAGTTAAAAATTGAAATCCTCTTACTAATAGTTTGGTTTCAGTAAAAGATTTACAATTTTATGTATCATCTGAGAATGTTAATAAAGCAACTATCAAGATAATTTTACAACCAACAATTAAGGCTGGAGTTAAGCCGGATTTAATTAAAAATAATAAAATAATATTTCAAACTACTATTAGTGAAAGACCTTTCTAATATTTATCTATGAAAAAAAATAATATAAATAAAAGTTGATATTCTGTTATCTTATCATTATTGTTGATAGGTTTTATTATGGTATTATCTATTTGAATATTTAGATTAATTCTTAATGAAATGAAAAATAATAGAGCTATGTGAGATTATATTAAATCTTATGCTTGAGCAGAAAGTGCTCAAGAATTAGCATTACTTGATATAAAAAAGATGTGATATTGATATGATTGACTTATAGATGATAATGCTAATCCTAAGTCAGTATTATTATCTAGTAATAATTTAAATTATACATTATATCATCCTAAAAAAGATGTTTTAATTTCATATTTTAATAATTGAAAAGTTAATTCATATAGTTGAGAATTACTTCCTTTATGATATGATATAATTCCTCTTTTTTATATAACTGATTCTTGAGAGCAAAAAGTTAATGATATTTCTTTAAGTATTACTACATGAGACTCAAATGATTTATCATGGAATGTTGTTTGAAATTTAAGTTGAATTTCTTGAGTATGAACATCTTTAACTTGATCTAAAAAAATATTAACACCATCTTGATTTTCATTTGAAGAAAAATCTGTTTGAGAATTTTTATCATCATCATCAACAAATTATCTTGTTTTATTTAACTCATGAAATAGTAATAATATTAATTATACTCTTTCAACTAATAACTCATTAGAATATTTTACAAGACCAGAACTTGATATAATTTCATCTTGAGAAGTTTGAGAGTATAAACAAAATCTTCAAACAACTGTGGATAATACAGAATTTTTAAACATTTTAAAATATTCAATATATAGTAATTAAAAATAAAATGGCTATTTTAAGCCATTTTATTTTTAAAACAGAAAATTTCCTTTATTTTTAGCTATTTTTTTAAAAATAAATTTGCATTTGCTGTAATCTTTGCTAAAATATAGGTGTTTATATTTATAACATTTTGTTACTATGAAAAAACAAGATTTTATTAAAGCAGTTGCTGCTGACGCTGGTTTAAGTCAAGATGCTGTTTCTAAAGCATTAGCATCTATGATTGATGTTATTACTACTGAATTAAAAAAAGGTAGAGAAGTTAATGTTACTGGTTTTGGTGCATTTAAAGTTTCTTCTAGAGCTGCTAGAAATGGAGTTAATCCAAGAACTAGAGAATCTATTAAAATTCCTGCTATGAATTCACCTGTTTTCAGAGCTGGTAAAACACTTAAAGAAGCTGTTAGATAGTATTTTAATTAAAAGTATATTTGTTATTATAATAAATATACTTTTTTTTTGTATTTTTTTTTAATTAATGTTATAATAAAATTAATTATTACTATGTTTTATTTATGGATAAAATTTATATAGATAAGTTATCTAAATGACATAATAAGCTAGATATTATAAAATCCTTATTTAAAGATGATTCTTTGAATATAGAATTGATATATATATCTAAATTTGAAAATACAAAAGACTTAAGAGACTTTGTAGATTCTGTTTGTTTATTTTTGAAATTATCAGATAAATTGAGATCCAGAATTGTACTTATTTCAGATGAATTGAATAATAATGCAATTGAATATTGAAGTAGTTCAGAAACTTATAATTATTTAAGAATTTCTACTAATGTTATTGATTGAGTTATAAACTTTAATTTAGAAGTTGAAGATAATTGAAAATGAAAATCACCTAAAAAAGCCTTAGATATGGAAACTATGAGGGCTCATAAATTAAAATTATGATATTTCTGACATGATTCTATAAGATGAAGGGGGTTATTTCTTATAATTGTAAAATTGGTTAATAGGCTTTATTTTAAAAATTCTAAAGATGGTTGATTAATAGTTTGAATAAAAATGAAAATATAAAAAGTATCTACTTATTGTAGATACTTTTTATATTTTCATTACATTGATATTCTGATTCTGTAGGGCAATAAAAGATTTTATTTTTTATTCTTAAATCAATATAAATTATTTTATTATCAGTAATTGAAGAATAATCTTTATTAAATATAACTAATTTTTCTATTTGTTCTAACACATCTATGTCATCATCAATTGAAAAAATTAATATGTTACCATTTTCTATTTCTATATGTAATTCTCTTTCAATATCATAATAGTATAGATTTTTTATTTTTACATTTATTAAATTTTCTTCTAATTTTTTAATTATATCATTTATTTTTTCAATATAAAATGGATTAAAAATTTGTTTATATTCTATAAATTTATTTTTATCTATATTTTTAATAATATTTAATGTTTTTAAATTTTTAGAGTGAGATGAAGGTATTAATGTACCATTTTCAACTAAAATATAACTTAATTCATTTATTGTTACATTAAATATTTCTTTATATGATTCTGCTTCTATTTTTAATGTATTAGGTAAATCAATAGTTAAATTTATACTTTTTATATTATCTTGATAACTTTTAAATTTATTAAAAATATCAATTTCTTGTACTTTTAATAATTGTTCTCATCTTAAATTTTCTACAGATTTATAGGCAATAGTCATATTTGTAACATTATCTTTTTTGATTATTTCAATATATTTAACTCTAAATATAGGTCATAATACGAAAAATATACTTATAGCTATAAATATTACTCATGCAATTAGGTAATATGGAATGTAATTTTTTTTAAAAAATTTTAAATAATCAAGAAAAGAGAGTCTTATATTTATAGCTTTTCTTTTCTTAAAAAAAGATTTATTTTCATTTTTATTGAAAATTAATTTAGAATAACTAGGTTTCTTTTTTTTAAATTTATCTTTAAAAGAAAGAAAAAAGTCTTTTATTTTGTCTTTATTTAATGGTCTCACTTTTATTTTTGTTATTTTGTAACTTTATTTATAGCTTCACATACTTGTTGTCCAATTTCTCATTTATTATCGTATCTATATCTAATTTTTGGTAGTTTCCTTATAGCTATTGCTCTATTGTATTTTGCTTGAATCGCATTATTATGAGTTGCTATTGTTTTAGCAAGTATTTCATTATTTTTAAAAGCACTAACCCAAATATCAAGATATGATAAATCAGGACTTATAACTACATCTGTTATAGTTATTATTCAAAAAATATTTTCACTATCTTCTAATTCTTCAAAAATTAGATTACTAACTATTTCTCTTGATAAGCTCTCCAATTTTTTAATTCTATCTTTGTTCATTTTTTCATTTTTATTTACATATAATTACTCTAAATATATAAAAATATTTAGTTTTGACAAATAAAAGTTGATAAATATAATCTACTCACTTTTAGGGCAACCTAAAATTTATATTTTAATTCCTTTAAGGGGATAGAAAGCATGATATACGCAGTTAAAAATGATGGTGAAACTAATGAAAAAATGATTTTAAGATACAAAAAAATGTTTTTTCAATCAAGAATCGCAAACAAAATAAGATCTGAAAGATATGCAATTTGAGACAAATCTAAGAAAAAAATTAGACACTCAGCTATCGTAAGAGAACACTACAGAATGCTTAATACAAAAGTTTACTTCTAGTTAACTTTGAAATAAAAGCCAAAATTTATATTTTGGCTTTTATTTTTTGTTTTTAAAGTTATAATTTTAAAAAATATTTATAAATAAAATTATGTTTAAAAAAATAGTAGGACTTTGATTTTCAAGTACTTGAAAAAATGCAAAAGATGTTAAACAATATATTTGAGATTTAGTTTTAGCTTGAGCAACTGAATTTTTCACTTGATATAATCCACCAGATTGGTATACAAGATTTTGATTTGAAGTGAGCCCAAATGGTAGATTTTCTGAGCATGAACAAATTACAGATTTTGAGACTCTTAAATTAATTTGTGAAGAAGTTCATAATCATAAATTAGAGCTTTTTATAAATCTAAATGCTTGGTATTATACTGATGAAACATTTCCATATATAGAAAAAATGGTAAAACAATTCATAGAAATATGAATAGATTGAATAATTTGTTGAAATATATGAATTTTGGAGTATCTGAAAAGTATAGATTACTCATGAAAGATAAATATATCAACTATAATGGCTGTTTATAATAAAGAAGCTATATATTTCATGCTTGATAATTATAAAGTGAATAAAGTCATTTTAAGTAGGGAAATAACATTAAAAGAAATTGAAAGTATAGTGTTAGAATTTCCTAATGTATTATTCGAAGTTTTTTGAGAATGAGATTTTTGTAGATACAATAATTGACTTTGCTATGCTGAACATAAATATTGAAGTAAAGATATATGTACAGTAGTTGTTAATGATTTAATTATAAAGAAAAAATTTAAACCAGATTTTAAAGAATTAATATTAAATAATGAATTATCAAATGAAGATAAAATTAAAATTTTAGATGATAATTATGTTGATATATTTTCTGAAATTGCATCTACTTTGTGAAAATTGGATTTATGATTTTTGGATATAGAAGAACAAAAAAATCATTTAATAAAACTAATAAATTTATCAAAAAATAGAGTAGATTTATTTTTTGATTCTTTGCAACCTGTTTCATCAGATAGAAATATATGTATTTTTACATATTTAAGAGCTTTAAAATATCTTAATTTAACGGAATTTAAAGAACTAGAAAATGAAATAGAACTATCAATAAAATCATGATTACAACACATAACAAATAAATCAAAAGAAATTTGATGAAGTGCTAAACTTAAAGCTTTAGAATTGTGAACTTTTTATTCTAGAAGTGATAATTTAAATCTTTATACTTACTTATTTTTTTCAAAATTTCCAAATATAGAAACTGTTAAATTTCCAACTAGATGAAGAAATAATAATGAAAAGTTAAATTTAATTACTAGTATAGTAAACTCTAAAAATATAGATAATTCTTACTTTAATAGAGGAATAAGTATCGAAAGAGCACATTATGATTTAACATACCTTTTTTGAGAAAAGTTATGGTTTAGAAAAATGTTAAAAGAGTTTTATACTTTACAAAAAAGTTAAAACATATAAAATAAAAAAATAGTTTTTAAAATATAAATAATAAATTATGTGAAGAGGACCAGTCGTACAAGCTAGAAAAAATGCAGTAAATGCAGTAAAATGAAAAGTTTTTAGTTTACATGCAAAATTAATTGCAATTGCTGCAGTGAAATGATGAGATCCAGATCAAAACCCAGCTTTATATGCAGCTATTCATACTGCAAAAAAAGCATGAGTTCCAAATGATAATATAGATAGAGCAATTAAAAAATGAACTTGAGAAGATAAATCTGCAGTTCAAATAGTTGAAATAATATATGAATGATATGCACCAGGAGGTATTGCTGTTATGGTTTCTACACTTACTGATAATAAAAATAGAACCGTTGCAAATATGAGACATATTTTTACAAAATATGGTTGAACTCTTTGAGAAACATGAGCTGTATCATGGATGTTTAATAGAGCATGAGTAATATTTATAGATCCAAATAATCATAGTTTTGAATCTATAGAAGAATTAGTTTATGAAACTAGTGCACAAGATATTATAAATGATACATCATATATAAAAATAGTTACAAGTGTTGAAGATTTTTTGGAAGTAGAAAAATTTTTACAAGAAAAAGGAATTGAAATTATGGAATCAAAACTTGATTTTATTCCAAATAATGAAATGGAAGTAACTGAATTTGAAAAAGTACTTAAATTTACAAAAATGATGGAAGCTTTTGATAATGATGAAGATGTAAATATAGTCTCAACAAATGAAATTATATCTCCAGAATTACAAAATGAAGTAGATGATTTTATAGAAAAAAATACTTTTAGAACATAAAAAATACCACTTTTAAAAGTGGTATTTTTTATGTTCAATTTTTTGCAAAAAAAAAGTAATTTTTGAAAATTACCCTTTTTTAATTTCTTTCATTTTTAACACTTCGTGTTTTCTAGTTACTTTGTTGTATTTTCTTAATTCAGGACCTTTTTTACCAGCTTCAAAATTCTTTTTTTGAATATTTGTTACGTGAACAAGGTTTCCAGTTTCAGTTGAATAGAATCCAACATAAGTTCTTTTACCTTTAGCCATTTTAGCTTAAATTAGTATATAAAATTAAATCTCTTCTTTCAGAGTTACTGGCAGATTATATAAGAAATATCTTATAAATCAAGTTTTTATTTTATTTTCATTATATCTGCTTCTTTGTGTTTGTAATGCTCTTCTATTCTCTTATTTGCATCATCAATAAGTTTTTGAAGGTCATTTTCTGTTTGTTTTTTTATGTCTTCACTTATTTCTTTATCATCTTCAGCTTTTTTAATTACTTTTAATGATTCTTGTCTTGCATTTCTAACTGAAACTTTTGCATCTTCAGCTAAATTTTTTGCAATTTTACTTACTTCTTTTCTTCTTTCTTCAGTTAATAGAGGCATTCTAATCATTACAGAATCAGCCATTGTTTGTGGATTTAATCATAATCCAGCTTCTGTAATTGCTTTTGCAATTGGATGAATTGCATTTTTATCCCATGGTTTTATAGTCAAAGTTTGAGCATCTAGGTTTGAAACTGATGCCATATTTTGAATTGGTTGCATTGAACCATATTGTTCAACTAATACTCATTCAACCATAGCTGGATTTGCTCTTCATAATTGTAATTTAGAATATTCTAAATCTAGGTGTTTTATAGCTTTATCTATTCATTCTTTCGCTTTTGTTAACATATTTTCTTTTTTATAATTTAAATCTTTTAAAGATTATATAAAGCTTGAAAAAAAAATCAAATTTAAGCTTTACATAAGTGTTATTTTTTATAAAATCATATTAATTATATTGTTTATAATTTAGATGATGAAAATTTTAGAAGTAAAAAAGATAAATAAAACTTTAGCAAAAAAACAAGTTTTATTTGATGTAAATTTCAGTGTAGAAGAAGGGGAAATATATGGTTTTTTGTGACCAAATTGAGCATGAAAAACTACTACTATGAAATCAATTTTGTGATTAATTGAGCCAGAAAGTGGAGAGATAGTTATATTTTGAGAAAAATGACTTACTTTAGAATCAAAGAAAAAAATAGGTTTTATGCCTGAAAATACTTATCTTTATAAACATTTAACTTGAAGAGAATTTTTAGAATTTAATTGAAAGTTTTTCTGACTAAAATGACAAGAACTTGATAAAAAAGTACAAGAATTGTTAAAAAGAGTAGGTTTAGAAAAAGCAGCAGATAAATATTTAAAAGATTATTCTAAATGAATGCTTCAAAGAGTAGGACTTGCTCAATCTATTATTAACAATCCTAAATTATTATTTCTTGATGAACCAATGAGTGGTCTTGATCCAATTTGAAGAAAAATGGTAAAAGACTTGATAGTATCTTTAAGAAAAGAAGGAACAACTGTTTTTTTTAATACTCATATATTGGCAGATGTTGAAGAAATATGTGATAAAATAAGTATTATTAATTATTGAAAAATAATAGTTGAAAATAAAAAAGTTTCTGAAATAAATTGAAGATTAGAAGATTTTTTTATAGAAAAAGTAACTGTAACTGAAATCAATTAAAAAAGACCTTTAAAGGTCTTTTTTAATTGATTTCTTTTATTATTTCTTTTAAAGTTCTTTCTATTTTACTTTTATCTTTTTTTATAAAATCAAGAGCAGTTTTTATCATTGCATAAATGTTTATGTTTGATTTAACTGAATCAATCCATAAAGGATTTTCAGTTATTTTATCATCAATAAAGTCTATTTTTGGAGAGATAAATTTTATATTTTTTACTATTTTTAGATTATAATTATTAAAATTTATTTCTTCTAAATAGTTTTTTATAAATTTATTTGCTCATCATCATACCATAAAAAAATTTTCAGGACATACTTCATCTTTTAATATATCTTCTAAACTTATAGCTATTATATCTTTAAATATTTCTAAAAATTCTGTTTTTTCATTTAAAAAATTTTCAGAATCAATGCTATTTATTATATCAATTCTAGTTAGATTATAATTTTGTCTTATCCTTTTTATTAAATCATTTATTCAAAATGAAAGTTTTTTTGCTCATAAAACAAAATTATCTTTTTTTACTATTATTGAAGTATGACTATTTCATAAATCAATTATTATTACACTTTTTTTATCATGAAATAGAGAAAGTAGAGCAAATTCTGTAGGTATAATATTTATTATATTTTTCTTCAAATATCTAGAAATATAGTTTTTAAATTCTGCTTTATTTTCAGTTACAAATATATTTAATATTGATAAATTAATATTTTTTGGATTAGTTCAAATTATATTTTTTGCATTATTTTCTGAATCTATTGCCAGATTTAATACATCGCTAATTATTAATTGTAAATCACTTTTATTGTATCAAGTAGAATTTTTAATTCTTTTATAATGGTTTCTAAATGCTTGGTTTTCTAAATCTTTAAGTATATCGTATGCTTCATTTTCATCTATTGGTACATCTTTGCTTCTCAAAAAATTTATTTTACTTGATTCAAAAAATAAATTAGGAGATATAACATTTATCATAAAGTCATCTATTTTTATTTTTGCATCATTTTGTGCTTTATCAACAGCTTGACTTATATTTTTACAAACATTTTCTAAGTTTTTTATTTCAAGTAAATCTATATCATTTATGTCTTGTCTTTTTTCTCAATATCAAATTAACTCAACATTTCTGTTGAGTATTTTACATATTCAAACTCTAATTTTGTAAGTTCAAATATCTATTATTCAAATATATTTTGCAGGGATTTCATTTCTTTTAAAATTCACTGTTTATTATTTATGAAATATTTTTCTTTCATATTTTTTTAAGAAGTCCATTTCATTCTGAAACTTCTCAAATTCAAATTAAAGCCATTGCTAAATCTTCTGTTATTAATTCATCATTTGGAGCTATAACTAAAGCTCTTTTTAAAATAGATATTCATTTATCTGTTTCTCAAAGCATAGTATATGCCCATCATAGGTTTCTTAAAACTTCTGAATTATTTCACATTAAACTATTTGATTTTTCTAAAAATTCTATAGAATCTTTTATTCTGTCTTTTGATAGTAAAATAAATCATTTTAAGTAGTTTCAAGTAGCTGATAGAGGATTTAATTCTAATCAAAAATTTACTGATTTTAAAGCTTTTTCTAATTCTCATTTATATAAATAAATGTCTGCTAATTCTTCGTATAATCTATAATCTCAGCTATAAATAACTAGACCTTTTTCTAAAATTTCAATTGCTTTTGTAAACTTTTGTTCTAGTTTTAATTTTTCTATATCTAAAATTAATTCTTTTATTTTATCCATTTTATAATTTTATATTTTTAAAGGCATTATTATGTGTTTAAAACTATCTTTTACTTCTTTTTCAGGATCTGCAATAGGAGATATAAGTATAGGAGATAATGGGTTTTCAAAACTAATACTTACATGAGTAGTTTCTATAACTCATAATACTTCTAAAAAGTAAGTAGAATTAATTCAAACTATATTATTTTCTCATTCTACAACTCATACTAATGTTACATCACCTTCTCAAATTTGAGTTTCAGAAGTTTCTAATTCTATTCATCTTTCATTACTTAAACTCATTTTTATTGAGTAATTATTTTCACGACTAACTAAATTTATTTTTCTTAGAGCTCACATTAAATCAACTCTATTAATTTCTGCTTTTGTTGTATAAGTAGTAGGAAAAAATCAAGCATAGTCTGGAAATTTACCATTTAAAAGTCTAGAATATACTTTTATATTTCCTGTTAAAAAAGCCACTTGATTATCTCAAGAAACAATTTTTACTTCATCATCATCATTTAAAATTGATTTTATTTGATTACAAGTTTTACTTGGTATTATTTGTGAAAAATCATTTGAAACACTTTCATTTAAAATAGTTTTATATTCCGATAATCTAAAACTATCTGTTGAAGCAAAAATTACAGCGTTATTTTTGATATTTACATATAATCAAGCAAGAGTTGGTCTAATATTTCATTCTGCGCTTGAAAAAAGAGTTTTATCAATTGCTTTTTTTACTATTTTTCAAGATATATTTAAACTTACTTCTTCTCTAATTGAAGGAATAAGAGGAAATTCAGAAGCTTCTAGTCATTTTATTTTTAATTTTCAGCTAGAAGTACTTATTTTTATACTATCATCACTTAATAATTCTAATTTAATAGTATCATCAGTAACTAAATTTATATAATTTGTAAAAAGTTTACTTGGTATACAAAATGCTCACTCACTTTCTATACTTAGATCTTCAGAAATTATGTATTCTATTGCCATTTCTAGGTTATTTGAAGTTAAAACTATATTTTTATAGTTTACTTTTAATAATATATTTTCTAAAATAGGAGTTGTTGATATAGATGCTGTTGCATGATTTACAACTTCAAGTCATTTTTTTAAGCTTTGTGTAGATATCGTAAATTTCATATTTCTTTAGTTAATATTCTATATTTATATAGCTAATTATTAAAAAAATGATTAAAAAATCAAGATTAAAAAATATTTTTTGTTAAAAACTTTTATACAGCTTTCTTGTTTATTTAATCAAAAATAACAATTAAGTTGCTATCTCTAAATATATCATTTTTTATGCATTCTAAATAATTTTTTAAATTATTTCATTTTACAATTATTTTATAATAAAATTGATTATATTTTTTACTATAATTTGGGTTTAATATAATTTGAATTTCTTTTTTTTCGTTGTTTAAATCCAATTTATCTTTTATTTTATTTATGTATTTTAAGCCTTTTTCTATATCTTTACTTCTATATTCAATTGTTGCTAATTCACAAAAAGGAGGATAATTAAAAGTTTTTCTTTCTTTTAGAGTTTTTATAAAAAATTCTTTATAATTATCATAAACTATATCTTTTACTAGTTCATTTTCACTTATAAATGTTTGAATTACAAAATTTGTTTCTACTCAAAGTCTAGATCATCTTCAAAATAATTGTTTTATATTTGAATATACTTTTTCACTTGTATTATATTTTGGTATTTGAAGCTCTTGTTCTAGAAGAATTACTCATATAAGTCATACATTTTCAAAATCAAATCAAGTAGTTATCATTTTTGTTCATATTATGATTTCTGCTTTTTTAAGTATTTCTAGAGCTTTTTCTTTATCAGATTTATTTTTTACTATATCAGTATCAAGTCTAAATATATTTTTATCTTTATATGTTTCTCTCAAAATATTTTCTATTTGAATAGTTCATACTCATACTTTTTGTAATTCACTGCTATTACATTTTTCACAATTTTTAGGTACTTTTTGAGTAAAATTACATAAATGACAAGTCATATTATCATTATGAATACTCATAGAATTGTCACAATTTGGACATTTGTATAAATAACTGCATTTATTACAAATAAGAGAACTATATTCTCATCTTTTGTTTAGATACAAAATAACTTTTTTATTATTTTGCATTGAGTTATCTATCTCTTTAAGTAGAGTATTTGATAAATATTTGTTTATTTTTGATTTATCAAGACTTAGATTTACTAAAAGCATTTTTCTTTTTTTAATTTTCTATATTTTTATTATTTTACAAGAAAATTTAGATTTTCCAAATTCTGTACTTTTTTTAAATTTATCTTTGCTTAATATTCAGTAAAATTGTAATCAATATTAAATCTATATTAAAATTTAATGGCATTAAATAGCTAAAATACTTTGATTTATTATAAATAATTAATATTATTAAAAGAAATATTTTTAAATTTTTATTTAAGATTATTTTTTTACTATGATTAATAGTTTTTTATATTTAAATTTATAATATTAATAATATGGTACAATTAGAAGATAAAATTTTAAAACAGACTAGTTTTTTAAATTTAAAATGATATGTACAATTTCATTTTAAAGAAAATTGAATTGAATATATAATTGATGATAAACAAGAAAAAGTAGAGGTATTTCATTGATATGAAAATTTATATGATTATAAAAATATTAGTTATTTTAAATCACATCAATTATATTATTTATTAGTATGAATTATTTTTTGATTAATATGATTTTTATCTCTAAATATAATTTATATATTATTTTTTATTACATTTATTTTTTTATATTATAGATATTATGAAAATTTTTTAAAGATATCATATTCTTTTTATATTAAAAATGATTCAAAATCTAAAGAAATATTAAAAGAAATTGAGTTAAGAGTAAAAAAATATAGGAAAGACAGTGAATATTTAATAGATGAATTTAATGATAAAGATTATCAAAAACAGAAATTTGATAATTTACTTAAAGATGAGGTAATCACAAAAGAAGAATTTGATAGTATTATAATTGAATTAGATAATAAATTTATAAATAGTGATAAAATTGATAAATATGATATTTTAAAAAAATTATTAATTAAGAAATGAATATTAAATAATTTTAAAATTGAAAAATACACATTTGAAAATGATTATTTACCTTGATGAATTGAATCTTTTTCTTGATTACTTATTTTTGATGATTGAAATAAATATAACTTTTGGTTAAATTGGGATAAAAATGCTATAAATCCTGAAACTAATGATAAATGATATTATTCTCTTGGTGATTCAAAAGAAATAATTGAAAAATATTGAAGAAGTTTTTTCAAAAAAAATAATGATTAACTTTTGTTTAATAAAATTTGCAAAAAAAAGCTTTTTATATTATTATATATATGAGTCATAGCAACGGTGTAAAGTTTCCTCCTTTAACTTTCCACTGTTATATGTCTCTTTTTTTGTGTTTAAAATTTAAAAATGCTATACTTATTATAATTAATTATTAATCTTTTATTTTGTGAATTTAGAAGAAGAAAATAAAGAGTTAAAGAAAAAACTTCTTATTGCACAATCTTGGATGGAAAGGGAAGTAAAAACTCAAATAAATCTGATTTCAAAAGAAAAAATATCAAATTTATCATCATGAAATATTGAGGATTTTTTTCATGAAAATGTAGAAGAAATAATCACAACTTGAGTTCATAGTTTTTTTTGAGAACTTATGATTTTAAATACTCCTAAAACAGTAATGGAAAACATAATTTGAGCTGAAATTTTGTTTTATAATCAAAGACAAAATAAATTTGCAGACTGATTATGAATAATAAGTTCATATCATAAATCAATAGATTATATAATAGAAAGTACTATAACTAAGCCATTTAGAAAATTTGCAAAAAAGCATGAACAAACGATTCTTAGAAGAAATGATCCACTAGAAAAAACTCTTAATTTAGTTGTAAATAGTTGATATATATTGTGAATTGCTAAACTTTTTCATGCACTTAGTTTGATAAAAAAATGATGAAATTTATGAGAATTTACAAAATGTTTTAGTGATTTTTTAGATAGTCATTTATACATAAAAGACATACTTTTAGAGGAAAATTTCTATAGATTATTAAAAATACTAATTGATAGTGAAGTTTTTTGAAAAAAAAGACACGAGTGAAAGATAACTTATGAAGAAACAAAAAAAACTAGAACTATACTTATTTGAGATTTAAAAGAGCAAAATTGTGTTATTTATAATCTCATAAAAATGGGACAAGTTGATATTTAAAAAAGATATATAATATTTTATATATCTTTTTTAAATAAAGCTTCTTTTATTATATTAGCAACATTTTCATTTGTAATATTTTTTCTTTTGCAATAATCTGATTGTAACCAATCTATAAGTTTTTTTGCTCATTTACTAGCATTACAAGAACAACAGCATAATGCTATATTATTTATATTTATAATTGTTTCATCATTTATAATATGCTCCCATGTAGCAGAATCTTTTTTAATATTTTTATCAAATTTAATACCACAATATACACAGTTTGTATCTCTTTTAATAACTTCAATTTCTAAAGAATTTGGAATATTCCGATTATTCATAATATAATTTAAATTATAAACTATATTTTAAATTATATTAATCTTTATTTTTTAAGCAATTTTCAATTATTAAACTTTAATTGCAAAAATATTTTTTATATTTAAAATATACTTAATACTTTCTAAATTAATTATTTTGTTATATATAGTTGCAACACCAATTTGAAACCTAGAAGATATTACTTATAGAGCAGTTAGAATCTTGCAAGAAGTTGATTCTATTGCTTGTGAAGATACTAGAACTAGTTCTACACTTTTAAATCATTATGAAATCAAAAAACCACTTATTTCTTTTCATAGTCATTCTTGAGTAACAAAGGTTGATAAAATCATTTCTCAATTAAAAGAAGGGCATAATATGGCTCTTATATCTGATGCTGGAACTCCAGGTTTTTCTGATCCTGGTTATGTTTTGATCAAAGAAGCAATAATTGCTTGAGTAGAAGTTGTACCTATTCCTTGAGTTACAGCTTTTTCTACAGCTTTAATGTGAAGCGGATTTCCTATGAATCATTTTTTATATCTATGATTTTTACCAGTTAAAAAATGAAGACAAACTTTATTTAAATCGCTTGTTGAAAGAAAAGATAGTAAAGCCTGACTTGAAACAGTAGTTATATATGAGTCAGTTCATAGAATAGTTAAAACTATAGAAGAAATATGAACTTATTTTTGAATGGAACACAATATAGTAATTGGTCGTGAATTAACAAAAAAATTTGAAGAATTTAATAGATGAACAGTTAGGGAAGTACTTGATTATTACACTCAAAATAGTTCTAAAGTTAAATGAGAATTTGTAGTAATTTTTTAGATTATGAAATTATTTTTAAATGAAAAAAAGACTGAACTTTTTATAAAAACTTCTCTATGGAATAGTATAATAGAGGTTTTTTTGAAAGAAAAAAATATAGATATGTCATCATATCTAGTTTCTATACAAATAAAAAATCAAACACTTTTAATTAAAACAAATAATCCACTAATAAATTCAGAACTAAATTTATTTTATGATAAAATTATCTCTAGTTTTCAAAATAAAATAAAAAATATAGATTTAAAAAATTATATTTTTGATATAAAGTTTATATAAAAAAACACATCATTTATGATGTGTTTTTTTTAGTCAATTAATTGATATGTTTTACCATTTATAACTATTATTTCATTTGTTCTTTGAGTTTCAAATAAATTAGCTTTTGAACTAAGTAAAGTTTCTTTATTTGAAGCATTTGTTATATTTCAAACAGAAGTTATTAAAAATGCTATTATTAATACTATAACAGTTCCATTTTCCAATTTTTCATCAAATAATTTATAGTAATTTTTTATAAAATTTTTAAGCATTTTCCTTTAAATATAATCTATTAGTATTATTTAATCATATATTTATTTTAAATGCAAAAAAACACTCAATTTTTGAGTGTTTTTTACCATCTTTTGAAACTAGGACAAGCTTGATGAATATTTACAAGTGAAAAACCAGGGTGAAGAATAGCTTCTTTTATGATTTCTTTCATTTCTAAAAACTTTATACTATCAGCTGTTTTAGCAAAAGTACATCAAGCATCTAGTGCTAATTTTATTGGATCAAAAGGTTGTTTAGTATTACCTAGAGGAGTAGTTTTTGTTTTTGCTCAAATAGGAGTTGTAGGACTTGCTTGTCATGTAGTAAGTGCATAATTTTCATTATCCATAACTATATAAGTTATGTTTAAATCTCTTTTACAAGCATGAATAAAATGTCCCATACCAATTCAGTATCAATCTCCATCTCAACCAGTAGCAAGTACTGTAAGTTCAGGATTTACCATTTTTATACCCGTAGCAAAAGGTAGAGTTCTACCATGAAGAGTTTCTGCTGCATATCAGTCAATATATTGACTTGCTTTACCAGAACAACCTACTCAAGAAACAACAACTCTTTGGTGAGAAGCAATTCCTAGTTCTTCAAATGCTTTTTTTATTGCTCAGATTATAAGTGTGTCTCAACATCATGGACACCATTGTATATTATTTAATCAAGATCTCATTTTTTATTTTTTTAATTCATTAAAATCCTCAATGTAGAAAGGGAATAAGTCATATTTTCTTAAGTTAGATATCTTTAGATTTGGTATATATTTAAGTCCAAATTCTTTTGATATATAATTTTCTAATTGTCCAGAATAATTATTTTCTATAAAAATAATTTCTTCCTTATTTTCTATTTCTTTTCTTAGTCTAGCATCAAGTGGTTTTAAAAATTTGATTATTATAAGACCAAATTCACTATTGTTTTTTACAAATTCTCTTGCAGTGTAACTAGTAAAACTAGTAACTATAAGCATTTTTTTAGCATTTGGATTTACTACTTCATATCAACTATATCATTCTCTTTCAAAGAAATTTTCAAGTTTTTTCCATCTTTTTTCTGTAAATGCTTTTTTTACAAGTGGATCTTCACTTGTAGCTCAATACTCATCGTGTTCATAACTTGTAGCTATAAAATCACCATTTTTTGTACCTACTTTTACTCTTGGAGAAATTCAAGTTTCATTTAGTTCATATCTTTTATAATCTTCTCCTGGATTTTCAAGCATTACTCATCTATCCATTTTTGGAACATTTAATTCTCAGATTGTTCCAACCATTTCACTTGATTGTTTATCCATTAAAACTAAAACAATACTTTGATATTTATCAGCTATATTTAGAGCTAAACCTCAAAAATTATATGCTTCTTCTAAAGTGCTTGGATACATAACAACGTGATCAAAATCACCAAAAGTAGGATTTAGAGCATAGTTTATATCTCATGCTTCGTGATAAGTTGGAGTTCCAGTACTTGGACCAGCTCTTTGAGAAAGTACAACTGTTATTGGAAATTCAGCTTGTATAGCAAAACTTAAAGCTTCACTCATAAGTGCAAATCAACCACCTGAACTACCACTCATAGCTCTAGCTCAAGTATAACTTGCTCATAGAGCTGAATTTATAACTGCAACTTCATCTTCTGCTTGAAAATATTTTATTCTACCATCATTTATAACTTCACTAAGTATAGTAGAAGCTGGAGTCATAGGATAAGCGCTATAAAATTCAAGTCCTCATTCTATTGCTCATTTTGTCAGAGATTTATTTCAATAAATAGTTTCTTTTGATTCTCAAACTCTTTTTAGAGTTATATTACTTTTATTTTTAATTTCATAAGTATCAAAAATATTTTTAACTATATTTTTGTTTAATTCTACAGTATCATTTCATTTTTTAGCAAATACTTTTTCTATTTTTTCAAGTATAATATTTAAATCTAGATTTAAATATTTAGCATATATTCAAAGTAGGTAAGTGTTGTCATATTTATCAGTAATTTCAAGTTCTAAAACATTGAAATTATCAAAATTTAAACCTTTTTCTTTTAGTTTATTTATCCATTTACTATTTATAATTATAGTTGAATTTTCTTTTAAGCTATGCATTTGTTTTTCTAAACTTTCAGCATTAAAAGCAAGTACTATATCTACATATTTTGTAAGAAATTTTTCTTCTTTATCAGAAATATTTACATCAAAAAAATTTACTCATCATTTTATTCTTGATTCGTATTCTATATCAGTTATCAAATCATAACCAAGCTCTGCATAAAGCTCTGAAATAATATCAACTGTTGAATTAACTCATGCTCATGCAGGTCAAGTTATTCTAGTGTTTAGTTTCATTTAATATATTAGTTAGTTTCTATTGTAATTCCTGTTCAATTTAATTCTCAAGTTGAAGTATTTCAACTCCCTGAATTAATCATTGATTGAATTTCAGCAATTTGTTCAGGAGTTAATTCAGTTTCAGAAGTATTTTTATTATTTCAAATTATTACCATTAATCATGTTCAAAGTATTGAAATTATTATTCATAATAATGCTAGGCTAGCCATTATTTTTGCTCATTTTTGTGCCATTTTTATTTAATTAATTTTAAATTATTTTCAAAGTCATACACAGATGTAGGCTTTGGAGAATATTCTTTTTTATTATAAATTAAAGAATATATTGCAATTCATTTCAATTTAACGCTTATTTTTTCATTATCAACATAAAACATATTTTCACTATAATTATATTTTATTGATAACTCAGTAATTCAAAGTTGATTATCTAATGCTGATACTACAGTATATAAATTACTAAGACTATCAAAAAATATTTTTAAGTCATTTTTAATTGTTTTTACATTGAAGCTTCAAATTATTTTTATTTTATTTCATCAAAATAATATTCTATCAAAATCATCATGTAATGAAATTTCTAAATCTGTAAAACTATGATCAGGAATGAATATATATTTTCAATATAAATATCATTTATAATTTTTATTATCACTTATATAAGTTATGTTTCATTTTTTTACATATGTATCATAATCATTATTAATTTGTTTAACAATTAAGTTATCATATTTTATATCTATGAATCATGATAATATATTAAAATCTCATTCTTCTCATAATAATTTATTTCTTTTAAATATTTTAATAATTAAGCTTTCTTCTAATGTTTCTGTTTCAATTTCTGTGTCTTTTACTATTATTTCTTTTGGAGGATTAAATATGTATAAAAAAAAGTTTTTGAAATCATATTTAGCTATATCTAATGCTCATGCATTTTTTTTATAATTATTATCCCATATTATTTTTTCATTATCTAATTTATAAGATCATTTATTGATATTTTTATCTCAATTAATAGTAAAATTTGATATTTTATTGTAATCGTTTGGAGATAAAGTCATATTTAAGTATAAATTACTTCCAACTATTAAATTTTCTATTTTATAACAATAAGAATCTTTAATTTCATCAGTATCATTTTGAGTATTTGGATTTTCACAATAATTGAATCATCTTAAATTAATCTTTATATTTGAAGTATCTAAATATTTAAATTGATTTAAATATTTTTTAGCACTTTCAATAGAAATAATTATTTCTCATTCTCCAGATTCAGTAGCTGTGTCTCAAAATAAAATTTGTTTATTTTGTTCATTATAATTTGCTATATATGAGCTATAATCTTTTAATGCAAGTATATATTGAGAGTATTTAACTCTATTATTTGAAAATTCATTTTTAATTAATCCATCTTTTGATTTTTCTCATAATATACCTTGATATTTATCATAATATTTAAATATAGATTCTATATTATTTTCTAGAATTTTTATTTTTTCATAACTTATAGAATTATTTTTATTTAGTAAAAGCAATCAATTTTCATCTTTGTTTTTTTCAAAATAAGTAGTTTCTATTTTTATTGCTAATTTTTTTAATATTTCATTATAATCTTCTATTCAAGTTCTAATTCTTGTATCATCATCTATAGAATAATAATTTATACTTGTTTGTATGTAGTCATCAAATATATTTAAAATATCTTCTAAGCTTATTTTTTTATCCTTAAATAAACTATCAAATCAAGAAATTATAACTTTTTTTAGAAAAAATATAAAATAACTTTTTTCTGATTCACTTAATTTTTTAGAAAGTATTTTTTTATTTATGTTGTTTAAATTAGTATATATGTTATTTTCTTTTTTGAAATCATATATAAAGTATAAATCATTAAGTGTTAATAAAAAATCTTCATTAAAATTAAATTTTCTATCTTCTATTTTATTATATATTTTAGAAAAATTTATTTTTGAATTAATATCATTTTTATTTGAATCTATAACAATATTAGAATAAAAATATAAAATATTTTTTAATTCATTATAATCATTTATGTTTAAATTTTTTAATTCATTCAAAGATTTTATTAAAAATTCATTTTTTGCTTCATCTATTTCATTTGATTTTATTATATCTCAAATAGCTCTTAATATAAGATTTTTATAATATACTATTTTTTTAGAGTCATTTAAAAATAAATTATTATATTTTTCTATTAATTTTTCTCATATAAGAGTTCAAAATTTATTAGATTTAAAGTTTAAAAGTATTTTTTCTTCATTTATATTATTTATGAATATAAAATTAAACATTTTTTTAATTATATTTACTTCATTTTCATCTTTATTTCAAACTATTTTAGTTATAAAATTATCATTTACTTTATCATTTATTAATATAGATTCATTAAAATATTCAATAGGGAATCTTTGAGTTATTCTTAGTAAATCAGCTTTTTCAATATTTTTATTTTGTTCAGGTATGATTTTTATTGAGTTATGTGGATATAAAAAAATTGTATTTACAATTTCTTTATTTTCTATATTTACTAAGTTTAATTCAATTATAGAGTTTAATGAAAAAATAGTAGTTCTAGTTCAAGAATTATCTATATAAAGAGTAAGGGGTCAATTATTTTTAATTTCAAATCACTTTCAATTAATTTTATATTTACCATTTATTTCTGATATATTTATAAGAAAAATTCAATTGTTTAATGTTATATTATTTTCAGAAACATTAACTTCTCAACTATAGCTAAGAATTTTATCAAAAGGATTTAAATAATTTATTTTTAATCAAGAGTCTATACTTCAAGTATTAAAAATAATTTCATCATTTTTTATTTCTAGTCAAAAAACTCATTTTTCATTATTTTTATAAAAAACACTTTCAAAAGTGTTTTGATTTTTACTTGTAAAAGTATTAAATATAAGCAATGTAAATGCGAATAATGCAAGAAATGCAAGGAATATTTTATTTAATGAAATCACTTTTAGATAATTTAGTAAATATATAGGTTTTATTATATGAATTTTAGCTTTTTGTAAAGGTTTTTTATTATTTAAAATCGTAATTAAAAATATCTAAAAAATTAGAAATTACTTCATTATTTTTTATTATAAATCATATTTCTCTATTTTTATCTAGTGAGTAACTAGAAAAATTTTCACTTCAAATGAAAAGGTATTTTTCATCAACTAATATAGCTTTTGCATGCATTTTATACTTTGGTATTTTTTTTATTTCAATACCTGATTCAATTAATTTTTTAGTATTTTCATCTTTAGTAGCAGTATCAGGAATTATTGCACTTATTTTTATATCTTTTAATTTTTTTATTTCAATTAACTTATTATTTATTTCTTCATCATTAAAGTATTGAATATAGATTTTGATATCTTTTTCAGCACTTTCAATTAAATCTATTATTTTATTTCTAGAATATGAAGGGGATAAAACTAAATTCTCACTATAAGGAGAAAACTTAATTCAATTAAAGTCATTATAAAAAATTTCTTTAAGTAGTTTATTTGTATTTTCATCTTTTATAAATAGAAAAAAATCTCTATTTTGTGTAAATGTTGAATAAGTTAAATTTCAAGTTGAAACTATATTTAAGTCATCGATTAATATCATTTTACTATGATTTAATGCATAATTTTCTGTATTTGACAAGACAACTTCTATATTATTTTTTTGTAATTCATTATATGTTTTATCATTTATTGTATATGCCATATAAGGATCTTTTTCTAAAATTATCTTTACATCTACTCATCTTTTTTTTGCTTTTATTACAGCTTCTTTTATTCTTTTTTCTGTAAACATATAAACTTCTATGTAAACATAATTTTGAGAATTATTTATTTTTTCTACTATATTATTAATTAAATCTTTTGAAGGGGTATAGTAAAATTTTATTTCTTCTATATTTTCTATATTTTTTAAATCAAAATTTTTTATTTTTGACTCTAACTCTATTTTATTTTTATTAATTTCTATTTTTTCTTTATGAAAATTATAATATTCTTCAAAATTAAATATTGAAAACACTATAAAAAAAATAGATATAATTAATGATGTTATTATTTTTTCTCTACTCATTTTTATTTTTTAAATTTAAAACAAAAAAACTCCTTTTATTTTAGGAGTTTTTTAAATTAACCAAATATTTTTTCAAATACTCATCATTTATTTACATCTATTTTTCTTTCTTTTGCTATTTCTTCAAATAGTTCTCTTTCTTTTTTGTTTAGTTTTTTAGGGATTTTTATAGATATTTCTATATATAAATCTCATTTTTTATCATTATTTATATATTTAATACCATCTCAAGATATTTTTATTATGTTAGAATGCTCTGTTCAAGCTTTTATTTCTATTTTCCTTTTTCAAATTATAGGTATATTTATTTCTTTAGTTGCTCATAATACAGCTTCAACAACATCTATCTCTAATTCATAATGCAAATCACTTCAATCTCTTTTTAGTCATTTTTCTTCTTGTTCTACTTCAAATTTAATATATAAATCTCCAGATTTATTAGTTCAAATTCAATGATTTCATTCTCCAGTCATTTTTATAATCATACCTTCATCAATTCAAGCTGGAATATCAACTTCAATTTCTTTTTTTATTACTTTTCTTTTTTCTCAATGACAATCATGACAAATATTTTCAAAAGTTTCTCATGATCCACCACAATTATCACATGCTACTGTTTGTTGAATCATTCAAAACATACTTTGAGTAGTATGAGTAACTTGTCATCTACCATTACACTTTGGACAAGTTTTTTTACCACTTCAACCTTCTCAATTACAAGTATTACAAGATTCTTTTTTATTAAAACTTATTTTTTGTTTTCCTCAAAAAATACTAGTTTTTAAATCTATATTTAATCTATATTCTAAATCTTCTCAAGCAAAGTTTGTTTTTCTTTTTCTTGATTGTCATCAATTAAATCATCCTCAAAAAAATGATTCAAAAATATCTCATAAATCTACATCTACTCATCAATTAAATCATCAACCAAAAGGGTTTCATCTACCATTTGCATCTCAAAACATATCGTAATTTTTTCTTTTAGATTCATCACTCAATGTTTCATATGCCTTATTTATTTCTTTGAATTTTTCTTCGGCTGCCTTATCTCAAGCATTTCTATCAGGGTGATATTGCATAGCCATTTTTCTATATGCTTTTTTTATTTCTTCATTTGAAGCTTGTTTATCAACTCATAAAACACTATATAAATCCATTTTTATTATTTACTTAATTATTAATCTAAAAATATATTATAAAAAAAAACTTAATTGTAAAGATAAAAAAAACCCTTTTAAATTGTCTAAAATAGTCTAGTTTAAAGGATTTTTATTTTTTTTAGAATGGAATATCTTCTATAGAAATTTCTTCTTCTTGTTTAGGAGATGATTTTCTTATAGCAGGCGATGCATTTTCATTTGAAAATGAGTTACCTTCAGTATTTTCATTTTTTGAATCAAGCATTATCATATTTTCTCAAACAATCTCTGTTTTATATCTTTTTGTTCAGTCTTGAGCTTCCCAAGTTCTTGTTTGAAGTCTACCTTCTATAAAAACTCTTTTTCATTTACCACAATATTGCATAGCAATTTCTGCTAATTTACCCCATAATACAACATTGTGAAATTCTACTTGTTCTTGTTTGTTTCCACTTCAATCAACCCAATTTCTATTTGTTGCAACAGAAAAACTTAAAACATTTTGTCCATTTGGTGTTTGTTTTAGTTCTAAATCTTGTGTAATTCTACCAATAACTTGCGCTTTGTTTAAATCCATATGTATTGTTTTAATAAAATAATTTTTAGAAATTTTTTAATTTCTTTTATTATTATATATCTATTTTATAAAAATCAAGAGAAAATATAAAGAAGTATATAAAAAGTATATTTAGTTGTATTAAAAAATAGAAAAGTCAAGTCAAAAATACAAATATATATGTTTAGTTTTTTGCCTAGCATTTTTAATTATGTTAATATTTACTAAATAACTATTTGTTAAAAAATGCGTATGTTAAAAAAGATTTTTATTATAAGTGCTTGTTTTTTTATATTAAGTATAAACTCTGATTTTGCTTACTCTGCTAATACTTGAGTAGATACAACAGAACAAACATATACTACATTATGAGTTGTTGATTTAAAAACTTTTAATGAATATAGATATAAAATCACTGATCAATATCTTGATCTAAGAAATAAATTTGAGGTTGATTGAAAAATCGATCAATATATTGCTGCAAGAATTTTATTGTATGCTAAAGAAGGTTTAAATTATCTACCAGATAGTTTATCAAATAAAAACTATTATAATTATTTAAAAAGTTCTATTGAAAAATGAGTTAAATATCCAGAAAACTCATCTTATTTTGAAGAAATAGCAACTTCTATAGAAAATTATTTAGAAAAAACTACAATTCAAAAAATAACATGAACAGTTGAATCATATCCATCTACATGAAATGCTCCTTTAACTGTTACTTTAAGATGAAATGTAAAAGATCCTACTTGAACTAAATTAGAAAATTATAATTATACTTGGTGGATAAATGAATGAGGTAAAAGAAAGATTATAGGTAATAAAATTGCTTTAACTTATATTTTTAGAGAAGAATGAAATTTTGCTGTATTTTTAGATGTAACTTCAAATCATAAAAATAGTTTATGATATACTGATGTATTACCATTTTCTTCTAGAGCTAATATAGTTGTAAAAGAAAAAATCGCATCTATATTATTAAAAGTTAATAGTGAAAATTTAGGTCAACAAGAAGAACTTAAATTTTTACCAGAAGATGCTAAATATGGTTTATTGTTTGATGCTACAAGTTCAACTCCAACTTCTTGAAGTAAATTTACTAAAACAGAATGGGATTTTTGAAATGGTGTAACTAGAACAAATACTTGGCCCAAAAATAGAAAGAGTAAGTTATTGAAGAGAAGGTGACTTTACTGTTAAATTAAAATTGACTACAAATGAGAATAAATCCGTTGAAAGAAAATTTATATTAAAAATTCATAATCCTATTGCTACAATAAAAACAACAGGTGAAGAATGATATATGTGAGAGAAATTTACTTTTACTGCTAATCCAACTTGAAGCAATTCGAATTTAACTTATGCATGGAAAATTATTGATATAAAAAATGATACAGAAATTGTAAATAAAAATTCTTCTACATTTACTCATACATTTACAGAAAAATGAAAATATAATGTAAAATTATTTGTTACAGATGCATCATGAGATACTGATGTTGATTATAAAATTATTCATATAAATTCTAGAGCTCCACAAGCAAAATTTGCTTATAAAATTCCTTATTCAAATAAACCGAATACAGTATTTTTAGATGCTAGTTCATCTTTTGATGCTGACTTTAGTGATGATTGAAAATTAGTTTTTTCATGGATAATAAATTGAGAAAGAGTTAATTTAGAAAATCCTAATTATAATTGATCAAATTGATATTATACATTTTCTTCAATAGGAGATCAATCAGTTGTTTTAGAGGTTACTGATCCTGATGATATGACTTCTCAAACAACTCAAAAAATAAGTATTAAATCTATATTATCAGTTGAATTTTTTGCACTTCCTAGAGTAGTTCAAAGAGAAAAACCTGTTAGATTTGTTGCTGATTCTCCAGAAGCTAGTTTTTATGAATGGGACTTTGGGGATTGATATAAAGAATGATGAAAAAATGATGGTATTACTCATAATTATAGTAAATCTTGAGTTTACAATGTAAAACTTAAAGTTATTGATGATAATGATAATATAAATACATTTTCAAAAAATGTATACATATGAGATACTGATGAACCATTTGCTTTTATTACTTTAAAAGATTCAAAAGCTAATAATATTTCATTTGATAGTACATCATGTAATTGAGATTGAGCATATATTGTTAATAGAATGGATACATTTACATTTTCTTGAGAAGAAAGTTTAGATGTAACATGAGAACATAAAGGGTTATCTTATTCATGGAAAATTTGAAATAACATATATAGTAGCGAAAGCTTTGCAAAGAAATTTGACGAATTATGATGTTCAAAAGTTAAACTTACTGTAAAAAGTAATAAAAATTGAAAAGAATCTACTCAAGAAATAAATATTAAAACAGAGAATTTAAAACCTATTTTATCTAATTTAGATATTAGGGTAAAAGATAGTGAATCTGATCCAGTTTTAGTTACACTAAATGCAATTTGAGCAAAAGATTTGGATTGAGTTATACAATCATATTTATGGTATTATTATACAGATATAGATCCAGAACCTCAAGATTTTAGAGCAACTAAAACTTCAACAACAACATTTGTATTACCAAAGGTAACTTGAAATTATTATTTTGTTGTTGTTATGAAAGATAATAATGAAGCTAGATCTAATTCTGAAGAATTAAGTGGGTCAAAATATTTTATTACTTTAACAGGTGATAATGTAAATACTCCAATTGTTGATTTAAGTGTAAATAATAATTCAGTTTCAATTTGAGATGAAGTAGTATTTACTTCAAATGTTGAAAATATATTATGACAAAATCTAAATTCTAAAGTATCATTTTCTTGGGATTTTGATGGAGATGGATTTTATGATAAAGAAACAACAACTAATTCAGTTAGTTATAAATATGAAAGTTCATGAGAAAAATTTGCAAAAGTAAAAGTTAAGTATAAATGATTTTCAAATACAAAAACAGTTACTATGAACGTTGCAAATGTATTAAAACCAGATTTTGATTATGTTTCAATTTGAAATGATTTTGTATTCTTTGATACAAGTCTTTGAAATGCAACAAGTTATTTATGGGATATGTGAGATGGTAATAAAATAACTAAATCTTGATCATTTACATATACTTATACTGATTGAAAATCAAATCATTTGGTTTCATTGAAAACATCTGAATGAACTAAATCTAAAGAAACTAGTAAAAAAGTATTTAAAGATTTATGAAACTATATAAAGTCTAAAAAAGAATGATTAATAGTATTTTCTAATTTAGAAATAAATGAAGAAGATGTTATAACTATTGAAGAAAAAGGTAAAAATGCATATTTTTATTTATGAGCAAGTTCTTGAAATATCGTTAATTATGTTGCTGATTTTGATATAGCTTATGATTCTGATTTAAATTGATGAAATGATGATGATGAAGATAATAAATTTCAAGATAGTTACATTTCAAAAAATGCAATTTTAGTTGAATTGAATAGTTCTAGAGAACAAGTTGTAAGACTTTATACAAAAGATGTTTCATGAAATCTAATTTCATCTAGAGATATAAAAATAATTAAAACTTATGTTGAAGAGGCAATAGATATAAATACTATAATATTTGAATGAGTCTCAGAATCAATTAAATTTAAATTAGAAAAAATTAAAACAGAAGTTTCTAATTTTCCAAAAGAACATAAATTAAAATGATTAATGTATGTACAAAAATTGAAAGAAGAATGGAATGACAATAGAGAAAAAACAAATATTATAATTGAATTTGAATGATATATTGAAGAGTCTGCAATTCCAAATAGCAAAGAATTAATTGATTTACTTGAGTCTTTATTAATAGAATGAGATACTGATAAATCAGAAAAATCTATAGCTTTTAATGCATTAAAAAATCTAATTCCAAAAGATATTAAATGTATTGAATCTACAGCTAGCGAATTAAAAGAATGATTAACTTGTTATGATTTACTTGTTGCAAAATTAGAAGTTATTTGAGAAAACTCAAATATTGATGAAAATAAAGAATTATGAAAAATGATTCTTGAAAATATAGCAGCAGATGAAATTATGACAGTTAAAGAAAAAACAGACTTTAAAGCAATTTTAAATACTTTTGTATATTGAGGAGTTTCAAATATCCCTACAGAAGAAAAAGAAATAGTTGTTGAAGAAACTACAAATGCAGAATGAAATAGTATAATTGATATTTTTATTTGAATTCTGAAAATAATTTTCTTTATAATTTTATTATTCTCATGAGTTATATTACTTTTCTTTATTTATTATAAAATAGTTAATAAAGATAAAAATATAAGTTTTTCTCAATTTGTTTCTGAAAAAACTTGATCTAAAAAACCTAAAATAAAACAAGAAGAATCATTTCAAGATATATTATGAGAATCACCAAAAGATATATTTGCAGATGAAGATTCCTTTGATTTTGATTTTAACAAAGAAGTTCCAAAATCTGATTTTGTTGAAAAAGAAGAACCAAAAATAGAAGAACCAAAAACATGAAAAGTTAGTGAAATACCAGATTGGTTAAAATGAAGTTTTTCTGAAGATCCAGTTTGAGATTTGGTTAAAGAAGAGACTAAAGTAGTTTTTGAACCTATAAAAAATATTCCTATAATAGAAGAACCAAAAATAGAAGAACCAAAAACAGAAAAAGTTAGTGAAATACCAGATTGGTTAAAATGAAGTTTTTCTGAAGAAGTAAAAGAAGAATTAATTTCTAATGAACCAATAATAGAAGAACCAAAATTGGAAACAAAAGAAGAATTAGATAATTTTACAAAAATAGAAATAGATGAGGATGAAAAAACTTCTTCTATAAATAATGATTCAAATTTACCAGATTGGTTAAAATGAAGTTTTTCTGAAGAAATAAAAGAAGAAAAATCAAAAGAAGAAAAATCAAAAGATGAAGATTTCTTAAATGTATTGATACAAAATAATGATGAAGATAACTCTAAAAAAGAAAAAAAATCTACTTCTAAAAAGGTATCTAAATCAAAAGAAAAAAAATCTGATTCAGAATCTAAAAAAGATGATTGATTAGATAATAATACATCTAATGATACTGAGTTATGGGATGATTGAATGAAAATTCCAGATTGGTTAAAAACTGATGATGATAAATAATAAAAAGTACCTAAAAGGTACTTTTTATTGATTTTATTTTTAAAAACATATAATAACTCTATTAATAAAATAAATAAAGATTAATGATTTTTAAATTTAGAAAAAAAGTAAGTGAAGAAACACTTGAAAATACAGATAATTCTCAAGATTTAGATATTATAGAAAATAAAGAAACTGTAGTTAATAATGAAAAAAAACAAAATTCATCTGAAATTTTGGATTTTTTCAAAGATTTATTAGTTATAGTAATAGTTGTAGTTGTAATTAGAAGTTTTATTGCTATGCCTTTTCAAATAAGCGGGCAATCAATGTATTCTTCTTATTATGATAGAGAATTTATAATTGTTGATAGAATTTCATACATATTATGAGAACCAAGTAGATGAGATGTAATTGTTTTTAAACCATATGTAAATGATAATAAAAAATATTTTTTGAAAAGAATAATTTGAGTTCCATGAGATATATTAAAAATAGAAGACTGAAAAATATATATTAAAGAATCTGGAAAAGATACTTATAAAGAAATAGATGAAAAATATTTAAATGAAGAAAATAATGGTTATACTTTTGTTTGAATAAGTAAAGATACAAAAATTTATTCTTTAGGGAAAGATCAATATTTCGTTTTATGAGATAATAGAAACCATTCAACTGATTCTAGAGAATGTTTTTCAAATTGTGTATGAAGAAGTGAATATATTTCTAAAAATGATATGATTTGAAAGGTATTTTTAGATTTAGGTTATTTTAATTTTAGAAAATTTGATTTTATTCAACCTGAACTTTGAATAGATACAACTCCTAGATTTTTTTCATCTCCAGGAACTTTTCAATATGATTTATAATTATGTTTTATTTAATAGATAAACCTTTAGAATATACTAGTTTTGACATACTTAGAGTACTTAGAAAAAAACTAAATATAAAAAAAATGTGACATACTGGTACACTAGACCCTCTGGCAACAGGAGGTCTTTTAATTGCTGTTTGAAATTATACAAAACTTATACCATATTTTGAAAAAGATACTAAAGAATATGAATTTAGTTTAAATTTTGATGGAATAAGTGATAGTTATGATTTATGAACTCCAGTAAATTATATAAGTAAATCTGAAATGGATTTAGCAAAAAATAATATAACTATTGAAAAAATAAATAACTTATTAGAACAAAAATTTACTTGAGAAATAAAACAAATACCACCAAAATATAGTGCTTTAAAAATAAATTGAAGAAAAGCTATAGATATGATTGTTTGATGAAATACTGATTTTGAAATGAAGGAAAGAACTTGTTTTATTTATGAAATAGAACTTTTATCATATTCTTATCCTTGTGCAAAATTTAGAGCAAAAGTAAGTGCTTGAACATATATAAGAACAATTGCATATGATTTATGAACTTTTTTCTGAACTTGAGCTTATGTTACTGAACTTAGAAGAACAAAAGTTTGAAATTTAGATTTGGGTTCTTCTCAAACATTAGAAAATTTTGATAAAGATAAGTTTTTTGATTTGAAGTTACTTTTTAAAAATAAAAATTTTATAGAATTAGATTCTGAAGTATTATATGAATTGAATTTATGAAAAAAAGTAGAAATAAAAAAAGATTATAAAATAGGGGAAGAAATGTTTGTTTTTGATTGAAAAAATGTTACTAATATAGTGGTTTATGATTGAGTTTTTCTCATACCTAAGAGAAAAATATAAAAACTCTAAAAAAAGTATAAAAAAGATTTGCATTTGCTAATTTTTTTTATACAATACACTAGCTTTTTAGAGAAGCGGGATATTAGCTCAGTAGGTAGAGCAGCGCCCTTTTAAGGCGAAGGTCTTGGGTTCGAGCCCCGAATGTCCCACCATTTATAGAAATCCAAAATATAAAGCAAATCAAAAGGGTGTTTAAACTGATGTTTAAGCACTTTTTTGTTGCTAAAAATTAGGTTCGCAATTATGGAAAATACCCCATTATACCATTGCGAACTTTTTTTGTCTTTTAATTCTACTTCTAGCTTTGTTAAGCCATCAATAAAAGAAAGTGTTTTTTCTGTTGCTTGAACATATTTATCAGTATCTTTTATTCAATTTAATAGTTCGTTTATATTCTCAATATCTTTGTTTATTTTTTTAGATGAGATTTCAAATATTTCTTTTGTAATGATATTATCAATAAAACTATTAGTTATTTCAAGTTGTTTACCTTTTAAATTTTCAAGTTTAATATTATTTTCTGATATTATTGATTCTTTATTTTTTAAAGTTTTTTCTAATTCTTCTTTTAAAGATATTTTCATTTTATCTCTTATTTCTTTATTTAGACAAACTTTTTTTAAAATATCTTTTATATCTGATTCAACATATTTAATATTTATATATTTTTCATTACATTTAATTTTAAAAACTGAATTTATATGATTAGG
>CALMJA010000099.1 GCA_937864295.1 uncultured Candidatus Altimarinota bacterium | reverse complement strand
TTCATTTTTTCTCTCTTTCAAAAGAATAGTTAAGTAATATAAAATTTCTGACTGGTGTTTTCTTAATCACCAAAATTTGTAAAGTAAAAAGCATAATAATTATTTTGATTATTATGCTTTTTTTTGTTCTTATATTTATATATGTTATAATTTAGTATATAAAATTAATTAATTTCTTATGTGAATAGATGATGAAAATACAAAATCGTTATTAAAAATTCAACAAAATAATGATGGTTCATTAAATACTGTATCTTGAGTAAAGGATTCAATATGAAATATAATTGATTCTAATTATTTAAATTCTACAAATTTTATAATTGGTAAAAAAATATTAAAAGAAAAATTACAATCTTGAAATACTTCTTGAATAGCTTGATTATTAATGGAAATATTAACATCTAGACCAGAGTTTTTAGTAGAAAAATACAAAACAACTAATTCAAATTTTTTATTAGATTTACAACAAAGAGTAAAACCCCAATCAGATTATTATAAAAAAGTTATTTCTGAAACTGAGAAGCAATGTGAAAAAGAGTGAATTTTAGAAGTTGCAGATAATCCTGCTTGGTTTTCATTGAAAACTAAAAATAATGGAAATTGATTAAATTATAAGTTATATTTAACAATTCCAATTAAATGATATGAATATGTAGCTAAAATGTATCAATTAGCAAAAAAAATAAATGAATTAGCCAATGAAACTAATGATAAAATTAGTCTAAAAGTACCCAATTCTATGCTTTGATTTTTATCTCACAGTGATTCACTTGTAATTCATTTTAAAAATAAAGATAATAAAGAGAAAATTGAAATGATTTTAGAAGAATGGAAAAAATCTAATTGAATTAAAGAAGAAAATCGTAATTTATGAAGAACTAAATTTGCAATAGATTCAAATGATAGCAGTTTTTCACAATTAGTTGCAAATAATATTGAAAAATGGTTTTTAGAGCATTATTGAAAATATGAAAATGATATTTTAATTGAATTAGCATTAAAATATGCAATAGAACAATCTCAAAAAGCACCTAAAATTGTTTAATTACTTTATCATTTCTCAATTTGACATAATTTAATTTATAATTAAGATACTAAAACCAAAAAAAAGGGGAAACCGTGGAAGAACTTGTAGCATTACTTAGAGAGATGGAAAAAAGTGGTAAAAAAACTACAAACATTTCTCCGGAATTAATCAAAAAGTTCGGTGGTTATATGTATATAATCCAGGTTTTACATAATGATTTCAAATATCATGGTGTTAGTTACATTACTGAGGAGGATATCATTATTAAATGGTTTTAAAGCAGAAGCAGGGCTTCTGCTTTATTATTTTTAATTTTTTTATAAAAAAACTTGCATTTTTACAATTATATTGTATAAGTAACAAAATTTTATATTTTAAAATAATTTAATTATGAAAAATACTCAAGAATCATGAGAATATGTTGAATGAACTTTAACTTGAATATTTAAAAAATATTTTGAAGTTGAAAAAAGTTTTTGAGATGTTATTTGGTCACAAATTTGAAAATATTTTCCAGATTATTTCGATAAAAAGGATTTATTTTTAGATGATGTATTATCATATATAGTTTCAAATTGAATTTTTTGAATTCCTCAATCTATAACTGAAATAAGAAGTAATAAATATGATTTAAATGATCTTTATGAACATATTAAAACTATTGATTGTATGATGTTTGATAACTTTGTTATCAAAGTTAAATATAATAAAGAAGAATCTGAACCAAAAATTAAATTTCATTTTGTAATGCTTAAAGATAGAGAAAAAGAAGCTATTTGAAGAGATGTGACAGTTGTTCAATTGGTTGATTCAATAATAAAATAGTAGGATATTTATCCTACTATTTTATTTTTTGTAAAGACTTCTATATTTTACAAATCCATATTTTTTATTACTATTTGGTAACAATTTATTTTTATTAAAAATAATTATGAAAAAAATAGTAATATTTTTATTATTTGTATTTACATTTTTCTCAACTGTTTCAGCATATGAACCAACAGAAGAGGAAACTAAAATATTGTCATTATTAAAACAAAATTTTGAAAGAAAGTGAAATGTAAAATGAGAATTATGGCTTAAAAGACATACATATATATTACAAAATGCATTAACTAAAACTGATGATGAAAGAGTAAATTATATACTTAATCATATTTTAAATGATGTAAACTTAGTTTTGGATGATGTAAAAAAAGTAAATGAAGAAAAACTTAGATTACAATTAGAAGAACAAAAAAAGAAAAAAGAAGAAGAATTGAAATTGATAACAGATTACAAAGAAAAATCAAAAATATTTTTTGAAACACATGGTAGTTCTATAACTACATCTTTAAATATAAGTGAAAATTGTACAAAATATTTTGATTTTATTGATGAAATAGCGAAAAAAAATGATTTCCCAACAGAATTAATTATAGCTACTTGGAGTAAAGAATACAATTGTAATCTATGAAATCCTGCAAATGGTTGGTGACCATTTCAAATCACAAGCCAATATTATACTCCTTGAGATATAAGTTTAGAACAATTTTGAGAATCAGTTCAAAAATATATAGATTTTACAAAAGGGAAATGGAATTATTTTAATAATAATACATATCATAATTATAAAACTAGATTTTGAAATGAAAATATAGCTATAACTTATGATAATTATACTATTAGAGATTTAAAAATAAGTGCTATACTTTATAATTGAGTAAATTCTACAACAACTCTTGATTGAAATAGCTTTGCAAATGCAAATTTGAATAATAGTGTTACATCAAATAGTGATTGACTTGTAACTAGATTTTTGAAAATATTAAATTGGAGAATAAATAATAAATAGAAACCTTAAGAAATTAAGGTTTTTTTTATTTCTCTTAAACACTTCTTAAATAGAGAATGTATAATAGTAGTATATTATTATTTAATTT
>CALMJA010000098.1 GCA_937864295.1 uncultured Candidatus Altimarinota bacterium | reverse complement strand
AATGTTAAACAATTATACCAAGCATGAAGTGCAGAAAATGCAGTTAATTTATTATTTCCTTCTTTACTTTGACCATTAAGGGATGATTTTGAATTAAAATTACAAACAATTTTAAATAAACCAAATTTCAGTGTAACAAACTGAGATCATATGAAATCATATTATTTAGTTAAAAAATGAAATGATCCATATCAAGCTAAAGCAAAACTTTTTACTATTTTTGAAGATATTTTTTCAGTATTTCAAGGTAGCGAAATAAGTTATTTAGACATAGAAAACACTCACAATATGTTATATAAACATACTTTGTGAAGTTATAAAGAAATGGTTAAAAGAAACCTTTATAATAACTGAGAGTCTTGAGATTATTCTCTTGGAAAATTTCTAGATTTATTTAATCAAACAAATCCAAGTTATCCAAATGAAAATTATTCTAGAGAATTGATGCAATTATTTTTGATGCTAGAATATTTACCAACAGAATCAGAAGATAATGGAGATACGAGAAATTATAGTGAAGCAGATGTAAATGCTCTTGCAAAGATACTTTTTTGATTTGAAAGCGATGAAAATACTCATACAGTTACTTATAACAAAGATAAAAATACAAATAAAAAAGTAAAATTTCTAGACTGAAATTTAAAAACTTGAGATAGTTTTCCTTTTTATGATGAAGTAACTTGAGAAATAGATATTCAAATACTTAAAAATCCAATTAATTGAAATAACTGATTACCTGACAATATAATAGATTACATATTTTCAAAAAGAGAATATGCTATTTCAATGTTTTTAGCTGATAGATTTTATAGATTTTATATAGCTGAAAATCCAACTAGACAAGAACTTGATACTATATCTGCAAAAATTATTCAAAACAATTTTGAAATATATCCAACTATAAAATGGTTACTTACTAGTGACATGATGTATAGTGATAAATCAATGAATTCTATAAACTACAAAACTCCACTTGATTTAAGTTTATGAACTGCAAATATTTTTTGACTTGATTTTGAAAATGTTAGAATTTGGAGTCTTATAAACTTATGATGGAATCCATACTTCCCTCAAAGTATATTTGGTAGAGATTGATTTGATGATAATAAATCATTTTTTACAGCATATACTCAAACTCAATGGGTAAATGAATCTAGTTTTTTTATAAATAGCTTAGATTTAACAAAAATAGTACCTGATAAGATATATTTAACTCCTTATGCTTGAAATGATAGTGAATTTCAAAATATACTATATAGCAATAAAAGTACTCTATTAAATCTTAAATCATGAACTTGAAGCGGTCTTAGTTGACTAGTAAATTTGGTAAATTTCAACGTAAAAGATACAAGTAATAATACAATAAATATATGATCTTGAACTATTGATTTTACTGATTTTTCAATCAAAATTAATGATGATGAAAAAATAGAAATATTAAATTGAAAACTTGATTATAAAGATTCAAAAATAAATTTATTAAGTGGTAAATATATAAAATCTGGTATTGAGAAAAATGTATCTTGAACTATTGATATAGATTGATTTTACTTAATTCAAAAAGATTTCACAAAAGAAAGTCTTATTACTTATTTAGAAGATAAGCTATATTTAGACAGACAATTATCTACTGATATAAGAGAAAAATTAGTTAAATTTTTAAGTTTTGATATAAATTGAAACCCTGTTAATTTTGATTTAACAAATACAACTTATAAAAATTATTATATCAAATGATTATTGCAACTTATGATTATTCAACCTGAATACATAATGCAAAGTTGATATGATAAAAGTAGTGATATTAAAAATACATCTAATGAAAAATTCATAAATAATAATTCTAAACTAATCGTAGTAAAAGCTTGAGGTTGATTTGATTACTTACATTGAGTTATTCCAAAAAATGAATATGACACATATTTAGAATACAGATGAACTTGAGCACTTGTTTGAACATGAGTATTAAGTTTAGATGATAACTACTATATAAACTCATCTTTATCACCATTTAAAGACTTATATGATGCTTGATATTTAAAGCTTATAAACAGAGTTTGAACTCCTGATCATTCTAGATGACACGATACAGCTTCTCAAAAAATCACATCTTTAAATAATACTTATGCAATAGAAGATGAATGAATAATTGGTCATTTTATCAAAAATGAAGATTACACAAAAACAATAGTTATGTGATGATACGCACCTTTAGAATTTAGATGATGAAATTATTTAAATGTTTGAAGTAACGCATATTTCAATATATCTGATGCCACAAATACTGCATTTAGAAATTATAAAAGAGAACAAATAAAAGATTTACTTAGTACTAGAACTTATCCTTGAGACTCAAGTGATGTATTTAAAAACTCAGTAGTTATAAATAATGTTGCTCTAAATTCTGTTACAAATTGATGAAGAGCTTGAGCATGATATAATATGGAAGAAAACTTTGTTTTCCTTGAATCAATATTTGACTCAAATATATCAAGTATAGCTAGAATTTGAGCTGATTGATGATATGATACACATTGAGATCAAAAAGAATATTTAAATGGAAATTTAGACAAAGTTGCAAAAAGAACTGCTGCATATTTTAATAGAGTAAAAGATAAACAAGATGTAACAATAATTATTTTTTCTGAATTTTGAAGAACAAATAAAATAAATTCATCTATGTGAACTGACCACTGACAATGAGGTTGAATGTTTATTATTTCAAACAATAAAAATGTACTTGAAAAATTAAACAAAAAAGTTTATGGAAATATGTCTTTTAAAAATGCAAAAGAAAATTGGTTATGAGTATGAGTTGATTATAGAGCTGTATATTCTAGTGTACTTCAATTATTGTATTGAAAAGATATAAGTAGTGATTTATGAGCTAAATTTGAAATAGAAAAATATGATGATACGACTTGACCTGGTATAGAATTATTTAGAAAAGAATACGAACAAATAAATACAAGTAGAACAAAAGTTAAACTTAAATTTGATGTTGTTGATACAAATTTCAAGCCAGATCAAGCATCATATGTAAAAATACAATATGGTAAAAATAAAGATGCTTTAACTGAAGAAGCACAATACAATATATCGAGATATATGACTATAAAAGAAGATTTTATAGATATATATCTAAATAATATAGAATCAAAAACTACATATTTTTACAAGGTTACAATTTATGATAATCAATATAATACTACCCTTTTAGAATGAAGTTTTGTTTCTCCAGAAATAAAAAATAATACTGATATTTTATCTCTAGAAACTGATTCTAGATTATGAAAATATAGCAATGTAAATGTTTGAACTTGATATACATTGGAAACAATTACTTCTAGTTGAATATTACTTTGAGATAAATTATTAGACAAAGATGTAATTTGAGAAAATGGAATTACTATTGCTACAAATAGTTGAACATATATAAATAAATTAAATTCTACATCTACTTGAACTATATGGAATTGAGGTTTTGTTGTACCACAAGAAATAAACAAAGACTATTTCATATCAAGTAAAAGTGTTTATGATGGTAAAAAAATGAGTACTTTTTATATAGATAAAATAGTAAAAGTTTGAGCTGATAAATTATGAGTTTGAATGGAATTAAATAAAAATGTAACTATAAAAATACCAAATTTAGATTCAAGTAAAAGCTATGCAGTTTTATCTAGTGAAGATTGAATTAATTGGAAAAAAGAAGATTCTTCAAATATCAAAAAAACATCTACAATTCTTGAATTAACAACAAATCATTTTACATATTTTGCACTAGTTGAAACAGATACTAATTGAAATATAAAAACAAATGTAGTAGTTGTTCCTCCAAAAGAAGATGATTGAAATGATAACTGAAATACTGTAGAAGATACTACAAAAACATATAATTCAGGTGGTGGATGATCTGCTCCTTCAAAAGATAAGTGTGAATTCTGAGATTATTCTCCAAGTTATTATGATGATACTTGTTGAACTGATCCAGATGAAAAAATAGCAACTATGGGTGTAAAAACTAGTGAAAGTTATAGACTTGAACAAGCACTTGAAGAAGTAAGACAAAATGAAGAATTTAAAGCAAATATTTTTGAAAATACATTTAAAGATGTAGAAAATAGTGATGATAAAAAAGATGTAATGATTTTGATAAGAGAAAAATTATCTTATGTTACTTTATGAGATTATCAATTAGTTTATGTAAAATGATCTAAATTAAATGATAAATTTAAAAAAATCTGACAATTTATCATTGATCAAAAATTTAGTAGTGAATATACAAAAACACTTATAAATAATTTAAATGATTTAAGCATTTATTTATCTATATATAAACTAGATACTATTGATCCTGATACAAAAGCTGCAGCTTTGAAAAAAGTAAATGAAGTGATAAAAGATTTTTCTCTAAACTTTAAAAATGCAAAAAGAAAAATAAGTATCAAAAAAACTAATCCAATTATCCCTACTACGCCAAAACCTACTATAATAAATACTATAAAAACTCCTGTAACAGAAGATATAAAACCTGTTGTAAGTGAGCCAGTTATACAAAATCCAATTAGTAATGAAGTAAAAAATACAAGTACTCCAATAGTTCAAAGTACTACACTAAAAAAACTTCAATACAGAGTAAATATCGATAACATATATTTAAAAGCTGACCCATATTGGAAAGCAAATGTTTGAATATTACAAAAATGAGATATAGTACAACAAATTACTCAATTACATGAAAAATGATTTTTTAAAGTAAAAGTAATAAATTCTTCTTCTCTAGAAGAATGAAGTGAAGGTTACATATTTTTAAAATATTTAACAAAATAAATAAAAACTCCTAGTAAAATAGGAGTTTTTATTTATAATAAATCTAGTTAAAAAATAACTTTAAAAAATGAAAAAGATAATTCTTGTTTTTGTTATATTTTTTATGAGTTTTAAGTTTGCTTTCGCTCATCCTTTGGATATATCGGTTTCAACTGCAAATATAAAATGAAATAATATAAATATAACTACATATTTTCATAGCTTTGAGATAGAATATTTACTCAAAAAAAATAATATAATTCCAGATTGAGTTATAGATTATTTTGAAAATGAAAATATAATAAAAGACTATATTAAACAAAATTTAGTATTTAAAAACAAATCTGAGACTTGTGAATTATGAGAAATAAAAATAGATAGAGATGAAGCATATGATATATTAACAAAATGATTATCAGCTAATTATAGTTTAAAATGTAGTGAAAAAATAGATAATTTTGAATTATATTTAAATTATTTTTTAGAATTTAAATTGCAAACAAATAGAATAACTATTTATGATTTAAATAATGGAATAAAAGATATAAAACCAATTATTTACAAAGTTTTAACTTCAAAAATAAGCTCATTAAATCTAGATTTAAACAATTTAAATGTGGTTAGAGTTGATAGTGATGGTGACTGATTAAGTAATGAAGAAGAAAAAGTATATTTAACAGATCCAAACAAAATAGATAGTGATGATGATTTTTATACAGATAAAGAAGAAATAGATTATTGATGGAATCCTCTAAATCATGATTTATGACCAGGACAACAATACAGAGATAAGTTGGATATAGTTTTGAGTCAAGAAAAAATAGATTCTTTACAAAAAATAAATGAAGAAATGCTTGAAAAAAATTTAAGTGATTATTGATATAATAGTAATTATTTAAACAAAGTTATGAAATACATAAATGATTATTTTGAAAATAAATCATGAAATATTTTTATAATATTTTTTATAGTTTATACTCTATGAATTCTTCATGCTGCATGACCAGGTCACTCTAAATGATTACTTATTGCATATACTCTAGAAAAAGAAAATGGTTATAAAAAATGACTTCTATTTTCTGTAATATTCACCATAACTCATATAATTGATATAATTATATTATTTATTATCACAAAAGTAATTATAAGTTTCGTTGATCCTTGAAAATATATTTATTATGTACAACTAGTAAGTTGAATAATTTTGTTTTTTTTAAGCTTATACTTAATTCAGAAAGCATTTAAAAAAGAAAATGAACAATGCAAAAAACCTACTCTTACAATAGCATTTTTAGCATGATTAGCACCTTGTAGCTTTGCTTGGAGTATATTTTTACTACTTGTGGCTCTATGAAAAACTTCATGGTTATTACCTCTTATTTTCGCACTTTGATTAGGTATATTTACAACTCTTATTTTCGTAGTAATTATCAGTGTTTATCTGAAAAACAAAGCATATTCCAAAATTTGATTTCTAGCAAAATACTCATCTATTTTTTCTTCTTTAATTATTTTAATTATAAGTATAATACTATTGTATAAATTAATATAATAACTATGAAAGAGATATTAATAAAAGACATAAACCAGAAACAGAGGTTTGAAAAAATATACAATGAAAATAAAGATTATATATCAAATGACTTAGAGCTATTGATAAAAAATGTAATAGTTATTTTTAAAAGACACTCATCAAATGAGGAGTTGATTGTATTGTCTCTTATTTATTGATTATTATATTTTTGTATCATAGATAAAAACAGTGAATATATAACAAAAAATGATGCAGAAAATTTAAAAATACTTAAAAAAAGTTTTAAATATGAATTAGATTGAGACTATAAAAGTTTTTTAGATGAAGCAATCAAAATGGATAAAGATCTATTTTTACTTAAAACAGTTATAAAATATTCTATTTTATCATTTGAAAAAAAATTTATAAATGTAGTTTCAAATCAAACAAATTATTATAAATCAATTGGTTATTTAATACCATATCTAACTTTTATTGAATCACCTTTTCTTAGTTTTTTCCAAGATATATATTTCAAAAAAGTATATCCTAAAAAATTTGAAAAAATCAGAAAATATTATATAGATAAAATAAGTAAAGTAGAATTTCCATGAGAACATATGTTTACAATAGTAAACAATATAAGTGAAATAATGTGAGAATCTGACGTAATTTGAAAAACAAAAGTAAGAAGAAAAACATATTTTAGTATATATAATAAACTTATAAGAAAAAAATGAGTTTGATTACTTGATACTATTTGAATAAGAATTATATTTCAAAACATAGATGATTTAAATAAATTTTCAAAACTATTTGAAGAAAAATATGTTTTTTTAGATAAAAAAGATTTTATATCTAACCCTAAAGAAAACTGATATAAAAGCCTACATTATAAATATGTAAGTCCATATAGAGATACTCAAATTTTGGTTGAACTACAAATTAGAACACTAGAAATGGATAGAGAAATAAATTCTGATAAATGAATTTCACATTTTTCATATACAGTAAAACAAAATAAATGGACTAAATTATTCAAAGAAGTACACTATGGGTACAATTATTTGATAAAAAATATAGATTTAATAAAAAAATAAAGTGAAACACCTAAAAATCAAAATTAACAATCTAGAATTTGACTGAGAAACGGTATTAAAAGACATAGATTTTACACTAAACAAAACTGATAGAATTGCTATAGTTTGAGCTAATTGAGCTTGAAAAACTACTCTTTTAAAAGTGCTTACTTGAGAGATAAAAAATTATGATTGAACAATTGATAATGTTTGAAATCTAACTCTTGGTTATCTAAAGCAAATTCACAGTAGCGATGAAAATAAACTAGTAAGACAAGAGCTAAAAGAAGCTTTTACTTCTATAATAGAAACTGAAAAAAAACTAGATATAGTTGAAAAACAAATGCAAGAAAATCCTCACGATTTAGATGTAATCGAAGAGTATACTTCCCTTTTAGAAATTTTTAACAACATAGGTTGAAATGACTACAATAACAAGATACACAATGTAGCATCTTGAATTTGAATTTTTGATTTATTAGAAAAAAAACTTTGTGAAGTAAGTTGATGACAAAGAACAAAAATAGCTCTTGCAAAAGTACTTCTAGAATCACCTGATATACTTTTTCTTGATGAACCTACAAATTTTATAGATATGTGAAGTGTGGAGTGGCTTGAAAGTTTCCTACAAAACAAATGGAAAAGTGGTTATGTAATTATATCGCATGATAGAGAATTTCTAGATAAAACTTGTGATTTAACTTATGAAGTACAACCAAAAAGAGGAATTACATTTTATCATACTAACTATACTTGATACTTAGATGAAAGAGATAGGATAGAAAAGAAAAAAATGGAAAACTTCAAAAGAGAGCAAGAATTTATAGAAAAAGAAGAAAAGCTTATAGATAGATTTAGAGCTTGAAGTCGTGCTTGATGGGCAAAATCTAGAGAAAAAGCACTTGATAGAAGAGATATAATTGAACCACCTTATATACCAAAAAAACCTAAATTTTTCTTTAATTTTACTTGAGAATTACCAGAAAAAGTACTTACTTTTAAAGAGTGTTTTATAGGTAGAAAAGAACCATTATTTTTTATAAATGAAGTAAATCTTTACAAAAAACAAAGAATTTGAATAGTTTGAGAAAACTGAGTTTGAAAATCTACATTTTTAAAAACTATTATGAGAGAACTTGATGTTCTTGATGGTATGTATAATAGATGAAAAGGTATTCAAATATGATATTATTCTCAATTACATGAAGAATTAAGAAAAGATAAAACAGTTAGAGAAAATTTTGAACTAGCAGGGATAAATTACCCTGAACAAAACTTGATATGACTTATTAAACATTACCTTTTTGAAAAAGAAGATTTAGATAAAAAAGTAAGTGATTTATCTGGATGACAAACTTCTAAATTGCTTTTTACTATACTTGGACAAAAAGAATACAATTTACTTATACTTGATGAACCTACAAATCATCTAGATTACGATACTAGAGAAAGTTTAGAACAATCACTAAAAGAATTTGAATGATCTATACTTTTTATATCGCATGATAGATATTTTGTAAATAAACTAGCTACAAATATATGGTTTATAACAAATAATGAATTATCTGTTTCGTACTGAAATTATGAAGACTATAGATACAAACTAGAACACAACATAGATATGGATATGAGCTTGTTTGATGAAGAAGCTGAACTCAATATGGTACTAGAAGAAAAACTATGAGAAAAAGAATTTAAAAGACTAAAAGAAAAATTTAGTACAAAAAAACATAGAAGGAAATAAAAAAAGACTAGAAAATTCTAGTCTTTTTTATAATTCATCAAATTCTTTTAAATCAAAAACCATAGTAGTTGTTTTTTCTTTTTCATCAATAGAAATAAATCAATATTTTTCATAAAATCAAACAGCATTATTATTTGCATCAACTATAACAAATCTAATTCAAATTGTTTTTGATAATTCATATGCAGTAGTTAATGCAAAATTTATAAGTTTTCATCAATATCAATTTCATCTTAAATTAGTATCAATAAGTAATTTTCAAATAAGCATTGCAGGAATTGGAAATGATACATTTTCTAAATCATTACTTTTCCATAAAGAAAAATACTTTGGTTTCATTTTTAATACAGAAGAAGAAAAAGAAATATATCATCTTATGTTATTTTCAATTTCTATAGCATATATAGAACATAATTTAGAAGATATATAATCATCTGATTCATCAAATAAAAAATCTTTCAAATGTTGAAAGATTTCTTCTGTTTCTATTATTATATTATCTTTATTAAAATCCTTTTTAAGTAATACTAATTCCATATTATTTTGTTCTTAAATTTTTTTTCATAGATAAACCACTAGTTAAAATACCCTTCAATTTTTCTTTTGAAAGTCATGATTTTAATTCTCAATTCATAATTTTAGCTATTTTTTCAGCTCATGAAGATGAAATAGTGAAGATGGGATTAAATACTTTTTTCATAAAAATAATATTAATCTATAAAAGTAAGACAATTCTATTTAATATAACAAAAAAGTCAATATAAACTATTTCCCACTCTTAATTCTGTTACAATTTTTACACAGCATCTGACAATTATCACTTGTAGTTTTTCATCATTCATGCCAAGGTGTGATATGGTCAGCTTCCATTTCGTTTATTTCAATAATTCATATTCAAATAATTTATTTTGAATATGAATTTTATAATATTCTTTTAAAAGTCTTTTTAAATCATCTATTTTAGTATTGAGTTCAACATATTCTATACTTACTTGTTTCTTTTCTTGAGTTCATAATTTTAAATTTTTTAATTCCTCTTTTGTATAAATTTTATCATTATATTTATAAGTATTTAATTCTTGAATTATTTGGTAAAATCAATATGTGAAATTTTTTTTATAGTTGGGAGTTTTTTTAGCTTCATCAATAATTTCATTCCAGAATTTTATAATTCTTTTATCAGTATCATTTAAAATAAAATCTTTTAATTTTTCATCACTGAGAGTATTTTGAGATAAACATAATTCATTTCTATAAAATCTATTATCACTTCATAAAAAACTTAAGCATTTATTATTTTGGGATAAACAAGTAAATATCAGACTTGATTTTATTAAATCTTTATCTTTTAAATAATCTTCTCATTTATCAGCAGTATTAAAATATATGTCTTTTTCATACCAGTTCTCTTGTGGATAAAGTTTAGCACAAAATAATGGTAGTTTATTTAGAAAATTATCTGAACGAAGATAATAACCAAAACTTTGTTCTAAAGCTGTATAATAAATACATCTTGTTAAATTTACATGTTTAGCTTCTACTCACCATCAAATTGATACTAAATAAGCAATAATATTAGAATTATACAAAGGGATTTTTTTACTAATCTTATTACTTTCTAATCAATTACTTTCGCAACAAATTCAAGTTTCATCATCTTCAAATATTCTTTTATCATTATATTCATTAAATCTTTTTTGTACTTTTTTAATATTGATATTTTTTCATATATCTTTTAGTTCATTATTTTCTATATTAAAAGCTTTTAAATTTATATTTTCTCTCTTTTCATCTATATTTTGCCATAAAATACAACTAATAAAACTATCACTTGCATGAAAATGCTTCCTATTAAATCAATATCAATTTATAAATTTTTTATTTACTAAATTAAGACTTTTCCAATATTTTATAGGACTATATAGAAGTAAAAAATCATTTTCTTTTTTTAAATAGTATTTCCAAGCTGACCAAATAAATAAATTACTTATATCTCTATGTGTCGCTTGATCTGTTCAATCTTTTAAAATTTCATCATAAACAAAACTATTATTTACTTTTCAATTATTATTTTTTATGTTTTCTGCTATACTATCTCTATAAGGAGGATTTTCAAAAATTATTATATTGCAATTTGGATTTAACACATAATCATTTAATTGTTTTATACAAGCTTTGTATTTCTCATCTAGTGGCTCAACTGAAGTTTGTTCTCATAAAATAAAATGTCTTGATAATGCATCTCATCAGTCAACCAAACTATTTTCTGCACTTGCTTCTGGGGGGATAATAAGTCTTACTTTATCAATAAACTTATTATATAGTACATTCCATTCCCAAGTTTCATAAGTAGATAAAACACAGTGTGATAATTCTTCTTGAGTTAAAAAATTTTCTAGTTGTCAAGTTCCAGCACATCTATCTAAAATAATATAATCATTTCACTCTGGTATTTGAGAAATTGCAAACCTTAAAAGTTCGGTAGCTTTTTTTACATAAGGATCTGGAGTATAAAAAGCTCAAAGTTCTTTTTGTAAAAATTTATCATTGAGACAATCAATAAGTCATGGAAATTCTTGTTTTGATTTTTCATAAACTTTTGCTTTATCTGAAGCATAAGGAAAAATATTTAAAAATTTAGGGTTAACTAATTCACTAGCAAATTCTAATTTATGATATTTTTTCTCAATTTTCATTTCAATACTTCCATCGTTTGTGATTTCATAATAACTTTTTGATAATCAAACAATATTATGTTTATCAACATGAACTTTAATAAAATCATCATTTTTTAATATTTCTATGATTTCGATTAAATTATTTTTGTATTCAATATTTCTTGGTTTTATTTGAGTAGTAAAATCTTTATTATCTTTACTTGCAGAACCAGTATATTGTTTTTCAATTTCAATTAAAAAATCATTACTTTGAAATAAATATGCTTTTTCATTATTTAAAGAAACGAGTAATATTTGAGAAGGAATTTTTTTACCAAGATTTCTCATTCTTGATAAATATTTTAAAGATTGAAATAAAACATTATTGATATTAGAAATAGAAAGTTTAAATTCTATAATAGTTCACCTTATAACTCAATCTGTATTATCTTCAATAGTTGGTATAGTCCCATCGAAAACTCTTAAATTATTATAAAACTCAATTTGTCATTCTTTCTCTGTTTGAAAATTTACCATAATAAAAAGCATATTAAAAAAATAATATGCTAAAAATTACACTTGCAGTTTAAAAATGGTTTATTTTAGCGAACAAAAAAGGGCAACTTAATCCACTCTAATATTCGCTAAAATAAACCACCTCGAGCTCAATAAAAAATGACAAGAAGGGCGAGCAAACTAAGTTGCCCTACTCTATCTTTTATTGAACATATATGTGATTTATTTTAGCTTTTTTAGTTTATGTAAATTGTTGGAAATGTAAAGAAAAAACACATCAAATTAATTTGATGTGTTTTAATTAGATTATTTATTTGGAATCGCACGGAAAAATGTTACCGGTTAAACTAGTATAGAGTTTTTTTCCTATCATTTATAACTATAAAATGCTTCAAAATATTTTAAAATTAGAATATAAATCTATCTTTCAATATAAAATATATAATTTAAAAGTAAAACTATTTTAAATTTTATTGTTAATATTTTTGTTAAAAACTTTTGTTAAAACTTTTCACAAAACGCCCCTTGAATTTTCCCTTTTTTTCTATAAAAAAATCATAAAAAACTTGTATTTCTAGATATTTGTATATAATTTGAGTATATTAATTTATATAAAGCATACATATATGAATAATAAATTTCAAAATTCAAAAGAATGAGCAAAGATGTTAGCAAATTTTTTAATTTCTATGTATGAAAATGAAAAATTAGATAAATATAAACTCAGTGATTGAATTTCAACTATATTCCTTGCTTGAGCTCCTTGAGCTTGAAAAACTGAATTTTTAGAAACAGTTTTAGTTTCTGAATCTTTTATGGTTATTGATATAGATAAATACAGAAGCTATTTTGAATGATACAATTGAAAAAATGCAGATTTATATCAAGACTCTTCAAGTAGAGTAGCAACAAAAATATTTGATTATTGTATAAAAAAAGATTTAAAAGTTATTTTTGATGGGACTTTGACTTCAGAAATGTGAGTAAAAAACATAAAAAAATCTCTAGATAAAAATAGAAAAATATGAATAATATTGATATATCAGGATCCAATCATTTCATACTTATATACCATTCTAAGGCAAGAAAATAATGAAAGAAAAGTTAGTATTGAAGCATTTCTAAGAATATACTATAATTCTATAAAATATTGTTTTGAGGTATCGCAAAAATATAAAAATATAGAATTTATAATTTGATCAAAAGACAAAAATAGGAAACGGCAACAAATGGTTTTTACAAATAAAGATAGATTTGACAAAAAGTTTAATATTGAATATAATTCAGATGATTTAAAAGAAAAATTAGAAAAATTAAAAGAAAAAAACATATTACAATTAATACAATGATTATGGAAAAAAGACTAAAAAATGAGCTACAAAGAATAGTAGCAAAATGATTACAATGATCTTTAAAACTACAAGATGAAGTTTTTAATTCATCTCGTAAAAATAGAAAATTATTTGAAAAAGCTAAATCTTTAGCTAGTTATTAAAAACAAATCCTCGCTTCGCGAGGATTTGTTTGTTTTTAGTAAAACTCCCCTTGAATTTTCCCTTTTTTTCTATAAAATGCTCAAAATATTTTAAACTTAATAAGATAAAAACATGATAGAAATAAAAGTTGTATGACATAAAATTCCTGATACTGATTGTACTTTGGCTGCTATTATTTTTGCAGATTATTTAAACAAAAAAAAGATATATTCAGCAACTGCATATATCCAATGAAAACTAAACAAAGAAACTGAGTATTTACTAGAATTACTAGATATAGCAACTCCAGAAATAAAAAACAGCTTCCCTGCTAATACAAAAGTAGCTTTGGTTGACCATAATGAAGATTTTCAAACTCTAGAAAATATAAAAGAATTAGAAGTAGAATACATAATCGACCACCACAAAATAGATTTTGCAAGCTCTGCTCCGCTAAATATCAGAATGGAACCTATTTGTTCTACTTGTTCTATTTTATACAAGATGTATACAGAAGCTTGATTTGAAATAGATAAAAAAATCGGAACTATGATGCTAGCTTGAATATTGTCAGATAGTTTATTGTTTAAATCTGCAACTACTACAAAAGTAGATGTGGAAATAGCTGAAAAACTAAAAGAAATCACAGGTATATCTGACTTAGAAGCATTTGCAATGCCTATGTTTGATGCGAAATCAGACCTATGAGATATGGATCCTATAGATTTAATAAAATACGATTACAAAGAATTTGATTTCAACTGAAAAAAAGCTGGAGTTTGAACACTAGAAACTACAAATCCAAACTATGCACTTGGTAGAAAAGATGAAATACTTAAAGGTATGCAAGCTATAAAAACAAGTGATAAATTAGACTTTATATTTTTATCAATTGTTGATATAATCTGAGAAAAAAACATCTCTATAGTTCTTGATTGAGCAGATTCAAAAGTTGCAAGTGAAGTTTTTGAAGCTGAAGTAAAAGATAATCTTATTGATTTAAAAAGAAGATTGTCAAGAAAAAAACAAGTTATCCCTGATTTAACTGAGTATTTTATGGGCAAATAATAAAAAAAGATTTGCTAAAATAAATTAATTCATATAATAAATGTGTAGAAATAAATTTTTCGGTCTTAATGCTTGTCTCCTGATACATTGATGAATAAATTTATTTTTTATGTTTTATTATTATTACCTAGGTCTATGGAAACTAAAAAATTATTCATTGGTGGGTTATCTTGGGGATTAGATTGGCAAGAAGTTAAAGATGTATTCAAAGAATACGGAGAAGTAACTTTTGTTAAAGTTATTAAAGATAGAGAAACTGGAAAATCAAAAGGATTTGGATTCGTTGAATTCGAAAACTTAGAAGATGCAGTTAAAGCTAAAGAAGCTATGGATGGAGCTGAAGTTAACGGAAGAACAATTAAAGTTGATTTCGCTGTTGAAAAACAACAAGCATAATTCAAAAAAAGAGAGTGTAAACTCTCTTTTTTATTGTTTTTATTTGAAAATATATTTTTTTTACTATAATAAATATATTATAAATAAAAAATATATATGAGAGATACTGAAAAAGCTTATTGTCCTTTTATAGATTTTATGTCATTCTTATCAAAAAAATGGGTTTTAGTTATTATAAAATCAATAAGTGAATGATGTAAGAGTTATACAGATATAGAAAAAAGTCTAACTGGGGTTAATCCTAGAATACTTTCTAATAGATTGAGAGAACTACAAGAAAAATGATTTGTAGAGAAAAAAATCTTGTCAGAAGTACCACTTAGAGCTATTTATTGTTTAACTGTAAAATGAGAAGGTTTATCTCATCATATAGAGTCACTTAGTAAATGGGTAAATAAAAACTTAGATAGTTAATATCTAAGTTTATTTTTTTATATAAAATCTTCTAATTCATAATCATTTACAAATATAATTATAAGTCAGATTATTATTGTTAATATATTTGATAGTATAAAATTGTCAGGAAAAAAATAGCGATCGAATAAATTCCATATTCATCTCCATATAACTACAACGGCAATTATAAGCAAGAATACTCTTACGTTATAAAAAAATGTATTTTTCGCTTTTTTTGACTTAAATATCATAAATAAATATTAACATATATACATAAATATATTGTAACACATATATAATAAAATTGCAAATATTTTAAATTAAAATTTTATATTAAATTTTGTTCATTTATCTAATTCACTTTCTACTTGTATTTCCCATCAATAAATATCTCATATTTTTTTTACAAGAGATAGTCAAATACCAAATCAAGGTGTATTTCTTGAAGTGTCAGATTTAAAAAATCTGTCCCAAATTTTGTTTATATCTTCTTTTTTAATTCATAATCAATTGTCTTGTATACTAAAAACTCATCATTTGTATGTTATATTTATTTCTCATTTTTCATTGTTGTATTTTATAGCATTTCAAATCAAATTTGATATATAGATATATACATAATTTTTGTTTGAATTTACATATATATTTGCTTTGATTTTTGTAGATATTTTTAGAGACTTTTTTTCTATTTCTAATTTAAAATCATTTAATATTTCTTCTACTAAATCTTTTAAATTAACTTTTTCTACGTCTTTAAAAACATCAATATCACTCAGTTTTACAAGTGAATCTATAAGAGAATTAAGTTTTGAAACTTCATTTTTAAGTTCACTTACCATAGATTCATCATATGTTTTCATTTCTATTAATAGTTGAATATTTGAATCAATTACAGAAATAGGAGTTTTAAGTTCATGTCATGCATTATGAATAAAATCAGACATATCTTTTATATTTTCCTCTACAGGTATAAAAATCTTGTTAACAAATCTAAATCATATTATATAAATAACTATAGAAAAAAGTATTGATATAAAAGTAAACCATAATATATCTTCTACAAAATCATAGAAATCATATCTCATTTTTTTAAATACTATAAAAGTAGATCAATCATCTAATTTTATTTTTTTTATAAAATAAGAATCATCTTGATTTAATTCTAAGTATTTATCATTATTTATAATATTTAAAAGAAAATCATCTCATATATTTTCCTTTATATTACTAAACAATACAGTATTTTTTGAATCTATTAATATAAAATTAATAAATTCTTTTGGCATAAATTCATCATCTCTTTTTGGCTTTGATCATTTTCAGATTCCATTTGGTCCAAAGTTTTCAAACTTTGGAAATATATCTCAAAGAGTATTTATATCAATTTGCTTTGATTCTATTATCTTAGAAAATGCTGTAATTTCTGTTTTTTCTATATGTATTTCTTTATAATATCTTGTAATAAAAAAAGTAATTCATAACACAAAAATTACAACAAAAACTATTGCAGAAAATACAATAGTTAGATGTTTTTTTGTTTTGTTTATATTTGCGTTCATATTTATTTGATTAAAAATCAATAACCTTTTCTTGTTTCTATAAAATCTTTTCAAAGTTTTTTTCTAAGATAACCTATGTATACATCAATTGTTTTACTAAACATAAAATCTCAGTCATATTCTCCCCAAACTTTTTCGTATATTTGATGTCTAGATAAAGCTACTCACCTATTCTGAGCTAAATATTTTAACAATTCAAATTCTAGTTTAGATAAAGAAATTGTTTTACCGGATTTTTTTACTTCTACTTGTTGTAAATCCAATTCTAAATCTCATATTGTAATTATTGTATTACTTTTGTTTTTATTTCTTCTTCTAGTTATTGCATTCATTCTTGCAACCAATTCGCTATATTCAAATGGTTTCACTAGATAATCATCAGCTCATGAATCAAGTCAAGCAACTATATCATCACTAGTTCATCTTGAAGTTAACATTATTATAGATACATCTTTTGCCTTTTCTCTAAGCTCTTTACAGATTTCAAGTCAATCAAGAGAAGGTAGATTTATATCCAAAATAATAACATCATAATACTTAGTAGATGCTTTGTATAATCAATCTTTACCATCATAAGAACAATCAGTAAAAATATCACGAAGTGATAAATATCTGACTAAATTTCTTGATAATATTTCATTGTCTTCTATTACTAGTACTCTCATATATAAAAATTAATATTATAAAATTATTATATTTATTTTATTATATTAATAAAGAGTAAGAAGTAATTAAGAATTAATTTGACTTTAATTTTAAAAAGATATAATAAAAGTATACTTTTACATACTAAGTATTTTTTATGTGTAATCTCCCTATAAAAATATATTGAGTAACCACTGTTTGACCCAAATGACAGATAATTATTCCATCTGATGTTAGGGCTGATTTTGGTATAAATATATGAAATAATTATGATATTGCAATAATTGATGATATTGCCATATGACTTAAAACTATAAAAGATATAGATATAAGTAAAGAAAAGTTTATTATTGATGAAAGATGAGAAATCAGTATTTGAACAAAATATCAATTTGTAATTCCTGCAGATATTAGAAAACAACTAGAAATAAACCCCTGAGATAATTTAATTATACTATGTGCTAGTGAAAGATGACTTTGATTAATAAAAAATGATAACATAGATTTTTTATTAAATTACTTAAATAAAACATTAAATAATAAAAATTAAAAAAATGAAAAAAATAAGCTTAATAATTATCCTATTATCATTAGCATCATGCTGAATAAATGCAGATGAGAAAACAACAAATGTTGAAACAAATAATAATGCTCTAGAAATAAAAGAATATACAGTTTGATTAAAAGAAAATAATTTTATCAATATTTATTGAAATATAGTTGATAACAATACAAATACTTTAACATCAAACATAAATTGAAAAATAGATTATTTAAATTGTGAAATTTGAAAACAAGTATGAAAAGATACAATTATAGCAAAAATAAATCCAGACAATGATAGTTTAAGTTATAAAAGTAATTTAATAGAAATTGAATCATATAAAAATCAATTACAAAATTTAAATAAAATAAAAGAAAGTACTATTTCAAATTATGATAGTCAATTAAAACAACTTGAGTTACAAAAAAAAGAACTTACAAATCAATTAAATGCAGTTGATAATACTATTTGAAAAAATGATGATGAATGAATTAAAAATCAACTAAAAATCTTAGATGAAACTACAGATTTACTAAATAAAAACAAAGCAAATACTCTAAAAAAAATTGAAGACAATATAATAAATTATAGAAAAACTATTTATAATAGTACTAAAACTGGAATTAAAAGATTAGATGAAGTTTTTTGAATAACTGAAAAAAATAAATCTCTAAATGATAGTTATGATAAATATTTATGAATAAAAAATAGTAATTTAAAATCTACAACAAAAGAAAAGATAAAAACATTATTAAATGATTTTAGTAATACAGATGAAACATTATCAAATTATGATAATAATTCGCTTATTTTATTTATAGATTCTACTTCAAATATATTTATTGATTCTGCAAATGTTGTTGATAATTCTACAGCTTCAATATGAGCATTGGAAGAATCTACAATAACAGCATTATACAAAGAATTTATGTCATATTCAGATTGATTAATTAATTTGAAATGAAGTTTTGAAAACCTAGAAAATTCAAAAGAATCAACTATATTAAGTTTTGATGCACAAATAAAAGAATTAGAACAAGCTAAATCACAAATTAACACTCAAGAATCTAATCTAAATAGCAATACTCAAACTATAAAAAACAATGAACAATCACTTGAAGAAAAAATATTAAATATAAACGATGCAAAAGAATCTAGTATAAAAGAATTGGAAATAAAAATACTATCTATAAGCCAAGCAATTAACCAAATAAATATTACATTTAATGAAAATATAATATATGCTTGAATCTCTGGAATAGTTAAATCAAAAAATTCTAATTTATGAAATAGTATCTGAATTTGATCACCTATTTGTACAATTAGTCCAAATGAAAATTGATTAAAATTAGAAATTTATTCTCCTGAAAAATTAGAAGTATGACAAAAATTTAATTATTATAAAGATTCTAAATTGATATGAGAATGAAAAATAATTTCTGAATCCCCTATTAAAAATCAAATAACTCAAAATCTTACATACCAAGGTGAAATTTGATTTTTATGACTAAAAGAATGAGATTATTTAGATATAAAAGTATTAACAGAGTGAAATCAAGATGAAATATGGATACCAATTTCATATGTAAAACCAAAACTTGATTGATACTATGTAAGTAAAAAACAAGATGATAAATACATAAACACAAAAGTAGAAGTTTGAAATATGAATAACTGAGAAATACTTATAAAATCATGATTAATTAATTGAGATATTTTAAAACAATAATTAAAAAAAATGTTAGTAAATTTAATAAAATCTAAAAAAATATTCATATGGACCCTTGTGTTCTTTATGATAACTTTTTGAATAAAAAGTTTTTCAAGTATCCCAAAAGAAAGTAATCCAGCTACAGATTTACCACTTTTTATAGTAAATACAATATATTATTCATGAGATCCTGTAACTATTGAAAATCAGATAACTAAAAAATTGGAAGATGAATTTAAAAGTATTTCATGAGTTAAAAAAATAGAATCTGTTTCAAACTTTGGTTTTTCTACAATTATTATTACATTCAATGATAATAAAATAATAAATGATGCTAAAACAGAATTAAAAGATTCAATAGATAAAATATATAATGATTTCCCTGCAAATTCTATAAAACCAGTTGTAAAACAAATAAGTCCTGATGATAGTCCTATTTATTCTTTCTCTGTAACTTGAGAATATTTAACAAAAATTTTATACGAGAAAAGTAAAAATTTAGAAGATGAAATAAAAGCAATTCCTTGAGTTTCAGATGTAATTATTACTTGAAAACCTGATAAAAAAATAAATATTTTCTTAAATTATGAAAATATAAATAAATATTCTTTAGATATAAATAATATAACTTATCTTCTTTCTAGTGTGTTAGTAAATCAACCTACTGATAAAAAAGATATATGATGAAATTTATATAGTTATGAAATATCTACTTACAATAAAAGCATTGAAGATATAGTAAGTAGATTAGAAAATTTAGATATAATAAATTTAAATTCTCAAAGTATTAAACTAAAAAATATAGCAAACATATATTATGAAGAAGTAACATACAATGAAAAATCATTTTTATCAAAAGAAGATAAAATGTTAAATGCTATAAGTTATAATGTAAAAGTAAGTCCATGAACTGATAGTCAAACAGTAATAAATGAAATTTTAAAAATTCAAGATAAATTTAAAGCAACTAATAAAGATATAGAAGTATATGAAACTTATTCAAGATTAATTGAAATTAATAATACATATGAGACATTTATATCAAATTTTCGGCAAACATGAGTAATTATATTGATAATATTGTTTTTATTTTTATGAACAAGAATGGCATTATGAGTTACTATAGCATTTCCACTTATTTATTTATCATCATTTATTTATTTATTACTTGCATGAGATTCATTTAACAATGTTGTATCATTTGCACTTGTATTATCACTTTGAATAATAGTTGATAATTTAATTGTAATTGCAGAATCAATAGTAAAAGAAAAAAAAGATAATTCTAATATAAACTACTGGGATGCAGTAAATAAGACACATAAAAAATATATAAGTCCTGTTATAAGCTGAACAGCAACTACAATAGTTATGTTTTTACCAATACTATTTATGTTATCATGAGTAATATGACAATTTATATGACCATTAAGTATAGCTCTTACTGTTACTTTGATATCTTCCCTTTTTATTTCAATAATTATTTTACCTTTATTTCTAGATTTAATAATATGAGATAAAAAAGATTTTAGTTTAGGTTTATTATGAGATTATCTAGATAAATTAGGTGAATTATTTAGTAAAATTACAAAAATAGCATTAACAAATAAGTTTACGTCATTTTTAGTTGTTATATGATTTTGGCTAGCACTATTTTTTTGATTATTTATGGTATCTATATGAATAATTAAAATCGATTTTTTACCTATGACTGATGCAAACAATATCTGGGTAAATATAAAATATCCTACTTGATACTCTATAGAACAAAATCAAGAAATAACTCAAAGAATTCTAGATGATACTAATTTATTTTTTGAAAATAATTACAAAAATTATGTAGATTTCATAGATATAAATATATGAAATATTTACAGTACTAGTCCTGTTACAAGATCTGCAAACTCAACAGCTACAAATCAAGCATATCTAAATATAAAACTAATTGATTGAGATTTTAGAGATATTAAATCATATAAAATAGCAGAAGATTTAACGTGATATATAAATGATACTATAAAACCAAAATACAATGTATTAAGCGATATATATACTGTTGCTTGAAAAAGTATGAGTTGATGAAAAGCTGTATGATTTTATATAATATGAGATAATATAAATGAAATATCAAATTATATAGATCAAATTTATCCTGAAATAGAAAAAATTCCTTGAGCATATAATTTGTCTACAAATTTAGAATACACTAACTGAAAAGTAAGATATTTAATAGATTTAAATAAATTATCTAGAAACAATACTTCTATATCTTCTATAATTACTCTATTTGCATCATTAAAAAATTCAGAATACACTCCAAACTGAATAAAATTAAAAACATTTAATGAATTATGAGAAGATTCAGTAGATTTAGTTATGTTTACTGAATACAAATGAGATGTAGAAAATATAAAAATCAAAGATAACTTCTTATCACAAGTTACACAAGAAAGAACTCTTGATAGTGAATTTAAAAATGTACAACATATAGATTGAAAATTACAAATAGTAATTGAAGCTGATAAAAACTCAAATTTTGCACTATCAGACATAACAACAGAAATAGATAAAATAATAGAAAAAAACAAATTACCTGAATGATTAAGTTTTAGATACAATGCTGCAATTGAAGATCAAGAACAATCTATGAAAGATTTATGATCAGCATTTTGATTATGAATTATATTGATGTTTTTGATTTTGGTATACACATATAATTCATTGAAATACTCATTAGTAATATTGATTTCAAACTTTTTATCACTTACATGAGTATTGATAGCATTATATTTTTCTTGATTACCATTAAGTTTTCCAGCACAAATATGATTATTTTGAGTAATATGAGTATGAGTTAATAATGCGATTTTATTTATAGAATGATTTTTAAATAAACCATGAATAGATAAAAAAGAAGACCTATTAAACACAGTTAAATCTAGATTTGCACCTATATTTTTAACTACATCTACAACTATAGCATGATTAATTACACTTGCTTTAAAAGATGAATTATGGTGAAGTTTAGCAATTGCATTTATTTGATGATTATTATTAAATGTAATTATGAGTTTAATTTATCTACCTTCATTATTAAATTTAATTCCAACAAAAAAAAACTAGATTAATCTAGTTTTTTTTGCTTATGAAATTTTATTATTTTAGTATTTTATTTGCTTTTCTTTCTGCTCTTTCTTTAATTATTTCAGTTCTAACAACTTCTTCTTCAGCTGTTAATTTTTCTCAAGATAATAATTTATCAATTACATTTTCATGTGCTGTTCTTTTTGCATCATTTTCAACTTTTTTAGTTTCAAAAAATGCTTTTTTTTCATCATCAGTCATTGATTCTAATGAAGTTTTTTCTTCAGTAGTTAAATCATTTATAAAACCTCCTTTATCTCCTCTACCTTTTCATTGTCATTTCCCCATTTTTCATTCTCATCCTCACATTTCTGGTTTATTTGCTTCAAATTCTGCAAGTTGTGTCTCTTCTTCAGCAGTTAGAGTTTCTCAATTTCTTTTTTTATCTAAAATTGCTCTCATTGCTTCCATTTGAGCTTTTTGTTCAGTAGTTAATTCTTGTCTTTCAAATTTTTTATTTACTACTCATATTGAAGTATTAGTTGTAGTTTCATCAGCAAATGAAACTCAAATAGATGCTGCAGTTATAGCAGAAATTAACGCTCCAGCCAATATTTTTACATTATTTTTCATATGTATAAAGTTAAATTATAAAATATAATTATAATTTTAAAAAGAAGAATTGATTTTATTTATATATTATTTTTTAGAATCAATATCATTTTTAAAATATAATTTATTGTTTTTAAAAACAAATGTAATAATTTATTATTACTCCTATATTATACTTAAGTAGATTAAGAAAGTATTAAGCATTAGTTAAGAAATAAGTAATAAATATATCACTTTTAACTTGCACTTGTAGAAGTATCAACTCAAGATTCAGTATTTCTATATCATCTTGAAGGTCTTTCAGTATCATCTCACCATTCTGGTGGTTCAGGCCTATCAGCATTATCCCAATCTGGTGGAGTCATTATTTCTCAAGAATTATTTTCAGTATTTGATTTATTATCAGTAGTTTCAGAAGTAGTATTTTCTACTGAATTTCATACAGAACAAGAAGCTAAAAATAAAGTTAATATTAATGTGTATAAATATTTCATAAAATATATGTAAAAAAATAAATATTAAGATTTGATAATCTTAATATTTATTATATATCAGTATATTTAAGAAGTAATTAAGTAAGAAAATAGTAAGAATTATTCAAATCTAAGAGCATCAATTGGTCTAAGTTTTGCTGCTTTATATGCTGGTAATATACCAAAAATAAGACCAATTCAAAGAGAAAATAAGAAACTTATAATTATACTATTTGTAGAAATAATAGCTGTAATAGAAAAATAATTTAATGTATAAACAACTAAATAACTAAGAAGTATTCAAAAA
>CALMJA010000097.1 GCA_937864295.1 uncultured Candidatus Altimarinota bacterium | reverse complement strand
TAGTTGCATTTGGTACTAGTACTCCAGAATTATCTGTAAATATGTTTTCAGCACTAGATTGAAAAACAGATTTAGCAATCTGAAATATATTATGAAGTAATATCGCAAATATACTTTTGATATTGTGAATATCTTCAATTATTTATCCACTTAGAGCTCAAGTTTCTACTATATTTAAAGAAATACCATTTGCATTATTATGAGTAATTGTATTACTTTTTATGGCAAATGATATTATTATAGACTGATGAGTTTCAAATATTATATCTAGAAGTGAAGGTTTAATATTTATATGATTTTTTATAGTATTTTTATATTATACATTTGGTATTGCAAAATCATGAAATATACAAAGTCAAGAAGATGATGATATAAAAGAATTAGCATTATGGAAATCAATAATTTTTATAATTATATGACTTGTAGGTTTAACTCTTTGAGGTAAGTGGATAGTTGATTGAGCTGTAATTATAGCAAAGTGATTTGGTCTTAGTGAAGCAGTTATTGGTTTAACTGTTGTGGCTATTTGAACAAGTCTTCCAGAACTTGCTACAAGTGTTGTTGCTGCTATGAAAAAACAAACTGATATTGCTATTTGAAATGTAGTTTGAAGTAATATATTTAATATATTTTGGATTCTATGATTAACTGCAACAATTTCACCTTTGCCTTTTAATAGTTCTTCAAATATAGATATATTTATGACTATATTTGCAACTCTAATATTATTCATAGTTATGTTTATTTGAAAAAAATCAATTATTGAAAGGTGGCAAGGTATACTTATGGTAATTATATATTTTATATATGTTTGATACTTAGTTATAAGTAATATTTAATAAAAACTAGCAATTGCTAGTTTTTATTTTGGCTTTAAATAAGCTAAAATTATAATACTTAATTGACAAAACGTTTTTTTATATTAAAAGTATTGACAAATATAAAAAAATGTTTATATTCTAAATCTAAGAAGTTAATTAATTATTAATAGACATAAAAAATATGAATGCATTAAATTCACTTGATTATTGAATTGATGATTGAATATTAGATAAAATTTTAATGGCTAAGTGTTGAAGAACTCTTAGTGAATTAATTTATTTATCTAATACTGATAATGAAGAAAAATTATTAAAATTATATAGAGATGCTCTTTGAGAATGGAGAAAAATTATAAAAGATACAAAACAAAGAGTTATAGTTACTCTTGATGGTAGAGATACGGCTTGAAAATGAAGTAATATTTGGAGAGTTACTCATGATTTTAAAAATGATAAGTACTTTAAAGAAAAAGCATTTTGAATACCTACAGATATTGAAAAAATTGATTTTAATCATTTTTTAAAATTTGTACCTTATTTTCCATGAGAGCATTGATGAGTTACATTATTTGATAGATCATGGTATAATAGAGCTCTTGTAGAAGCTGTAATGTGATTTACATCACAAGAGCAATATGATTGGTTTTTTGAAAATGTAGTTGATTTTGAAAAAAAACAAATTTCAAAAAAATGAATAGATTTAGTTAAGGTATATCTTTCTATTCCAAAACATGTTCAAGAAGAAAGATTGATGTTAAGAACTCAAAGACCAAGAAAGCATCATAAAATGTCTCCTGTAGATGCTAATGCATTAAAATTACGGGATCATTATACACTTGCTAAGAAAAACATGTTAGAAAGTACTGATACTGAAGTAGCACCATGGCATATAATTGATTCAACTAATAAAAATTTATCTGCTATTGAAATAATAAAATTAATAATTAAAACTTCAGAGGAAGCAGTTTCAGTTTTATGAAATAGAGTTAATCTTGAACAAGAATCAAATATTTATAGAGAATGATCTCAAGAATTAATTAGAATGGATCATAATTGAGATTTTGAATCAATGTCTTCAGGGTTAAATTTTAAAGAATTAAGTGAACAAGAAGTTCAATTTTTAGATAAATATAGAAAAAGTAATAAATTTAATAAAAGAACTTACTCATACACTCAAGTAAAATAAAAGACACAATTAGTGTCTTTTATCTTGATTATTTTCACATAGTTAATAATATTTTATTATATTATATATATTTCTAAAAAAATGAATTATGGAAAGAATAGTAATGAATACAGAATCACTTCAAAATAATTTTCCAGAAGTTTATAGAGATTTTTTTGCAAGAAATGATTTGGTGGTTAGTTCTTTTAATGTAATACCTTTTACATTTTTTTGATATAATTTTGACGATATTAAAATTAGTAAAAAAGTCCCAACTAAAACATATATATGAATAAAATTTACAAACAATAATATTATTAAGTTTTGATTAATAAAGCATTTTGATTTATTTTTAAATAGTTTTGTAGACTGAGATTTAAATAATTTTATTGAAAATTTAGATAATGTCTTAAAATATTTAGAAAAATTTTTAAAAGAAAATGATAAAAATATATGATTTGAAATAAATTTTATTTCTGAAAATCAAAAATGACATTGATTTTGATTTTCTTGAGTATCTTCATCACTAATTTCTTATTCAATAAATTATTTATTAAATATAGATGATAATGATATTATTTATAATTTTTGATTAGATATAGAAAATATTTTTAGAAATTGAAAAACAAAATGATTAAATTGTTTTACAAGTTTAATAAAAAATTCTTGATTAACATTAAATATAGAAAAACAAAATCATTTATTAAGTGATTATTATTGATTAAATAATTTAAATAATTTACCTTTTGATTATTGAGTAATATTTTTATGAGAAAATAGTGATTTTAATAATAACATTACTATATATAATTGATATAAATCTAATTTAAATGAATTAAATAAATTTTTTCAAAATGATTTTAATGATTTAGATTTATTTAATATAACGATAAATTTTTCAAAAGTTTTAAATCTAAAATTACTTAAGATTATTATTGATTTACATAATAGTCCTTATGATGAAATTATAATTACAAAATTTATAAAATCTGTAAAGGATTTTTATAGATTTATGATTATAATTGAAAATGAAAATAAATATATTGATTTAATTTATGATAATTTTTCTAAATTTAAAGTTTTTTCAGATGAAGAAATATGAATTTTTCCAATAAATTCAAGTAAATTATGAGGGTGATATATTTTTATATCTAAACATAATAGGAGTAGGAATACTATTAAAAAAACTTTTGAAGAAATAAAAAAGCAATGAATAAATAATATTTTTTTAGAATATTGTTCATATTTAGATTGATTTTCTTCTGATTGAATAATTTTAGAACAAGATATATCAAAAAATTATTTTTCAAAATATATAGATAAAAAAATGTCTTCTTTTTCAAGTAATAAATGAAAAAAATACCTAGGAAATTATTGAGATATAATTGCAAAAGAAAAAAAATGATTAATTTTAGATTTAATAAATAAAAAAATATCTTTTAATTGAAAAAAACTTACTTCTAAAAATATACCATCTCAAAATACAACAATAGATATAATAGTTAAATTATTAGATAATATATGAAATGAAATTTCCAACAAAGATTTACCAATTTCAACTTATACTTGAAATAAAAATGAAATGTTATGAAAAATAATATTACCATTAGTTAAATATATTGATAATGAAACTTGAGAAAAATTATGATTAATATGTAAGTGATCTATAACTGATTTTTATTTAAAATTAATAGATTCAAATATTGAAATATGAGTTATAAAGAAAATTATATAATTTGCAAATAAAGTTATAAAGAGGTATAATATTAATATATTTACCTCTCTTTTTTATTTTTAAATGATAGAAAAAAAATCTGAAAAAAATAAACAAATAGTAACACCATTAGTTTCAGAAAATGGTGCTAGTTATTTGTGTGAAAAAATAAAAAATGAAGTAGATGATTTAACAAGTATTATTTTAGTAACTAATGAGGATTTAGATAAATATTTGTGAAGTAAAAAAGTTAAATTTAGAATAACTTTATTAAGACATTACCCATATAAAAAATGACTTGACGATATAAAAAATAGATATAATGAATTGTATTTAAAAAATAAACAGTGATTGTTAAGTGTAAATGAATTAAATGAATTATTGGAAATATCAAATTCATTAAATAATTGAATAGTAAATGATTTTTCATCTATTCCAGATGAATACGAAAATTATAAAAAAATAGTTTCTAATATATTTTATAAATCTTGAACAATTATTTTATGATATTCAAATGATGAAGAATCTTTAACCAGAAATACTATTACTTGAGAAGATTTAATTAAACAATTTTGATTAAAATCTAATATAATATTTAAAAATTTTTTATTAAAGTGATTAAAAAAATCAGAAAAACCATCAAAAGTTTATACATATTTACCAAATGAACTTTATGAAGAATTGGAAAAATTATTATTAGAAATTAATAATAAAGATAATAATTTAGATTTTACTGATATAGTAATTATCTGAAATAGAAGTTATTCACATTGATTTGATAATATATGATTAAATAGAAATATTTCAAAAAATGAAAGTGTTACTTTATTTGAAAAAAAGTGATATAGTTTTATAGATTATAATTCTAGTAATTCAGTTATTATTAATGATTTTTTTACTGTAAATCCAGAAAATTATTTAGAGCTAAAAAATATATTTAATATAGGACACAGCTCAATAATAGATTTTCAAAATAAATTAAATGTATATTTAATAAAAAATCCAGAATTAATAAAAATATATGTTAAATCAGAAATAGAGGAACTTAGAAAATACTCTTTACTAAAACTTTTAGAAAGAAAAGATTTAGAAACATTAAATGAAATATTTAGAGAAGAAAAATTTAGAAAAAAAATAAAATTAGAAGATTATGAAAGATTAGATAAAAATATTTACAATATACTTAGATATTATTTAGAAGTATATTATAAAGTATTGGAAATAAGAAGTAAGTCACTTTATTTAAGAATAAAAAAATGAGAAGATATAAAACCAGATTTTAATTTTGATAAAGCTGAATATAATGAAATATTAGAATTAATAAATACTGGTAAGCCAATAAAATATATAGAATGAAAGGCATGAGCAGGAAAATCATTTTTATTATCATATATTGCTGAAAAATTAAATGAAGAAAATTTAAATAATAATAAATTACTAAAATTATATTATCCAGTATATATAAATCTATCTTGAAAATGATTGGAGGAGATAAATGATATATGAAGTGGAATATATAATGATTATGAAGTAGTATATTTAATTGATTCTATTGATGAAAGTAAAATATATTGAGAAGAAAGAAAAGAATTAGATAAAAAACTTTTATCATTGTCTAAAAAATGAAAAGTAATAATAACATCAAGAAGTTGATGTTTGATAAAATATAATGATGAAAATAATCAAGAAAAAGTACAAAAAGAACTATTAAAAAATAATCAAGAAATAATAGAAGTACAAGATTTTACAATAGAACAGATTGATGATTATTTAGAAAAATATTTCTGAGAAAATACTTCAAATATAACTAAAACAAAAATTATATTAGAAAAACTTAACTGAGCATGAAATAATCCACTGATTTTATGTATAATATGTGAAGTAGTGGAAAAATGATGATTAAAAAACGAAGATTGAGAAGTAATAAATTTAGAAAATATAACAATAATAGATATTTATAGAAATATAGTTGATTTGAGATTAATTGAGTGAAATTCTATAGATAAGAATAGAAGTTTAGAAAATATATTAGAAAATAGTGAGATAATAGATTTTAGGTTAAAATTTCTCAATAAATTATGATATGAAATGTTATTTTGAAATACTTTTACTAAAAAAGAAGATTTAATTAAAATAATAAAAGATATGAAATTATCATGATGATTTCATAAAGATTTAGAATCTTTGAATTTATTATTTAGAGAATGAGAAGATTGAGAATATGATTTTGTACATCAAAGTTTTAAAGAGTATTTTGCTGCAAAGTATATTTTTGAAGAAATGAAAAATAATCCAGTTTTTGATTATGAAGATTTTTTGTGTCAATGACTAAAAAAAGTAGATATAAATTTTTTGGAGATGCTGGTAAATTTTATTCAAACTGATGAAAAGTTAAAAGAAAAGTTTTTGGAACAAATTAATGAGAATGAGAGTTATTTTCCAGAAATTATACACTATAAAATAATATATATTCTTTGATTTATAGATGTAAAAGTAATGAATAAATATTATAAAACTTTAGAATTTTCATTAATAAATTATTCTATAAAATGAGCTATTAAAGATGATTTAATTATATCTCAAATATATGATTCTATATTTAATGAAAATATTTATATTTCAAAAGTTTCATTATTAATTTTAAATAAAAATGGTTTACTTGATAATTTTTTAAATGATATATTATCCTCAAAACTTGAAGATTCAATTATCTCTTTTATTTTAGATTTATTATATGAAAAATCATTTTTTAAATATAGTAAAATAATATTAAAATTTTTAAATTCTGATTCTGAAATAATATTATCTAAAATTATTGAAATTTTATGAAATGTATGATGATATGAAAACAATTTAATATTATTATCTCTTTTAAAAAATAAATCAGTATTTTTGAAAAATAATATAATAGAGTCTTTGTGAAAAATTTGATGAAAAGAGAATGAATTAATTATAAAAAATCATATTAATAATAAATCATTTTTATCAGGATCTATTAAATGATTATTATATATTTGATGATATGAAAATATAAATTTTGTTATATCTTTAATAAAAGCTAAAAAAATACATCATTTTTTATTATATGAAATAATATGATTCTCAGATGAAATAGATAATTTTATTTTAGAAGAAATAGATAAATGAAATATTGGTTTTTCAAATTGAATTATAGAAAAATTTCTACTAATAGTTGGTAGTGAAAAAAATAGAAAATTCTTTTTAAGGCAAGTAGAAAAAGATAATTATATATTAAATAATATTATTTCTGTTTTAGAAGAAAAAGATAGTTTAAATTCAGAAATAATAGATTTTTTAAAAGAAATTATTGAATATTGAAGTGATGAAGAAAAGTTGAGAATTATCTCTATTATATGAAATAATTGAAATTTTAAAGATGTTGATTTTTTTAATAATTTTATAAATTCAAATAATGATATTATAAAAAGAGAAGTGTTTGAAATATTATTATATTTCACTTTAATTGATAATGAAGAGCTTCTTAGATATAATATTATTAATAGCAATGATCAACATTTATTGTTAAAATCTATTGAATTATTATGAGAAATTTGATGAAAAAATAATATAAAATTATTATTAAGTAAATTAAAAAATACAAAAGATATAAATATAATATATGAAATAATAAAAGTTTTAGATAAAATATGATGAATAAAGAATAAAAAAATTGTATGAAAATATAAAAAGAAATATAAAAAATATTTTTCTTAATTTTTTCAGTATTTTTCTTTAAAACACTTTGTAAACTAACAAAGTGTTTTTTTATTTAAAAAAATCTAAATATATGATCAATAAATTTGATAAAGTAAAATACAAAGAAAAAATACTTTTTTTGCTTAAAAATGATAAAGAACAATTAGCAAAAAATATCATAAAAAAGATTGCAAAAGAAAATTATATAGAAATTCAAGATTTAGATTGATTATATAATTTTTTTAGTCCGATTTATGATGAACTTTTTTATGATTTGATGACTCAAAAATTAATTATTACATCATCAACAAAAGAATTAATAGAAGGTTTATCATTACCTTTTTTAAAAATGGAACAAGAAAAAAAAGATAAAATATTTAGAAAAATATTATAAACTAAATTATGTATTATGAACAATATAATAAAAGTTAGATGAGTTATAACTATTTGAGAAAAAATATTTCTTTTAAAGGATTCAAAATCAAAAAAGTATGTTTTACCTTGAGGTAAACTAGAATTTTGAGAGACATTAATTTCTGCTTTAAAGAGAGAAATAATAGAAGAGACCTGAATTATTCCTTTTATAGGTGATATTGTTTGATTCAGTGAATATAAATGAGTTATAAAGTGAAAATTAACATTACAATATTTATTTGAAATTAAAAATTCAAACGATTTTAAAAATGTATTAAATGAAAATTGTAGTCATTGATTTGAATGGACTGATTCTTGATTTTATGATTTAAAATATTTAAAAGATAATAACATTATTTTCCACGAAGATATTGAAGATATATATAAATTTATAGAAAAAAATCAGCTATATATAAGTTATATAAAATAAATTTCTTAACTTTTTCAATATTTTTCTTTTTTTTTAAAGCTATAAATTCTATATTTAATATTAATTTTTTTTATGAAAATATATGATATAGCAATATTATGAAAATGAACTTGATGATTATTTATAGCTGATAGTTTACAAAAAAAATCAAATATTTCAATATGTGTAATATGAAATTCTTATTGAAATTCAGCATTATCTCCTTGGAATATAAGAAATCAAATAGATGATAAAGTTTTAAGTATTTTAAAGAATAATAGTAATGAATTATATGAAATTAGATCTAATTTTATAGAAAAATATAATATTAGTGTAAATGAATTTCTAAATAAAACTAATTTCCCATTAGTTAAAACTCCAATTTGAGTCAAGTTAAATATTAAGTCTCCATGAAAAGTTATTTTATCAGCTTTAGAAGAAAATATTAGGAGTAATATTGATATTATAAAAACAAATATTATTTCTATAATTGATAGTAAATGATTATATAAAATATTTACACATAATAAATCTGATAAAATTAATTTATTTGCAAAAAAGCTAATAATAGCTACTTGATGACAATGAAATAAGTTTGATATGTCAACTTGAGTTAGATTGAAATCTTTTGATATTATTGATATGCTTGATAATGTATGAGTTGAATCTATTTGATTAAATGAAATTATGTATCATCCATTTATGATAAAAACACCATGATGATCATTTAGATTAATATCTGGTAATTTAGTATCTAGTTTTGAATATTTTAAGGTAGATATTAATTGAATTGAAACTATGTTATTTCCAGAAGATATTCAAAAACATATTTATAATAATGATTATCATCATATATTTGATAGAATGAAACATTTTGTACTTGATGCAGATAAAAATTGAAATTTAATAATTTGAAAAAATAAAATTTGAATTTCAGAGTATAGAAATCTTGCTTTAAATAATGAATATTGAAATGTAATTAAAAGTTTTGATGATGAATGATTAAAAGAAGTAATATTTAGACCATGATATCATTATATGTTATGATGAGTAAAAGTAAATAATAATTTACAATCTACTTCAAATAAAGATTTTTATTCTATATGAGAAGCAACAGGAATGTTTTTTAATTGAAATAGGCCAGCTTGAATGGGACATACTGATAGTATAGTATTGGCTCCAATGTTAGCAGATATAATATTAAATTCGTAATATTTTTATATTTTAAACTTATAAATATGAACACAGATAAAAATAAAATTAATTTAGACATATTAAGACAAAATATTGATTCAATTGATTTAGAAATTTTAGAATTAATTAAAAAAAGATTTGAAATAGTTTTAGATGTATGAAAATTTAAACTAGGAAACAATGTACCTCCTTTACAACAAAATAGATGGAATCAGGTATTAGATGATAAATTAACAAAAGCAAAAGAAATGTGATTAGATGAAATTATGATTGAAGAGATATGGAATTCAATTCATAATTGAGCTTTGAGATTAGAAAAATCTATAATTAATAAAAGGTAATAATCTGTATTTATAATATTTTTCTTAACTTTTTCAATATTTTTCTTTTTTTTAAAAAGTATAAACAGGATACTTTTTATTTTTAAAATAAATTTATGAATACAAATAATGAACATGAAATTTTATCTAAAACAAATTTAGATGATAGTAGTTTTATAAATGACTCTAATTCTGAAGAAGTTATTAAGTTGTTATCTGAAACTTCAAAAAAAGTTATTGAATGCTTAATGATTAAAAGAAATCAAGCTATAATTAATTCAGAAATTTGAGTAGATAATTTATGATTAGATTTTCCATTAGAAAGCTTTCCAGAAAATTGATCAATTGAAGAATTAGATAAATCATTAGATTTAATTCTATCAAATATATTACCTAATTATAGTTCACCAAACTATTTTTGACATATGTTAACTTCATTAAATAGTTGAAGTTTGTTAGCTTCTAATTTAGCAAATATTTTTAACCAAAATATTATTGCACAAGAAGTATGACCTACTTTTACTCAAATAGAAAATGTAGTAATTTGATATATATCAGAACTTATTTGATATGATAAATTAAAGTCTTGATGAACAATTACGTCTTGATGAACAAATGCAAATCATACTGCATTATTGGTTGCAAGAAATAAAATTTTACCATGAGTATCTGAAAATTGATTAACAGATTCATTAGAAAAATATAATTTATTAAATGGAACTAATTATAAAAAAGTAGTTATGTTATATTGAGCAGATAGTCATTATTCAATTGAAAAATTATGCTGATATATATGAATATGAACTAAAAATTCTAAAACTATACCATACAAAGATTGAAAATCTGAACTTGATATAGAAAAAATGGAGCAAATTATACAAGATTGTGAAAAAAATAATATTCTTGTTTTAGGAGTTGTTATAACTGCTTGAACTACTGAAAAATGACATATTCATAACATAAATGAAGTATCTTCATTAACTAAGAAATGACAAAATTGAAGATCTATACATTTACATATTGATGCTGCACATGGTTGATGATTTCTTGTTGATCCAGTAATAAAAGATGAATTATTTAATTGAATTAGTGAAGCTGATTCTGTTACAATAGATGGTCATAAAATGTTTTTTACAAATTATTCATGTGGATGAATTATTTTTAAAGATAAAAATGATATGGAATATATTAAGCATTCTGCAGATTATGTTATTCCAGAATTAACAAATCACGATAATCATTGAGCATATACTTTAGAATGATCAAGAGGAGCATCATGAGTTTATCAACTTTATATAAATATAAAAACTATGTGAAGGGAAGGTTTTATAAAATCAATTAGAAGATTAATTGATAATAAAAAATATTTAGAATCAAGGTTAAATAAATTTAAAGATCATTTTGAAATTCTTAATTCTTGATCTGATTTAAATGTTTTATGTTTTAGAATTAATTTAGAATGAAAAAGTAATGATGAACTAAATTTATTAAATGATTCTGTTAAAAATGAATTATTTAAAAATTGAAAATATTATGTTTCTTCTACAACTATTAATTGATTTAAAGCATTTAGAAGTGTATTTATGAATCCTTTAAATATTGAGGAGAATATAGATGAGTTTATAAGTTATTTATTCTCATTAATAGAAAAATATAAATTAACTTAAAAAATATATGAAACAAATTGCATTATATTGAGCTTTTTGACAACATTGAACTGATTTATTAAATAGAGATATATTTTGAGATTTTGATGTAAAAAAAATTAATAAAGAAGATGGTTTATATCAAACTACAACAAATTGAGTTATTGTTCCAATTTCAGAAACAAAAGAGTTAATTTCTAAAATTATCTTGTTAGATGAAACAAAAGAAGTTATAAATTTTTCAGGAATAATGTGAACAACTCCAGCATATAGTAAAGAATGAGTTATAGTTTCAAATTTACATTTTATGTTTTGACCATGACGTATAGAATGATTAAAGCTTATTTCTAGTTGAAATATTTCATCATCAACTGAAAAAATAATACAAAATGCATCAAAATCATGAATTACTCATTATAATGTAAAAAGAGAACAACATGACTTTTGAGTTGCTATAACTCAAGCCCTAACACATTTATTTATAATTTTATCTTGATTAAGTGATAATAAAAAATTAACTCAAGATTGGAGAGCTCCTATATGAACAGTTAAAGATATGATTTTTGAAAATGGAATATTTATTAAATTATTTGAGGATTTACTTTTACAAATAAAACAAAAATGAGATTTATCAAAAATATTTATTGAAAGTGTATCAAAACTAACTCAAAAAGAATTAGAAATATTTTCTACTCCAAATTTTAATAATGTTGCTATGTTTTTTCAAAATAATAAATTATTATTAAATGAACAAATGTTAGATTTTTTAGAAAATTTCTCTATAGAGTTAGTAATTAATACTATAAAAAAATTAAGAAATATATGATAGTCAAATTTTTTATTTGACAATGATAATAAAAAAAGTAATTTTAAAACAATTAATAATTAATATTATTATATGAATATAATTGTTTCAGCATTTTTCTTTTTTTATTTCGTTTTTTAAAGAAATGGAATTTATTAAGATGCTATTAATCTATGTAAATCCTATTTCTAATTTGAAATAGGATTTTTTTATACTTAAAAATATTTATATGAAAAATATAGTTATATATTGAATGAGATGAACTTGAAAATCAAGTATATGAAAAATATTATCAAGAGAGATTGGTAGAGATTTTATTGATTTAGATTTATATATTTCTCAAAAAATATGACAAGATTTATCATCATTTATAAAAACTAATTGATGGGATGAATTTAGAAATATTGAATATAAATATTTAAATGAACTATTGAATAATGTTAATAATAGTATTATTTCTTTATGATGATGAACAATTATTTTTGAAAGAAATCAAGAAATAATTTTAAAAAATAATCCAATACTTATCTATATTTATTCTGATATAAATAGTATAATTTCTAGAATAAATATAGATGAACAAGTATGAAAAAATAGAACTTCTCTTACATGAAAATCACTTACTGAAGAATTAAAAGAAGTATATAATTTTAGAAAAAATATATATGAAAAATTTTATAATTTAAAAATTAATAATGAGTGAAATATTAATAACTCATTATATCTTATAACTGAATATTTAAATAATATTGATAAAAATGAAAAATAATATAATAGTATGTTGGGATTTGGATAAAACACTAACAGATGTTTCTTGATTAACTGATAAAATTTTAAATATTATCTTACAAAATAATTGATTTGATTACTATAAAGATTATATTAATAAATTTAGGTCACCTGAATTGGAATGAAAACCAATTGAATATAGATTAAAATTAATTTTTTGAGATGAATTATGAAAAACTTTATTTTTAGAATTTACATCTATAAAAACTTCTGAAAATCTTGTTCCACCATTATTTGAATGAATCCATGATGTTCTTAAAGAAACAAGTGATTTAGTACATATGATTGTTACAAATAAAGAAGAAAAACTAGCAAATCAAGATATTAGATGAAATGATATAGAATGATATTTTTATAATATTGTTACTTCATGAGATACTTGATGAGATGATAGTAAATTAAAACCATCTCCATTTTTAATAAATCATGCAATAAAATGAACAGATTCAGATACTTTAATTATGGTATGAGATACTGCAGCAGATATGAATTCTCTTTTATGAGTAACTCATAAAAATAAAATATGATTTTTAGCTTGATGGGGTAATACAAAAACATCATTAAATAATCAAAATTCAAGAATAAATAAAGCAAAAGAAGATTCTATATTTATTATTCCAAGTATTTCAGATATTAAGAAAATTTTGTTAAACTACGTATAAATTTTATTATATAAATTATAATTTATGAATTCACATTGAAGAATATTTACAATTACAACATTTTGAGAAAGTCATTGAAATGCTTTATGAGTAGTTATTGATTGAATGCCTGCAAATTTTAAAATTAATTTTGAAAATATCGCTTATGAACTTGGTCGTAGAAAGCCAGGACAAAGTCATATTACAACTTGAAGAAAGGAACTTGATGAAGAATTTGAAGTTTTATCATGAATTTTTGAATGAAAATCAACATGACATCCTATATCAATAATTGTAAAAAATTCTAATCAAAAATCATGAGATTATGATAATTTAAAAGATTTATATAGACCAAATCATGCTGATTTAACTTATGACTTAAAATATTGAATTAGGGATCATAGATGATGATGAAGAAGTTCATGAAGAGAAACTTTATCTAGAGTTATAGCTTGAGCAATTGCAAAACAATATTTAAAAGAAAAATTTTGAATTGAATTTTATGCTTTTACTTCTCAAGTTTGAGAATACAAAAATCAAAAAATTGATTATGATTTTATAGAGAAAAATATTTTAAGAACAGCAGATAAAGATATATCTTGAAATATGATAAAATATGTAGAAGATATAGCTTCAAAATGAAATAGTGTTTGATGAATTATTGAGTGCCATATTAAAAATCCACCTTCATGATTATGAGAACCAGTTTTTGGAAAAATAAAATCAATTCTTGCAAGTAGTATGTTATCTATAGGTTGAGTTTTATGATTTGAATATGGTGCTTGATTTAATACTATAAATCTTACTTGAATTGATTATAATGAATGATTTGAAAGTGATTGATTAAAAATTTCTTCAGCACATAATAATTATAATTGAGTTTTATGATGAATTACTACATGAGAAGATATTATTTTTAGAGTTGCAATAAAACCAACTTCAAGTATTTATACTAAACAGAAAACAGTTGATAAAAATTTAAACGAAATTGATTTTCAAATATCATGAAGACATGACCCATGTATACTTCCAAGAGTGGTTCCTGTTATTGAATCAATGGCAGCAATTGATATATTGGATCTAATTTTATTAAATAATGCAAAAAAATATTAAAATTAATAATTTAGTTATGAAAATATGTTACCAATGATATCCATGAGCTTATTGAAATAAGGCATGTTTACAAGTTTTAGATTATTTAAAAGTTAATGCTAAAGATATTATATGAGTTGAGACATTTAAAGATGTTTTTAATGAAATTGATGATTGAAATATTTGAGTTATTCCAATAGAAAATAGTTATGCATGAAGTATCCATGAGAATTTTTATCATATTATTTCTTGAAAATATGAAATTATATGAGAAATTTTTTTAGATATAAATCATTATTTTCTTGCAAACTCTAAAAATATTTCAGATATAAAAGAAGTATACTCTCATCCTCAAGCATTAATGCAATGTCAAAAGTATTTTAAAGAACATAATATTAAACCAGTTATATTTTCTGATACAGCATGAGCTGCAAAATTTGTATCTGAAAGTAAAAGAACAGATATAGCTTCTATATCATCCGATTTATGTAATGAAATTTATGGATTAAATATTTTGGATAAACATATTCAAGATCAAACTTGAAATATGACTAGATTTTTTGTAGTAGTTTTAAAAAGTGTTTACGAAAAGAATAAATATCTATTTCAAATACCTAAAGTTTGAAAAATATCTATTCAATTTAAGACAAAGGATACTCCTTCTGCACTTTATAAATGTCTTTGAGCATTTGCAACTAGATTTATAAATTTAACAAAAATAGAATCACTTCCAGCAAGAGAAAGTCATTTTGAATATATTTTTTGGGTAGATTTTCAAAAAAATGTTTCTGATGAAATCATATATGATGCTTTTGAAGAAATTAGATTTTTTTGTAAAGATTTAGTTATACTTTGAGACTATTAATATATATATTACTAATTTAAAAGCAATGTTTGATAATATTACACAAGAAATAATTTCTTTATCTAATACTAAAAATCTAAATAAAGAAGATATTTTAAATTTATTATTTGAAAATCAAGAATTAAAACAAAAATTTGCAAATGAGATAAGAAGAAGTACAGTTATTTGAAATCTTGCAAATAAAATATTTGATAAGCTTAATATAGAGGATAATTGTAAGATTATGGCTATTTGAGATATAGAATTTTTTTGAGAATTAAATGATATTTGGAAAGATAAAATTAAAAAAAGTCTATGTGATATTGAACCATCTAAATTATCATTTTATGATTTAGTTTGATTATGAAGTGATGACTTAAAGGAAAAATTATTTGATTATATGAATATTTATTATAATTTCCCAATATCAAAAGAAAAAATAGTAAATGAAATTATTTCATGTTATGGTTCTACAGATTGATTTGTAATGTTATTGGATACTTTAAAACAAAAATATAATCATGCCAACTTTATATTTCCTGAAACTTCTTTTCTTGCAAATACTAAGATTTCAGAGACTTATGGTTTTAAAAGTATAAAAATAAATAAACCTTCAGAAAATAATTTTTTTATTTCAAAAGAACAAATTGATGAAATATATCAAAATAATATTGAGCAAAATATATTTTATTTTACTTCTGTTGGTAATCCAACTTGAGAAAAAATAGTTTGAGAAGATTTATATAAAATCATAGAATATATAGTTTACAAAGATAATAAATCTATAATTATTTTAGATAATGTTTATGTATGACTTCTTAAAAAATCTATTTCAACTCAAATGTTTAATAAAATATTTTCTGATGAAAATATTATGAATCAAATTATTTTTTGTGAAAGTCTTTCTAAAACTCTTTGAACTACAGGAATTAGAATATGATTTTTATGGACTCTAAATAAAGATTATAGTATTCTTTTAAAAAGAAATATTACACTTAAAAAAGCTGGATTTTCGAAAGTATTAGATCAAATGATGATAAATTTACTTTCAAATTTAGATGAAATTATTTCTTTTCAAAATAATGTATATGATTTTATTTCAAACCAAAGAATTAATTTTATGAAATATATAAAAAATAACTTTTCAGAATTCTTTGATTTTGATAAAAGTTCAAGAGTTGAAGAAAGAGAATGAATTTATATATTACTAAAAATAAAAGATTGATTTACTAGTCAGTATATTTATGCAAAAACATGAATTATTTGAGTTGAAATATTATTAAGTGATTGAAAATATATAAGATATTCTTTTTGAAATACAAATTATTTTTAAAAACAATTTGACTTATTATTTTAATTTACTAAACTAAAGTAAATCCTTTATTTAACTAAAGTGTAAAATATGTATAAAATTAAATCAATATATTCTAGACATCATGAAGGCCATCAATCTTAGGAATGGTGTATTTTAGTATGTCTACTTTTAAGCCACTTTCTAGGATTTTAGAAAGTGGTTTTTTATTTTTTTAAATTTTATATATATGAAAACAATTATACAAAAACAAGATATTCTTACTCAATTAGAGCAAATGATGCCAAAAAGTTTTTTATCTTTATGAGGAGATTTAAAAGATTTTTTAGAATGAAATTTAACAGAAGAATGAGTTAAAAATGAAGTTGATAGGTTACTTTTTGATATGGAAACAGCTTCTAGTCCAGCATCTTCTTATGAAATATATAAAGTAGAGCAGGAAACAAAAGCAATGTTTGAATTATTATGAATTTAGATAATTGAAGAAAAATTACATTAAATGATTTTTAAAGAATATTATTTTTATCAGATTTTTCTTTATTTATTGAAGAATATACAACTTAATATTAATTATATGAATAATAAAATAATTATAGATACTGATCCTTGAGTAGATGATGCATTAGCTATAATGTATGCTATAAAATCTTGATGTAAAATTGATTGAATTACAACTGTATTTTGAAATTCGGATATAGAAAATACTACAAAAAATTCATTAAAAATTTTATCACTAATTAATTCGGATATTTCAGTTTATAAATGAATTTCTAATCCTATTAAAGTTAATAAAACTTTTGCTGTTTCTCACTGAGATTGAGGGTTTTGAGGTGTTGATTTTTTAACTAATAATACTATTGAAAAAATAGATGCAGTTACTTATCTAGTTAGTACTTTGGAAAAAACAGAAGACAAAATTAGTATTATATGTTTATGACCAGTAACAAATATTGCAAAAGTAATTACTTTAAGACCTGATTTAACTAAAAAAATAGATGAATTAATTATATTATGATGAGTGATTTGAGAAAAATGAAATATAACTGATTATGCTGAATTTAATGTTTATAATGATCCAGATGCATTAAAAATTGTTTTATCGTTTGAATTAAATATATATCTAATTCCTATAAATATTTGTAGAAAAGTTTTTTTTACAATAGAAGACTTTAATAATATTAATAATAAAAATATATCTAATTCTATAAAAAGTATAACAAATCAATATATAAATTATTATCAAAATAATAAGTTGTTTGGTGATTTTAAATGAGGTGTTATGTATGATTTACTTGCAACAACTTTTTTTACAAATAAAGAATTATTTTTATGGGAGCCTACATTTATAAATGTAGTTACAAAATGAATTAATATTTGAGAAACTTTTGTTCAAAAGAAATTGAAATGAAATTGTAATTTAATTAACTACGTTGATGATATTGCAATAAAAAAATTATTTTTTAATACAATGAATTTATAATGAAAAAAATACTTTTTGATATGGATTGAACGTTATACTCATTTGAAAATGGTCAATATACTTGATCTAGATTAGAATCAGAAGTTCAATCAAATGCTTTAAAATTATTAAAAATTTTAGAGTGAGACCAATATTTACCTAAGTTTGAGGAAATTAAACTTAGGTATTGAGAAGACTTTAGTCTTGCATTTGAGGATATTTATAGGATAAAAAAGGAAGATTATTTTAATAAAACATGGGATATAATTCCAGATTGATTTATTTTAGATAATAGAAATTCATTAGAAGTTTTTAATTATTTAAAATCAAAATGATATGATATATTTATTATTTCTGAATCTCCAAAAATATGGATAAATAGAGTATTAACTTATTTAAAAGTTAATGATTTATTATCTTGAATATATAGTTGACAATGAAATGAAAGAAAATCAAATTGATTCTTATATGAAAGAATAAGACAAGATATATGAACATGATATTTTATGGTATGAGATCAAATAAAATCAGATATTGAAATGTCAAAAAAATCTTGATATAGACCAATATTGATTTCTCAAAATCAAAGTAGTCAAGAAGCAGATTATAATATAAAATCTTTAACTGAACTTTATAAAATAATTTCCTAAAAAGTTAGCTTTATATATAATAAAGCTAACTTTTTTAATATAAAAATTATGATTTACGATGTTGTAATTGTGTGAGCTTGAGCTGCATGACTTTTTTCTTGAATTTCACTAGATAAAAAATACAAAAAACTTATTCTTGAAAAGACAGAAAAACCAGGTATGAAAGTACTTTTATCTGGTTGAGAAAGAGCTAATGTAAGCAATATGGATATAGAACCAACAAGAGATTATTTTACTCAAAATAAGAAATTTCTTCTTAGTATTTTTGCTCGTTATAATCAGTGGGATACGATGAGTTTTTTTAGTGAACAAGGTATAAATATAGTAGAAGAAGATAGACATAGATTGATACTTGAAAGTGGAGATAGTAAAGAACTTTTAAGCTGTTTACTTGAAAATATTAAAAAAAATAAGTGCGAACTTAAAATAAATCAAGATGTGAAAGATATAATAAAAATAGAAGATTGAAATTATGAAATATTAGTTGATACTTGAGAAAGATATTTTGCAAAAAATGTAATAGTTTCTAGCGGTTGAAAAAGTTTTTCTCATATTTGAACAACATGAGAAGGTTATAATATAGCACAAAAACTTTGATTAAAAATAGTTACTCCATATAGAACTTTATGTGGTATGAGTACAAAAAAAGATATGACAGAAATATCTTGAGTGAGTACTGATTTAAATATGATTTTAGTTGATAAAAATAATAATAAACCAATTTATAGTGAAACTGGACCTATGCTTTTTACACATTTTGGTATTAGTTGACCGATAGTTCATAATTTATCAAATGCTATTTGAGAATATTTAAATAGTTTAAAATTAGATGAAATTGATTTTGAAAAATATATAGTAGATAATTTGAGTTTAAATTTAACTTTTGATTTAGAAAAAACTCCTAAAAGACTCATAAAATTTTTTGAATTAAAAGAAGATAATTTAGAGATAAATATAGAACTTCAAAATTGGAGAAGCTGGAAAGAAGCAAAAGCAACATGAGGTTGAATAGATACTTCTGAACTTGATAATCATATGCAATCAAAAAAATACAATTGACTTTATTTTATTTGAGAAGTAGTAGATGTGACATGAAAAACATGATGATTTAACTTACAATGGGCTTGGAGTAGTGCTTATGTTGCTAGTGAAAACATAAATAAAAATTTGTAAATAAAAAAAATATAATTATTTTATATTTGATATTAAAATAAAAGAAATATGAAAAAAATATTAACATGAGTTAAACCAACTTGAGATTGAATGCATTTATGAAATTATTTATGAATGTTTAAACCTCTTTTGGAAAACTCTATTTGAAAAGAATCATATCTTATGATTGCTGATTATCATTCTTTGACATCAGTTCATGATAAAGATACTTTGATAGATCATAAAAAAAGAATGCTTTGTGAATTTTATGCATTATTACCAGAAAATTCTCATATAATCACTTTTGAACAATCAAAAATAACACATATAAACAATATTACTTGGATATTATCAAGTGTGACTCCTTATAGTTTGATGCTTAGAGCTCATTCATTTAAAGATTCTGAAAGTAAAAATAGTGATATAAATATGGCTGTTTTTAATTATCCTATATTAATGGCAAGCGATATTATAACTTATGATATAGATTTGGTTCCAGTTTGAAAAGATCAAAAACAACATTTGGAATTTGCTCGTGATATAGCAGAAAATTTTAATAAAACATATAATTGTGAATTTTTTAATTTGCCAGATGCTTATATAAGTGAAGAAGTATGACTTATTCCTTGAATTGATGGTAGAAAAATGAGTAAGAGTTATAATAACCATATTTGAATTTTTGATGATGAAAAAACTTTAAAGAAAAAAATAATGAGTATAGTTACTTGAAGTGAATGATTAGAAGAACCTAAAAATCCGGATAATTGTAATGTATTTGCACTTATTAAGTTTTTTGCTACAAAAGATAAGCAAGAAGAAATTGCAGCTAAATATAGAGCAGGTAACTATGGTTATGGTCATGCTAAGTTAGAACTTTTAGAGATACTTTTAGATTACTTTAAAGAATCAAGAGTTAAATATAATTATTATTTAGATCATTATGATGAAGTTTTAAATAAGATTAAACCAGGAAATATAGTAGTAAATGAAATGGCTACAAAAAAATATGAGTGAATGATGAAAATAATATGATTATAAAAAAGATAGTTTTCTTAAAAACTATCTTTTTTGTTAAAAGTTTTTAACATTGATTTAATCTCTAATTTAAGCCAATTTAAGACTTTTTAACAATAATTAAATATATTGTTTTGACTTTTTACTTTAAATAGATAAAGTGATTTATGACAATATTCTTTAATTAACTAAAGTGATTTATAGAAGTTTTTAACAATTTTAAATATGAAAAAAAACGAACTTGCTTATGAATTTGATCCTGTATTAGTTGCACTTTCAAAAATGGATAGTAAAGAAAGGATTTTTGAATTTATGCTAGATTTGCTTACTGAAAAAGAGATACTTGAGTTTTCTCGTAGATTTGAAGTAGCAAAGATGCTAGATGATGGTATATCTTATGCTAGAATAGAGAAAAAAACAGGTATGAGCTCTACAACTATTGCTCGTATATCAAAAGCACTTAATAGTGAAAATATGGGTTATAGAAATGCTTTGAATATAGTTTCTTGAATATAAACAAATAAGTCCGGACTCTTTGGAGTCCGGACTTATTTGTTTGGTTATTATTTTCTTATAAATTTTTGTTCTAGAGTTTCTCATACAAACTCAAATATTTCACTTGGCTTAACTTTTTCAAGTATTCAAGTATTTTCTCAAACAAATTTTATATGTCATTTATCTAAGTATTCACCAAATACTTCCTTTATTTCTCTACTTGAATAAATTTCAGGATTATTTGATATATTTGCACTAGTTAAAAACATAGGTCAGTTTTCTTTTAATAATCTATCTTGTGTTTTATTATTTGCTACTCTAAAAGCAAATTTTTCATAAACTCATCTATTTAAAAATTCTTCACCATTTTCATCATTAACAAAATCTATCCATACTTTTACATGAGGACTATCTGTCATTATAGTAAATGGTTTATCGTATTTTTTTAAAAAATCTATTTGTTCACTATTTAAATTAGTATTGTTTTCTAGCCATTTAAAATCAGGAACTAATATAGCAAGAGGTTTATCTAGACTTCTTTTTTTTATTTTGTATATTCTTTCATAACTTTTTATGTCATCAAGAGAGCATGCTATTCAAAAACAAGTATCAGTTGGTAATATGTAAATCATTTTTAATTTATTTTATAGGATTAAGTAAAGGAACTCAGTCTTTTCTAGGATATTTAGGATTTGTTTTTTCTAGTTTTTCTATTAAAACAATAGTTCTATCTTGTCATGCAAGATTATAATTTTTTACTTTTAATATTTTTGCTCCAAGTCTACTTAGAGCTTTTTTTGCACTTTTTAGTTCTTCTTTATCATCAAGTTTATATGCACAAAATACTCATCCAACTTTTAAAAGTGGAATTACATATTCTAAAAGAGTAGGGAAAAATGCAGTTGCTCTACTAGTAACAAAATCAAAACTTTCTCTATAATTTAAATCATGACCAATTTTTTCTGCTCTACCATTTAATGTAGTTACATTTTTTAACTCTAGTTTTTGAGCAAATTCATCTACTGCTTTCAATTTTTTTCAAACACTATCAATTCATGTAAATTGAACATCAGGATTTATTATAGCAAGAGGAATAAGTGGAAATCAACCACCAGTTCACATATCTGCAACTTTTCATTCTAGTTCTACAAATATATTTAACATAATAGAATCTATAAAATGTTTTTCTATAATTCAATTATCATCTCTTATCGCACTTAGATTTATTTGACTATTTTTTTCTTTGAATAATTCTAGGAATTTCTCAAATTTTACAAGTTCATGAGGTTCTAGTTCTACATTATATTTTTTAAATAATTCTTGCATTTATTTTTTATTATTTTTAAATCATTACTATTTTATCTTTTATCTATTAAAAAACAAGGAAAAGTTTGATTTTCTAATACAATTTATATAATTAGTATATATAATATTATTTTTTCTATAATGCTTGGAGAAAAATTAAATAAAACGCTTCTTAGAACTACAGATAACTATATAAAAGCTTTGGAAAAAGCTAGTATTTTAACTGTGAATGATTTACTTAATCATTTCCCAAGAGATTACGAAGATAGAACCAATGTTTTGGATAGTTTTTCACTTATAAATATCAAAGAAAAAAATACAATTATAGTTAAATTACTCAGTATAAATAGTCAAAAAACAGCAAATAATAAACTTCTTACAAAAGCAGTTATAGAAGATAAAAATGGATTTTTAAGTGAGGCAGTTTGGTTTAATAGAAAATATTTAGCAACGCAATTAAAAGCTTATGAGTGAAAAAAAGTTATATTTTCATGAAGTGTAAAATATGCTTTTTGAAAAGTTACTTTTCAGAACCCAGAAGTAGAAACAGATTTAGATAAATTGGCTTGAGAAATAGTGCCTATTTACCCTGAATTAAATTATATTCCAAGTAAATGGATAGAGTGAAAAATAGATGTTTTAAAATCTTTTATAAAAGAGATTGGAGAAGATTTACCAGAAGATATAATTAAAAAATATAATTTTATAAGTAAAAGAGATGCTGTTTATAGAGTACATTTCCCAAAAAATAAATTTGATATAGAACAAGCAAAATATAGATTGGCTTATTGAGAATTATTTGATATAAATTACAGAGCAATTGGTTCTAAAATGCAAGCATTTAAAGAAAGTGAAGGTAGAAGTCTTGCTTTACAAATGAATCCAGAATTAGTGAAGGAGCTTTTATCATTTTTTCCATTTGAATTTACAAGTCATCAAAAAATAGTTTTGTTCCAAATATTAAAAGATATGGAAAAACCACATTGTATGCAAAGACTTTTAGAGTGAGATGTATGAACTTGAAAAACTGCAGTTGCTTTTGTTGCAGCACTTCATGCAATAATAGAGAGTAATAAAATGACCTCACCCCAACCCTCTCCTTTGGAGGAGAGGGCGCTAGAACATAGTATTAGAAAATTTGAATTAAAATCTCCAGGATATGTTTTTGATTTAGCAAAAGAATTTAGAAAAAATTCAACAGAAAGTGAAGATAAATTATGGAATATATTGAAAAATAATCAATTTAATAATATAAAATTTAGAAGACAGCATCCAATTTGAAGGTATATAGCAGATTTTTATAGTGAGGAATTAAAATTAATTATAGAACTTGACTGAAAAATTCATGATAATAATTTTCAAAAAGAATATGATGATGAAAGAAATAATTTATTAAAAAATTATTGATTTAATATACTAAGATTGAAAAATGAAGAAATCATAAATAAATCAACTGATTTTATTTATGATTTCTTAAAAAATTTTATCTTGATGAAATCGTATACAAGTAGCAATTATGGCTCCTACTGAAATACTTGCTCGTCAACATTTTGAATGAATGCAGGATTTTTTGCTTAAATTCGGTATAAGTTCACATTTACTTGTTTGAAGTTTGACTCCAAAACAGAAAGCAGCTGTAAAAGCAGATATCAAATCTTGAAATATTGATTTAGTTGTTTGAACACATGCACTTGTTCAAGAAGATGTATTTTTTAATAATTTGTGATTTGTTG
>CALMJA010000096.1 GCA_937864295.1 uncultured Candidatus Altimarinota bacterium | reverse complement strand
TCAAGTATGTTCTATTGTTTTTTTTATTTCGTCAATTTTTCCCATAATTTTAAACTCAGGATATATTCTTCGAGCTTTTCTTCCATAATAGCAAGCGCTTGGTTTTTTGCTAATGTTTTTAAACTCCAATCAAGTGTACTATCATTCTTGTATATAACTTGTGAAATATTCTCCAAAAATTCTCGCTTTGTGATGAGCTCTGTTAGGTTAGAATAATGCCCATCAGCAAAACTTATTCTTACTCAGAAATTGGTTGGGGTAATATAATCTACCTGTTCTCAGGTACCAATCTCTATATATTGTTTTATTGTTTCCATAATTATGGGTTAGGGATAGAATTATTATTAAGATATTATATTCAAATTATACTTGATATGGGATAATAATTTCATTTTCATCTGATATATTTTTTCTAATTTTTATATCAAGTTCACTTGTTATAGTAAGAAAAGAAAAAGCTGTTTCCTCATCTATTGTAATTGTGTCAGACGAATATATAATTTTTCAATCCCATGATAAAGATTCTTGAATATTAGATAAAGTTCAAACTTTTTCAAATTTTGCTAAAGTAGAAGGAGAAAATCTTCAATCAATTTTGTAAGTCATTGTTTTCATGTGAAATATTGTTATTATTAATGTATAAGAATATTATCAATTTTTTTCTGTTTGTAAAATTTTTTTTATACTTTTCTTAAGTTTTATGTGTACAAATTGTGATTATATATTGTTTCAATAGTATTTGTAAAAATTAGGCTTGTATTTATCTTGTATTCTTTCTTTATTTAGTTCAATTGCTTGTCTTGTGGGTGTATAATCATTCCACAACTCATTTGGATAGTCCTGGAATGCATCTGAATAGTTTTCAATATTGAATCATCTTCTCGAACATTCGTAGTAGAGTTCTATGTATCTTTTAAATAAAAATTCAAGTTTATCGTAGAAGAATTTTACGTGTCATGTTCATAGAGTGTAGTGATCAGGTTGATCATCTAGATTATACTTTCATTTTTTTACAAGGTTTGGAATTCTTTTTATTTCCCTATGTTCTGCTAAAAGATGTTGGTCCCACAATTGTGAAACAGGAATTACATTAATTCTAGTCATAATTATTCATCATTAATAGATAGATCTATCCATGTTTGAGCATATTTTCTTGCTCAAGCAAGTCAAGTATAATATTTCGGATAGAATGATTTTGAAATTTTATATTCTCCTCAGTCAAGAAAAAAATTTACAACATAGTATGAAGTTCAAGTTTTAGATTCTTCATTTATAATTTTGATCTCAGATTTTAGTTTTCAATGTTCAAGTGTTTCAATTGTTTTCATTTTAAATATTATGATCTATTTTAAGAGTATTTATAGAAGGTTTTTCATTTGGATTCAATATACATATCATACTTCAAGTCTGTCAACTTTTATTTGTAACGTAGTTTCATTTAGAATTGAATCACTTAAACTTTACTCTTCATTCTATAAAAAATATTTGAGCATATGGAATTATATATTGATGAAACCATTTTACTTCAGTTGTAGCTGGTATCAATAAAATACTTGTGTTTCATTTTAAATATTCTTCATAAGCTTTTTTTATAAATTTTGGCTTATCGTGTCTATTATACGGTGGATTCACAAAATTTCTTTCTTGCCAATCTATATTAAGTCAATTAAATTGTATCTGAAAATTACCCCCCCCTATATCAATAGAAAGAGGACATGGATCAAAAAAATTTTCTCATTTAAAATATTTTCTTACAAACTCGAGTATATATTCAGGAGTTTCCCAATTATCATTGAAACTTCAATTTTCTTCTTTTCTATTTTTCATAATTATTTTAATAAATTACTAAGAGAAACATCTTAATATTCTTTTGCTTTTGCTAAAGTTTTGAAAGCTTTAGGCTTATATGTTTGAGAAACATTTTTCCAATTATTATAAAAAATTGTAGTTTCATAATTTCATGAATCACTTTTTTTGACTCGACATGAGTAAGATTTTATTGTTTCTTCGTAAACTGTTTTCATAAGGTAAAATGTAAGGAAATAATGTTTTTTTGTGTCGTTTTTTATAAAACATAAGTATTGTATCAATTTTTTTTTATTTGTAAAATTTTTTTTATACTTTTTTTAAAAAAAGATGATATTTTTAAAAATGAGTTCAGAATGTAATACAAAAGGTAATAAAAAGTATAAAAATTACAAAATGAAAAAAAGTTAAAAATGTGCATCAGGTAATATTACCTAGATTGTTACTTTTTGAATGTAATAAACTTTACAAAATGAAAAAAAGTGATAATGTAGGATAGGATTGAAAAATGATATTTACAAATAGAAATATTATGTTTTAAAGACTACTTATTACCTTTATTACCTAGAAAAGCAGCATACTGGTCTAAAACATATGTTTTTAGGGTGTTTTATATACTATTTATATACTATTTATACTACTATTTTTCTAATACCTTAAAAATAAGGTAATAAAGGTAATAAAAGACTAGTTTGTTTGATTATGATCTTATTTCTTTGATGTGAGTTCGAGGTAACATAAAAGGTAACATTCACTATTGATTTTATATTTTAAAAATAAAAAATAAAAATTGTAAATAAAAGTATATTATAACACAGCTGTATATGAACTTGTAAACCCCCCTAGAAACTATATTAGATAATATAGCTTTGATAAATGTAAATAAATGTTTTATAATATAGTTTTATTTTCATGAAATATAAAAAATATTTTACAAAATATAAAAATAGATATAATAGAAAAAATAAAAAATTAAAACAATAAAAATGATTATTGAAAAAAGAGATGAGAGACAAATAGAGCTCTGAAAAAAAATTATTCAAGAACTTATAAAAAGGCCTCAAATACCTTGTGAACTTTTAGCGTGAATTATTTGAGCTACAGATGAAGAAACTCAAATTCTTGTAAATGATCTTGAATATAGATGATCTATTGAGCCACGAGTCAATAAGAATTTTCTTATTGAATGTGAGTTAATGAATATATATTTAATCCAGAAAGAGCTTGTTCGAAGACTTTCTCCAGAACAGATTTGAAAGATTCCACTATATGAACTTGAGAAGATGCTTGAGAATGCTCTTTTGAGAAAATGAAAAATAGATTGAGATATTGATCCTCATTTCATGAGACCAAATATTGAGAATACAACTTATATTGACAAACTTTTACAACTTAATCCAACTAATAATGGAAACTACATCCAACAAAATGTGAGTGACTCGTGAAGTAAGAAAAAAACTTCTTAGATCATATATAGAAAATCTTTGATATGATTTCAAAAATATTTCATATGAAAAAAAGAGAGAACTTGAAAATACTCAAGCTTTTCAATTACTTTTGCAAAGTACTATTACTTGAGTATTTTGAAATAAGAAAAAGAAAAGTTTTATCAAGATGAATAAGAAAATTATTTTTTTTATTCTTTGCTTTCTTATATGATTTTTTTATTGATATTTTTATTACAAAGTTTTTTTGTAAAAAAAGTTTTACAAAATAAAATAAATACATAGTATTGAAAATATAATATTATTTTTTATTATTTTATGCAGAATACAGAATACATACAAGTGAAAAAAACAGGATCACCAAGAGTGAATCTTGTAAATATGCTTAAAGCAAACGATATTTATAGTGAATTTCCAAGAGACTGATTCACAAAGATTATAGATGAAGCTTGATATTATTTTTCTGAGGAATTACTTCAGAGAGATTTTAATCTTTGACTTTGTACTTATTGAAAGACTTCATGAGATTTCAAAGATGTGACTTGATACTCAAGACCAAAAATAAATACATATCTAGATAAATATAGAAAAGTTTTCTTTTTTACAGAAGGATATTATAATATCCCAAAACTTAGAGAATTCATTGTTTCAAATATGAAAGAATTTATTGAAAGAAGATGAAGACCATCTAAAAAATATTAATTATTAATTTTTTTATTATGAAAATAATACAAGATATTTGATTTGAATAAAAAACTAGGTGAGTATCGTGGCTTGATACTTTGAATGCAGCCTCCTGAAGGAAACAATAAGCACAGCCGATAAGATGTCAGAGGATGCATCACAAACAAAATCCTCAAATATTGCGGAATAGAGAAGTGGTATCTCACTAGTTTCATACACTAGAGTTCACAGGTTCGATTCCTGTTTCCGCTACCATATATGAGTGAGTAGCTTAATGGTAAAGTTTGTAGTATTTTAAGGCATCATTACTACCTGAATAAGCCTTGATATAGGTTCGACTCCTATCTCACTCTCATTTTGTGGCACTAGTTAAGGGGTTATAACACTGCATTTCAACTGCGGGGTCGAGAGTTCGATTCTCTCGTGCCACTCCAAAATATTTTCTCAAAACTTAATATGGAAATAATTGTATTCATTATTGTGTACTTTTTCCCAACTCTTGTTGCTATCTTCAAAAATAAATATCCACTTAAAATTTTTCTTACAAATCTTTTTTTCTGATGGACAATTATTTGATGGATTATTTGTATTATATGGGCAGCTTAAATAATATATAGTAAAATATAATTTATATTTTACAAAAAATTATTTTTTAGTAAGATATTATTATTAAAAAATAATTTTTTTTTATGCAAATAAAAAAATGAGTAAAATATTGATTATTGCAAACATTACAATATTGAGAATTCAAATCAAGTGAAAAAATAGAATTTATTTGTAATTGTTGAATTAAAAAAAAAATAATTGTATGAAATGTTTTATCTTGAAAAACAAAAAGTTGTTGATGTTATTTAAAAAAAACTACATCAGAAAGATTTAAAAAACATTGAGATAGAACATCAAATAGACTTTATAGAATATATTATTGAATGAAAGCAAGATGTAATAATAAAAATAATCATGCATATAAGAATTATTGATGAAGATGAATTTCTATAGAATGGAATTCATATGAAGATTTTAAAAAAGATATGGAGGAATCTTATTTAAAACATTGTGATGAATGGACAGAAAAACAAACAACTCTTGATAGAATAGATAATAATTGAAACTATTGTAAAAAAAATTGTAGATGGGCAACAAGATGGAAACAAAATAATAATAGAAGTAATAATAAATATATTAATTATAAATGAGAAAGTCATACTAGATCAGAATGGATTAAAATATTATGAATATAAAAAATGATTAGATTTGATAATTTAAAAGAAAATGATAAAATCATTGTTTTAAATAAAATTAAAAACGATAAAGATTTTCGTATTAAATACTGTGAGTATGATAAAAAAGCTTTTGCTGTTTATTATTTTTGAAACCTGATGACTCATGATATTCCAGAATTTCACAATCAATACTATGATTTTGCTTCAACAAATAAAAATATTTGTTTGATTTGATATAGGTGATGTGCAAAGTCTGGAATTTTTTGACTCATAGATATAGTCCATGATATTTGTTACAGAAAAGAAAAGTTCATAGTTTTCCTTGCATATAACAAATCTGATTCCGCTTGAAAAGTTCGAAATATAGTTACAGCTCTCAAATCAAATAAAAGAATTGTTGATGACTTTTGATTTTTATATGAAAATGAAGATTCAAGAAAAAGAAAACTAGACAAGATGCCAGAATCAAAATCTATTTCAAAATTCATAACTACAAATTCAATTCGCGTTGAAGCTTTTTCAATGGATCAAGCTGCTCGATGATTCGTTTTCTATGATGACTCTTGAGAATTAATTCGTCCTTCAAAAGTTGTTGCTGATGACGTTGCTGTTTTAGCAAACTCAAGAAATAAAGATATTGTTGTCAAGGATTACACTTTTATTATGGAAGAACTTTTATGAGGTGTAAAATGACGTATAATTTTTCTTCTTAATGCTATTTCTGAGTATTGTATTACTTCAAAACTGAAAGAGCAATTTCAAAATAATGAGAATTGGATCTTCCATGAAGTTTCAATTATAGATGAATCATGAAATATTACTTGGCCTTCAAAGTATGTATGGACAGCTGAAGAAGCAAGAAATTACAATAAAAATAGAGAGAAAAGATTTTGGGTTGAATCAATAGAAGATTTCAAATCTAGATGAGAAAAATCTTTCAATGTAAACTATATGAATATTCCGGAAATAGTTGTATGAGATCCAGTATTTAATGAAATACTTTTGAATTCAATAATTCCAAAGAGACCTATTCGAAAACATAATCTTAGAATTAATTGAAAGAAATTCGAATTATTTGTGTATTCAGAATCAAAATCAGTTTCTGTATGAGTTGACGTTGCAAACGGTTGAGGGTGAGACAATTCAAGTATTACTTGAACAGATGAATTTTGAAAACTTGTATTTCAGTGAGCATCAAATCAAATAGAGCCTTGGGAACTTGCTCATTTGATTAAAGCAATTCATTATTCTCTGAAATATATGATCTGGAAGAATGCTCTTGTTATAGAAAAAAATAATTCATGAATTGCTGTTATTCAAGAATTGAGACATGATCAATATATTTATAGACTTATTTTCAGAAAAAGAAAAGAGGCTCAAGTTGCAGATACTCCAACAAATCTTGTTTGATTTGCTACTACTTGAGCATCAAAAGAAATTCTAAAATCTGAAATTGACAAAAGAATTAATGACAAAACTATTGATGCTTCTTTAGAAGAATCGTATGAATTGAAAAGATACATCATAGATGAAAAATGAGCATATAATGCTTCTCCTTGATCAAAGGATGATAGAGTTATTTCGAAGTGATTAAGTTTCATTTGACTTTTATATCGCAAAAATTAGATTATGAGTATAAATTATAAAAAACAAGAAGAAGAATTGCTTGCTCTTTCATACGCATTAAGAATTATTCATGCTTGATTCAAAGAAGTTCCAAAAATAGACTGAATTATGTACACAGAGTGAATTCCAGAAGTAGTTCGAACTCTCATTAAAACTCAAATAGACTATAGACAAGTTCAAATTCGAATTCATAATATTTCAGAAAATACTTGACTTACTATTCAAAACATAAGAAAACTTTTAAAAAGAAAAACACTTTCAGAACTTGAGGCTTTTAAAAAAGTATGAGATAAAATTATTATAGAAGATCTTAAATACTTTGACAAGAAAAATGAAAATGAAATAGTTTCTTTAGATAAAGATTTTCTTCAAAAAATAGATGAAGAGTAAAATAATATTTTACTTTTTAAAAATAAATTTTATTATTTTTTAAATATTTTTTAAGATAAAAAAGAGATGAATTGAAACACTCTAACATGAGTTTCACTTGAGATTCAAAACTATTTAGCGAACATCCAAGAAAATCAGCAATTAATATCTTGAACATATGTGAAAGATAAAATGAATCCAAATTTCGTTGAAATGGTGAAACATTTATATCCTTGAGAAGAAGAAAGATTTCAAAATCTCGTTTCATGATCTTACATTTGAGGTTTGATAGATGACAAAATAAGCTCATATTTCTGAGCTCCAGAAGATGATCTGGATTATAGAATAGATTATGACAAACTTATTGAAACTCTTCTTACAACATGATATTTAATGCTTAAAGTATCATACGAAAATAAAAAATTTGTTTTGTCTTCTTTTGACTGACACAAATATTATGATGACTGAGTGACTGAAATGTTTGTTGAACAGTATAAAGTACAAGAAAAAAATCCTTTTGACAATTCAATTCTCGAAACTAAAAAATACTTGTATGTTCAAACTTTCTCATGAGGTATTCTTAAAAATAAATTATATGAAATTTCTTCAAGTGTACTTTCATCTTGAAAAGAAGTTTCACTTGATAGAATTCCAGAATTAGCATGAAGGCCTGACGAGCAAATTGTTACTGATTTTAGTAAAATGGTTTTCAAGATAAAACTTGAAACTTCACTTATTGAAAAAGTAAAAACAATTATTTACTCTATTGAAAGAAAATGGGCTGAAGCTGACAAGCAATTTATGAACTATATGGATCAATGGACAATTCTTAAAAATATTGAGATTCCAAAGGATGCTATGAAAACTGTTTCTTATTGATGAATAGAATACTCAGTGACTGATTTTAGTAAGCTTTGAAAGATACTTGAAATTGATGCTGACAATTGAGACGGATCAGTTGAAATTGTAAAGAATTGAAATGATCTTATAAAAGAAGCTCTCGAGTTTTCAGAAAGACAAATAAGACAAATCTCAGCAATTACAGATGTTCCAACTATATTTCTTTGACTTCAAAATGAGAATCAATGAAATGATTCTTGAACATCAATTGTAAAATCTTCATGATCTTTCTATAAAAGAATAGAACGCTATAGAATTTGATTTGAAAATCTTCTTTGGGATATTAAAGAGGCTTTGAACATAGAAATAAAACTTACTTGGAACAGTATAGTGACAACTGATCCAGAAGTAATAGTTGACAATGAAATTAAAAAGCTTGATGCTTGACTTTCGACTCGTAAAATGTCTCTCATGAGAATATATAATTTGACTGATGAAGAAGCTACGAAAATGCTTCAAGAAATAGAAGCTGAAAAAAGTTTACAAATATCAAATAATCAAGAATAATTATGAAAGATGTTACAAAAATTCCATTTGTGAAGATTACAGAACAGGAAGTAAAAAAAGCTTATTCTTCTATAAAATACATAGATTATAGATTTTTATTCATGTTTATTATTTACTTGCATTTGATTTTATATTTTATTTTTATGGTAAAAAACATTTTATTTTAATTACAAAAAATATAAATAAAAAAAATTTTACTTTTAAATAAAAATTTATATATTCAATAATGTGGGAACAAATAAGGTTTTCTTAATAAAGCCTTGTAAAAAAATTTTATTTCGTATTTTAAAAACATATGCCAGAAATATCTGAATCCGAACTTAAAGCTTATATCGCAGATCGAGCTGAAAAAGAACGTCTCGCTAAAGAAAACGAGAAAATGCTTGAAACAGCTGAAAACACTAAGGTTGCTCTTAAAGCAAATCGTGAAGAAATTAAAACTCTTAAAGAAGAAAAAACACAAGCTGAAGAGCGAGCAATCGCTGCTGAAAAAGCTAAAGAAGAGGAACTTAAAAAATTCGAATGATTTGACCAACTTAAAGAAAAAGCTGAAAAGTTTGATGCGAAACTTGCAGAAGAAACTACAGCTCGAGAAACAAGAATTACTGAAATGAAGGAAAAACTTTGAAAAGAGTTTCTTGAAAAAAATTCTTATTTACTTGACGATATGGCTCCAGAAAAAGTTGAAAAATTTTTACAATCAAATATTGAGGCTGTGTCAAGCGATTGAAAGCCACCAGTACAAACTTGAGCTCCTTCTGGATGAATGAATCCAAATTGAGCACAATGAGGAAAAGCTACTCCATTTGATGAAGCAATTCAAAAATGAGATGCTATGGCAGCTTTGAGTCACATTCCGAATCCTAGTTAAAATTTTATTTTTTTTATTTATTTGAACATGTCTAATGCAGATAAAGAAGCTATTACAAAAGATATTGAGATTTCTCGTCAATTAGAGGCGGCTTTTCAAGTCTATGTAAAAGATATTTCTCCGCTAGTAGCACGAGCTCTAGCAAACGCTGGTACTAAAAGAGGTACTAATAAAAAGTACGAATGGAATGAATTTTCTCGAGAAAGAATTTCGACTCCTATTACAACTGCTCTTGCTCTTGGGTATCTTGATGCAACTCAAAAGAATGTAAGTATGGACACATCAAATGTTCTTGCATGAGATACATTTAGATTTGAAACTACAGGGTGAGTTGCAATTAGTGATCTTACAATGTATGTTACTGAAGTTGTAAACTCTACTACTGTAAAAGCAATTAAAATTGGTTGAACAGATGCAGCTGTAGCTTCATGATCAATAGCTGTATTCAAATCAAATCTTCTTCCAGAAAACTCTAAAAAGAGAGAAGCAAGAAAGATTCGAGTACCTAATGTGAAATACAACTACTTTCAAATTTTCGACACTCTTATGGAGAATTCTCGAACTCTTGAAGGATCAGATGCTATTGGTGATGTTGGGAAAATTGCTTTTCTTAGAGCTGAATGATTCTTCGATATTCAAAGACAACTTACTGAAATTCTATCATACGGAACTCGTGTAAAATTCACAGATCCTAAAACGAATAAAGAAATTTACGGTGCTGGTTGACTTGCTGAGTTCGTAGTAAATTCTATTGATGCTGGAGGTAATGCTCTCACACAAGTACATCTTGATGATGCTGTTTGACAAATTCTTAAATGAGGATGAAGAGCAAACACTATTCGATGTGGACTTGAGCAAGCAAAAGCTCTTTCAAAACTTGATGAATCAAAACTATTGATTAATCTTGATGAAACTACTCGAGGAAATGTTGTTACAAGCATTCAAGCAAGAATACCAGTTGAAGGATCAAAAATTGATACTATCATGGTTGACTTCACAATGCCAGAAGATGAAATTGATGTTTTTGATATTAGTAATATCGCACTCATTCCATATTCAAACGGAGCAATTCGAGAAATGGATGCAAGTGAAAAAGGACAAGACGGAAACGCTCTTCGTATGATTGGTGAGTACACTGTTGAAGCAAAAAACTTTGATAAAACAGCTGTGAAAATCAAGAATCTTGCATAGTTTTTCTATAAAATTAAGAGATCAGAAATGATCTCTTTTTTTTGTGTTTTACTTTGATTTTTATTTATATATTATTTTTTAAATAATAATTCACTTTTAAATTATGGTAAATATTTTTTTAGAAGATCCAACATATATCTCAATAGATGATCTTACTTCATCTTCTCGTAATTCATTTATAAATACAGCATGAGCTGATAATGAAAAGAAAATTTTAATTCGTCAAGCTGAAATTATTATTGACTCAATAATAAAATCTTATTGAGTAAAAGTAGATCCAACTCAAGAAACTATTTTTCCAACAGTTCAAGACTGAATTCCTTCAAATATTGCAAAAGCAACAGTTCGAATTGTTGAAAATCTTTATGTAAGCTGAGAATTAGAATGAGCAACTTCTTGACCTATTAAATGATCAGTTATAAAAGCTGAAAAGTTTTGAGATCATTCTGTTGAATATCAAGATGAAAATGTTCGAGTAAATGTTCTTCAAAATAAAAATAAATATATTACTCAAGATGTTGAATTATTTCTCAAGCCTTATATAAATAATGTTTGAGTGAGATTTTCTAAAGCTATATAAATATGTTCAAAACAAATGAAGTAAAAATATATTTCTATGATCAAGAGAGAAATATTAATAATAGATACAATGATCTTATAGATGCACAAATATATAAGAAAACAGTACCTAGAACGAAATGAAATATTTCTGAGAGTAGTGTAGTTGAAGTGAGTATAGTATTAATTGATTCTCAATATAAACTCGTAGAAGTATGAGATGAAATTCACTATGAGGACGATTTTTGACCTAGAAAACTAAAAGTAATTGCTTCTCCAAGAATGATAAATTTTATGTATAGTAAAAAATTAATCGAATTAAAATGCGATTTAATATAATTAAAATATACAACTAATACAACTAAAAAATGTGATTTAAAATAAATATAGATTTTACAAGTATTCATCATGAAAATATAAAAGAAGCAAAAGAAAGACTAGATAAATTTGCTGATATTGTAGTTGAATGAGTAAAATGAAGAACTCCAGAAGACACTAAAACACTTTTAAAAGCTATATGAAAAACAGATCAAACTCAAGTATTAAATAGAATTACTCAGAAAGTTCTTGATCAGAAAAAACTTGAATATACTCCATATGTTGAATACTGAGTGTTATGAAGATCATATAGATATAACAAGCCTAAGGGTACAATTTTTCTTGTATGAGTATGAGCTTGAATGTTTCGAAAGACTTACTTCGATTTAAAAGATAAATTTAATGAATATGTATAATGCACAAATAATCTCCATTATTGATTTTATAAAAAATAATACAGATCTTAATATTTATTTTTGAGATAGAGTTTATTATATAGCCCCAATTCGTGATCCTTTAGATACTTCATTATATATTTCAATACTTTCTGAGAATAGAAAGCTTTCATTTATTGAGACTCTTATTGAGTTTCGAATAGTTTGAACTAAGACTGAAATTTGACCTTTTCAGATTCAAGAGATGATACAAGATGTAAAAGATGCTTTTGAAAAAACTGATATGATTATTTGAAATTTTAAATATTATCAGATCGATATACTTTCAGATACTTTTATATGAGTAAATGAAAGACATAATCATGAGTGAGTTTGTACTATGATTTTTAAAACATCAAGATAAAAAATTTTACTTTTAAAAAAAAGAGTATAAAATTTTATTGTATTTTATATTTCTAATTTATTTTAAAAATGGACGCAAATACAAATCCAGAAGTAAATGTTACTACTGAGGAAAATCTTGATCCAAATCCTTCTTTTGATCAAGCTGCTCAAGATGCTGAAAAAGCTGCTCAAGAACAGGCTGAAAAAGAAGCAAAAGAAGCTGAAGCAATTGCAACTGAAAAAGCTGCTCAAGAACAGGCTGAAAAAGAAGCAAAAGCTTCTAAAGCTGCTTCTAAAAAAGTAAAGGCAAATGATATTACTCCTATTAAAGAGAGTGATGAAAAAATTAAAGTAAAGATTAATATTAATCTTGCTTTCGGATCAAAGAAATATAAAGAAGGTGATGAAGCTGAGTTTACTAAAAGTGAACTCGATTGTCTTCTTGAAACTTGGTACGAAGTACTATAATTCTCTTTCCTCTGTTTTTTTCATGAGATTCCCACTATCGTGAGAGATTCAGTTGTAAATACTTTATTTGACTTACTTTGTAAAAAATGGCTGCTAAAAACAAGCAAAATTTATCGAAGTTTGTCGGTTTTACTTATTTTAGAAATGCAAGATCTCAATGAGCTTGGCATGAGCTAGCGTCAGCTAGAGCAACTGTAGCGACTCTTGATACAACTGCTCAAAGTGTAGATGTTGTTTGTGATACTCGATGATCTGTTTTTAAATGAGTTATTCCTGAAGCGATGGTTTCTCTCACATTCCTAGAGAATGCTGATACTTGAATTCTATCAAAGCTTTTTGGAATTTCTGAAACTGCTCAAGCTGCAGGATCAAAAACTATAACTTCTGAAAGTTTTACTTTTGGTCCAGATGATAAAATAGTTCTCCCGTACTACTCTAATGATTGATCTTGAGTTACTGTTTCTTCTATTGTTTGATATACTCTTACTGATGACTATTTAGTCACTGTTTCAGACAATGAAACTACTATCACAAGAGTTCCTGCATGAGATATTCCTGAAGGTGCTACTGTTCAAATAACTTGATCAGTGACTGTAAATGCTTCACAGAGTACAGAAATAGTTTCTCAATTCATGGTAAAACCTGAGTTTGAAGTTATGATTGTTGCAAAAGTTACAAGAGATGGAAAAGACTATCGAAGAATAGTTTCTTTGAATCCAGCAACTCTTGAATCTACGTACAACCTTGATTTTCTTGATGCTGTAAAAGCTGGAGATATTAATGGAACTACTGCAGAATTCAAACTTTCTGAAGGAGGAAAATTTAAAATGTATGATGAAATTATTACAGAAGAAATTTCTGGATAGTTTTACATTTTGAAAAAAAATTATAAAATGAGTATATTAATTTATACTCATTTTTTTTATGAAAGAACTGTTGAGAAAAGAACATACAATGATCTTAAAATTTCAAAAAAGAAAAGTAAAACTTGTTTTTAAAGATCCATTTATTGCTGATCTTATTCTTTTTAATTCATATATAGAATCTCAAGAATATTTTGAGTGAGTAAAAATTATAATTCCAGATATAGATGAAAAAGATTTTCTTTCGAATCGTGTTTGAATTATTAATTGAATTAAGAGACTTGTATATTGAGAAAAAAATATAAAATCAGAAAATAATTCGGATGAAGATCAAAGTGACTGATTTCTTCCTTCTTCACTTGATATTATATGAAATAGATATTGAATACTTCCAACGGAATTAATTCATAAAATAACTTTTTCACAATTAATCATTTTAATAAAATGATATGAATGGAACTTGAATATTCAAAATTGAAAAGAATCTCAAAATATTAGAATTCTCATGGAATTAGAAAGAGAAAATTGAGAATTAGATAAAGATAGACAAAAAATTGAGCAAGATAGAGAATTTTTCAAAAAATATAGTAAAAATATGAATTTTTTTCAATAAAACTCATTTATTTGACTTCTGGTGAGCTTTTCTTAGTTTTACTTAGTTTACTATTCTGAAAAATACAAAAATCAATGTAAAATATGTTTTTTTACTTTGATTTTTTTAAAAATATAATATTTTAAAATATTTATGTAAATTTGTTTTAAAAATGCAAAATAATGAAATTTTAAT
>CALMJA010000095.1 GCA_937864295.1 uncultured Candidatus Altimarinota bacterium | reverse complement strand
TCTTCATCAAACTTTTATATTTAAATCAAAGTTTTTATTTATTTCATCTGGATAATCTCCATTTATAGTTTTTTCAAGTAAGTTTTTATATTCTTTTTTATCTTTTATATTTCCATTTGGATCTTCAATTGCTTCTTGCCTAACATATGGAGGATTTCAAACTAATATATCAAATCATCATTTTTCTTGAAAAATTTCAGCAAAATCTATACTCCACGCAAAAGGAAGTTTATCTTTAATAGTAATTTGAGTGAGTAAATCTTGATTTTGTGATAGTTTTTCTTCTGTTACTTTAATATAGTTTTTTAATAATTTTTCTCATTTTAAATCTAAACTTGTTTGATTCTCTCAAAATAAATTCGTTTGATTCAGAGATAATCAACTTTTAGCATTTTCAAGAGTTTTTTTATCAAACCTAATTTTTTCATTTAATAAACCAATATAAATTTGCTTTTCTTCATCTATAATAACTTTTTCATCTTTTATTGTATTGTTATAAAAGTCTTCTTTTAGTGATATAAGTTTCTTAATCTTATTTTTTAAAGATGTATCAATGTTTATAGAATTTAAAAAATCTATAGGAATTATTTCTGTTCCTATCATATTTAAAATACTATCTCAACAAACTATCTTGAAACTAAAACTTGGTAAAAGTGGTGTTTCTTTTGATTCTTCTTTCTCAAAATATTCACTTTCAACATCTAAAATCATTGATAACCAAAGTCTAAGTTTTGCTATTTCTACAGCCCAAGTTTTTACATCTACTCAATAAAGAGTATTTTTAATAAGTTCCTTTTTTCTAGCAAATAAATTTTTATTTATTATTTTATAATCATTAACTAACTTAGAATAATGCTTTGCATGATGTTCTTTCAAAGTATCTTCAATATCAATAATAGTTTGAAGCATTCAAACCAAAAATGCTCAAGATCAACAAGTTGGGTCTACAACTTTTAAATTTTCAAGATATTCAAAAATTTTTTCAATCTCATATTCACTAAAAGATCAATATTCTTGATAAGTATTTTTTCAATTTTCTCTATAAACAAGTTTATACAATTCTTCCTTTTTTTCTAACCTTAAAAACTCTTCTTTTTTTGATAAATATTCAACTATAGATTGTCTACACATAAAATCAACCTCTATTTTTGGAGTATAGAATATTCATCATTTACTTCTTTCATTATCATCATCTTTTGAATTATCATACTCTTGTATAAGATTTTCAAAAATATAACCCAAGAGTTCAGGATCAACAGATATTTTTACTTCTAGAGGAGTATCTTCTTCAATAGTAAAATTGAAACCATCAATAATTTTTTCAATGAAACCTTCAATTTGTTTATCTTCTATTACAAATCACATATCATCAAATCTAGACTTTTTAAATAGTCATCAATTTAAATAAGGTAATTCATAAAATATTTCCTTAAGTCATAATTTTTCAAGTTTTTCTAAGTTTCTATCTTTTTTTGGTTTTGAAAATATTTCAAAAAAAAGTATATCTAAAACATCTTCATAAAAACTCTTTTTATTATCAAAATTTTTATAAAATTTATACTTAAGATACGATAAAAAACTTCAAAATTTAACATCATAATTTTTGAAAATATCTCATTTCTTATCAAGAAAATGAATAAATAATAATCTATTTAAATTTACTAATATAAAATGATTAAGATCTCCTTCATTGTTAGTTTTTGAAATATTTGTTTTTTTAATCTTCTCAAATATTTCATCTTTATATATTCTATAAAATTCTTCTGTTAAATTTTTCTTTTCAAAAAAAGATAAAATCATTCTTCTATTTATATCTCTTCTTCATTCATCTAAATCTTTTTTTAATTGTAATAATTGTTCATTTATAGTTCTATTTCTATATTTTTGTTCTCAAGTTTTATAATCTTCAAATCATATATTATCTATTTTAAAACTAGAAAACTTTAATTTAGTTTTATTTAAACAATCTACTCAATAAATAAAATAATCCTCATTATTTTTAAGAAAAAAAACCAAATAATCAAAAACTCATATTTGTTTTCAATAATTCTTTTCTTCTATAAATTCTTTAAAAAATTTTGATGTTATTCTTTTCAAATCTACATCTATATAAATAAAAGTAATGTTATTTATATTTTTAAGAAGTTTTAAATCTATAATTCAATCAATTTTTTTTTCTAAAACTATTTCATTATCAAGTTTTAATCAAGTATTTAGAAAAATTTTTTTTATCTCAGAAATATAACTTTCTTTTAATAATAATATATTTTCATTATTAATATAACTCATAAAATCTATATTTAATTATTAAATTACCTATAATATACACATTTCCACATTTTTTTCAAAAGAAACTTGTATTTTATGCTGAAAACTCCTCATAAAATTTAATATGGATTTAATATGGATGATAAAAAATCCCATTGTAATGGGATTTTTAAAAGTATAAAAAACTAACATTTGACATAAATTATTTTTACTACATAATAAAACAAATATAATTAAAAGTTTTTAATGAGTATAGTAAACCAAGCTAGAGAAATAAGCTGTGAAGTATGAGAAAGCTCTGTTATAGAACTATTGTGATGCGATAGAAGACAAGCAAAAAAATGAGCAGACTTGTATCTAGATGATGAAACAAACATAGAAGTAAAATGCAGACTCTAT
>CALMJA010000094.1 GCA_937864295.1 uncultured Candidatus Altimarinota bacterium | reverse complement strand
AGTATCCATCCAATCATGTTTTCAATGTTTATTTTCAACATATTCTCAAACAAGTTCATATAATACTTTCATATAAACTTCATAAGGAGTTGGTTCAAGTTTTAACCAACTATTATCTATTATTTCAATTAAATCTTTATTAAAATCTTCACTTTCATCCCAAAGTCTATTAAACCAATTAACCATTTTATCATAATTTTCATTTCAATCTACAATTACATTTAATTCAGTGTTATCATAAAACCCACTTTGAGAAAGGTTTGAAGATCAAATTATACATTGTCATTTTGTCATAGATTTTTCATTTGCCCCAAAAATATATGCTTTTGCATGTAAAGTTGCTTTAGTATAAACTTTAATTTTAAATCTACTTTCATCACGAGCTAAATCATATAAAGTATTTAAAAAATCTTTATCATCATTAGTTTGTTTAAATTCTTTTCAAATATCATTTACATAATCATCTCAAACATCATCTAATATTTCTTTTTTTTCTGCTGGAGTTTGTAGGACTTCTTTATTAAAGATATTAGTTAAAGTATTAGTTGTACTTAAACTAGTTTTGTTTCAAATAAGAATTTTTATTTCTTTTAAATCTTTTAATTCTTTATAAATATCTTTTAATCCAGATAAAAATAAATATCAAACAGCAAATCTAATTGATTCACTTCTTGTAAGATTATTTTTAATAACTTCTCAAATATTTTTGTCTAAGTTATCTATTATTTGACTAGATGATTGCATAAATTATTTGTTAAATATTAATTATTAAAAGTAATTGAAGACTGAACTTCATTAAAACTAAACAGTTTCATTGATAAAATATTTCAATCCTTATCCATTTTTATACTTCATGTTAACTCTAAAGAGTTAGTATTAACATATTTTGATATATCTGTAATTTTAATATTGTCACTTAAAGAAACAACAAATGATTTTCAATTATTTAATTCAATTCTAAATTTATTAGTTTTGTAATTAATTTCATAAATCCATCATCTAATAGTAAAGTTATTTTCCTCTTTATTTGAACTTATAGAAAAATATTCTTTATACTCTTGCTTTATTTCAACAGAATTTTTTATATCATTATTAGTATTTTCAATTTCAAGAATATCATCTCAAAAAATTAAAGGAGATGATACCTTTTGAATATTTTTTACAAAATTATCATTTCTAACATATGGTAAAATAGATTTATTAAAGGTTTGAGTTTCTCAATTAATATTAACTATATTTACATCTCAATTAAATGTAGAATTTGATAAATCAACTTTATAAGGGTCTCATTTTGTAAATACTAAAAATTGTATTCATAATACAATAACACCAATAATAACTCATTCAGTAATATTCTTTGGAGATAACTTAATTTGAAATGATCATTTTTCTAAAGCAATTACATCCAATTTAACATTAATATCTAAGATTTTTACTAAATTTTCAAAACCTTTCAAAGCATTTGCTAATTCTCATAACTCTATTTTTCAATCAAAAGATGTTCATTTATAATGTAATAATATTTGTTCCATAATACATAAGAATTTATTAAAATAAACTACTTACTCTTTGCTTTATCTGACCTATTTTTCACTAACTCTCATAAACTCCAATACACTTCTTTTCTTTCATCAATAGTAAGTCAAATCTCATCAAAAATAATATCATCAAGCTCTTTTCTATCTGTTAAAGGTTTTGGTTCTTGTTCTCTAATATTTTTATTTTTATCAAATCAAAGTTCTTCAAAAATAGACTTTATTTCTCTACTTTTAATAGATTTTATTTTATCTTTTATTTTATAAATATTTTTTTCTTCTAACTTAAAATAGTTTCAAACTAAAACTGTTCTAAACTCTGGTCAATAAATATACATTACTCATAATCATCAATAAGTCTTTCTTCAAATTATTTCTATATTTAATAATGAAAATGTTGAATTTATGAATGATAAAATAAATTCTTTATCTTGTCATTCTTCTAAAGAACATATAAAGAATGAATCATTAACAAGAAAATCTCATCATTCAATAAAAAACATTCTATCTCAAATAAATCTATTGGAAATAATATCAGGTTTTATATAAATACAATCTTTATTTAAATCAGTTTTTTCAAAACTTTTTGGTAATAAATCATTAATTATACTTATTCAAGTTATATCTTTTAATGAATGTAGAAAAGGAAAATTTCAATTTTCTTTGTAATTTTCATTTAAAATATTCCAGTCTTTAAATTTTTCTAAATTATTTCTTTTAATTAATTTTGCTATACTTCACAATTTAATCAACTTTTCACCTCATTTTTCCAAAATAGTAAAAAATATATCTGGTGCCTTTAGATACTTTCCTCACCATTTATTTCACTCATATTTATAAAAATTTCATAGTTTTGTTTCTTCTTTTTCACTTCAATCAATAAATAAACTATTGTTATCTATATAAACAACTCTAAAATCATCATTTGATTTTTTTCTAAAACTTATTTCTCATGTTTTTATAGTTTTTTCTTCTAGTTTTTCTACTACTGGATTTTTATAAATATCTTCTATTTCTCTAAAATTTTCACTAAAAATTACTTCTTCAAAAGACTTTTTAAAATTAATGAATTTTGTTTTTCAAAAGTCATTTTCTAAATCTCTTAATTTTTTATAAACCATATCTTTTTTATAAAATCTTGGTTTATCAAAAATTGCTATAATTGTATTTATAGAAGCATTTGCAAAACTTCTTTCAGCACTATTATCATAAATACTTATATTATCTACAAATTTAAGTAAAAACTCTTGTAAACTAGCTCAAAAATCTACATCTAACCAACTATTTGAAGTTATAAAAGAAAAAATACCTTTATCATTTATAAGTTTTAATCACCTAAAATAAAAATA
>CALMJA010000093.1 GCA_937864295.1 uncultured Candidatus Altimarinota bacterium | reverse complement strand
TGTTTTAAGTATTTTTTGTTCACCAGTATAGAATGGGTGAGAAGCTGAAGAAGATTCTATAAAAATACAAGGGTAAGTTTTACCTTCAAATTCGAAAGTATCAACTGTTTTAGCTGTAGAGTTAACTTTTAAAACAAAGTCAGCACTTCTATCAACTAACAAAATTTCTTTTGATTCTGGATGTATTCCTGTTTTCATAATTGTTAATTTTAATTTGTTCGCCTAGTACGAAGCAAAAATATAAATATATTTGGATATATGGTGCCGAGGGCGAGACTCGAACTCGCATGCGATTAAGCATTGGTTTCTAAGACCAACATGTCTACCAATTTCATCACCCCGGCTTATTTTGTTTTATGGTGGGCAGAGAGGGAGTCGAACCCCCGAAAGCATAGCTAGCGGATTTACAGTCCGCCCCATTTGGCCACTCTGGAATCTGCCCAAAGTATAAAAAAATTACGAGTTACGAATCAAAGATAAAAAATTATTTTAAACTCGTAGTTCGTAATTTATTTTTATTGTAAATGGAGCCAATAATCGGATTTGAACCGATGACCGTTCGCTTACAAGGCGAATGCTCTACCAGCTGAGCTATATTGGCATGTGTCATTTGCGAGAGACATATTATTAAAAATCACAAATATGTCAAAACTTTTTTTGAAAAAAATATTTTTCTTGAAAAAAAGCTTTTATATAGTACACTTTTAAAAATATTTGTAAAATTTAATTATGATTTTTCTAGACAAAATAAATGATTTCTTAAATAAAAAAACTGATAAACAAAAATTGATTGTTATTTATTGACCTACAGCTAGCTGAAAAACAGGTCTTAGTATTGAAGTAGCTAAATATTTAAATACTGAAGTAATTTGAGCAGATTCTAGACAAATATTTAAAAGTTTAGATATATGAACTTGAAAAGTTACAAATGATGAAATGCAATGAATAAAACATCATATGGTTGATATAATAACTCCAGATATAGATTATAGTGTATGAGAATATAAAGTTGCAGCAGAAAAAATCATAGAAGATATAATAAAAAAATGAAAAATACCAATACTTTGTTGAGGTACTTGATTATATATTGATAGTTTAATTTACGATTTTGATATACCAAAAATACCAGCTGATGATAATTTGAGAGATTCTTTAGATAAAGAAAGAAAAGAGTTTTGAAATCAATATATATGGGATAAGTTAAATAAACTAGATCCAAATTATGCAAAAGAATTGCATCCAAATAATTATAGATATGTAATTAGAGCAATAGAAGTTAAAACTCTAACTTGAAAAAGTAAAACTGAATTTAGAACAGAAAAATCTCTTAAGTATGATGTTTTGTTTTTGACTCCTTATGATGGAGATAGAGTTGAACTTTATAGTAAAATAGATTTTAGAATAAAACAAATGTTTGATTCTTGATTGGAAGGGGAAGTAAAATGACTTTTAAATACTTATAAAAAAGATGATTTTTGACTTAAGACTATTTGATACAAAGAAGTAATTGATTATTTAGAAGGAAATATATCTTTACAAGAATGTATAGAACTAGTACAAAAAAATAATAGAAACTATGCAAAAAGACAATTAACTTGGTTTAGAAAATATGAAGAAGATTTGGAAATATAGAAAAAAGATTTAAAATGATTTAAATATCTTTTAAATCATTTTTATGGAAAATAATGAAAAAAAACCACTTTTTACAAAAAGTAGAATTTTGTTTTTAATATGTGTATTTTTTGTTTTTCTTATGCCACTTTATTATAGATTACTTGAAAAATTTTTATAATGAAAAAATATATTATATCATTTATTTGTTTGATTTTTTTAACTTCAAGTTTTATATTTGGAGTTAATTATTATGTTCTTAGTTTTTCAAGTGATAATTATTTTTATGATGTAGAAGGTCTAGATCAAAAATATTTATGACTTGTTTTTTGAGCTTCAATATTACCAAATAAAATGCCTTCAGATATATTGAAAGATAGATTGAAAGTTGCTTATACAGCTTATGAAACATGAAAAATAAAAAAAATAATCGTGTCATGAGATAATTCAAAAATAAATTATAATGAGCCAGAATCAATGAAAAATTATTTAATTTCTCTTTGAGCTAATGAACAAGATATTTATCTTGATTATGCTGGCTTTGATACTTATGACTCTTTGTATAGAGCACGTGAGATTTTTGATGCAAAAGAAATTGTTTTGTTTACACAAGATTTTCATTTAAAAAGAGCAATGTATATTTGAAATAAACTTTGATTGCAAGTATATTGAGTAGAAACAAATCTTCAAAAATATATAAAAGAAGATTATAATAATAGAAGAGAAGTATTTGCTCGCTTAAAAGCATTTTTTGAAATAGAAATATTTAAAAATAAACCAAAATATCTTTGAGAAAAAGTACATATAATTACAGATGAACAAATTGAAAATACAAAAAAACAAATATTAGAAGTTAAATAAATATTAGAAGTTAAATAAATATTAGAAGTTAAATAAATACTATTGATTTAAATATTCTTTTATTTATAATAATGAAACTTCGTTTCATGAAATTTAAAAAAGGGGTTTAGGAAATGTGGTATAAAATCTCTGATAAAAATGGTGAAGTTGTTTTTTTCTCTGATTGCACTAAAGATCAAGCTGAAGCTTTGCTTCAAAAAAAGATTGATTCATGCAAAAGAGAATTAAATCTCAAAGAACTTCCATCAAAGCCAGAAGGAATAATTGTATATGGTTGTAGCCGCGTTGACGTTCCACAAAAAAATGTGTTCGTTGAAGTGTTTGTGCGAAGCCAGAAAAAATGAATAAAAGACCAGCCATAGGCTGGTCTTTTACATTACATTGTAAATTTTTAATTCACTATCAATAAATTTATATAATTTTGCAGGTCTATTAGTAGATTTATCTAATTCTCAAGTTTCTTCTATCATATTTAACTTAAATATTTTTTTTCAAAAATTTCTTTTATCTACTTTTTCTCATAATACTATTTCATAAATCTCTTGTAATTGACTCATTCTAAATCTTTTTGGAAGCATATCTTTTGCTATATTTGTGTATTCTAATTTCCATTTTAACCTTTGTTTAGCATATCTGATTATGTCTAAGTGGTCACTCCCAACTTTTTTATCTTTAAATCAAATATTGTTTTCATTTATGTCTTTGTATTTTACAATTGCAACTTTTGTTAAATCTACATTTTTAAGAAAATTATCCATTCATACAAGTGCAAAATAACTTATAGAAATAGTGTGTCATCTTTTGTCTCTATCTGGATTTCAAAAAGTATAAAGTTGTTCTTTATAAACTCATTTTATACCAGTTTTTCTTTCTAAAATACTATCAAAATTTTCTTCTAGTGAATATCATTTTGCTACTATTCAACCAGGTAAGATATAACTATTTTTTCATTCAAGTTCTTGTTTTAATAACACAACACAAACTTCATTTTGGTAAATTGTAAAAATAACTATATCTATAGCTGGGATAGGGATGCTTAGATTTGGGTCCCATATGTTTGAAAAATTGTTTTCTTTAATTAAATGATTCATAGAGAATTATTATTGTAAATATTACAATTATTATAATACTCTCTTATTTTTTTACAAGTTTATTCTCTAAAAATTATTTTTTCTATAAGTGGTTTTATACTTATAACTTGCATATTTATTACTTCTTTTGCTAATAATATATTTTCTGGTATTGAATCAGTTACTATAAGTTTATCTAGTTTTTTTGCTAATTCTATATGAGAATTATTTGGAAATACTCAATGAGTTGCGTAAGCGCAAACGGATTTTGCTCATAATTCTCTAAGTTTATCTGCTGTTTCTTTAATAGTTCATCAAGTTTGTATTAAATCATCAATTATTATTAAGTCTTTTCAAGCAGGATCTCATTCTTTTATTTGAATATGTCTTTCATCTCAAACCCTTATTTTCGAACAAACTATTGTATCAAAATTATTAAAATCTCTTCCAAATCTCTTTTTTGCTCAATCATCTGGAAATACAATAGTTTTTCATTCTATTTCATTTTTAAGTAAACTCATGGCAGTATGGATTTCAGCGTTTACTTGACGAGAATCAAAAAGAAATCTTTCTACAAGTGCATGTATATCAAATATATGAATTGAAGTTTTTTCACTTCTTGCTTGAGGTAATAAGCTCATAATATCTGCAAAATATTTAGCAGTTGCAACTTCTCATTTTGTTTCTATTCTTTCCATAGTTCAAACAGGGAAATATGGAAGTATAACTCTTACTTTATTTGCATAATAATCTATTATTCATCTAATTGCTGCAAAATTTATAAATAAATCCTCTGGTTTTGAAAAGTCTCAAATATAAGTTATTTCTTGATGTTCTACTAAATCTTTAACATCATTTATAAAAATATTTGGCCAAGAATCTGGAAAAGTTTTCATTGAAATATCTGCTTTATTTATTTTTCATTTATTATCATTGGCTATATTTTCTGCTAAATATTCAAAATTTGGATGACTAAGAATTGTTTTCATAATGTTTTAATTATAATTTAATAAGCTGTTTATTTTGTATCAATTTAGGACTTTTCTTGAGTCTAGTTTTTTTAAATTTTCTTCATCAAGAGAAATTACAAAAGATAGGTTATCAACAATTCATCATGATAATTCAACTAAATCTATTGCTGCTTTTATAGTTCCTCAAGTTGCCAATAAATCATCAATTAAAGCTACTTTTTGTCATTCTAATATTGCATTTTCTTGAATTTGTATTTTATCATTTCAATATTCAAGTCAGTAACTTATTTCTTTTGTTTTTCATGGTAATTTTCAAGCTTTTCTTATCATTATAAATGGTTTATTTAATTGTTTTGCTATGAGTGTTCAAAAAATAAATCATCTAGCATCAAGTCATACTATTACATCTGCATTTCTACAATTGTTAGCCATTTCAAAAATTGCATAATTTAATGCTTCATTGTTTGCTAATAATGGAGAAATATCTTTAAAATTTATTCAAGATTTTGGAAAATTTTGATAACTTGAGATAAAATCTTTTAAATCTATTTTTGGCTTGTATAAATCTTTTCTTGATTCAAATTTACAAACTGCTTCTTTTAATATTTCTTCAATACTTAATTCTGGATTAGTAAAAGCTAATACTTCACTAACAAGTGATTTTGTTATTTTTTCTACTTCACTTATATTTGTTTCTTCTCTTGAATATCTATTTCTTAATTCTTGAATCTTTGAATTCCATTTTCAAAAGTTTATAATTAAACTATTTATGTCAGAATCTTTTTTTTCTCAAGATAGAGGAGCTATATTTAGTTCACTACTTATCGATAATAAATTTATCAAAACATCAGATGCTTCTTTGTAAGTTTCTTCTTGATTTCAAGATTGTTTTGCTTCTATTAATTCAGCTATTTCTTGTGAAACTTTATTCATAACATCATCAAAACTTATATGAGCATATTGTTCAATTGATTTATATTGAGCTATGCTTTTTTCTATAACTGTTTTTTCCATATTTTTATAATTAATTTGTAAATGCAAGAGCAGTATAAATTAAAAATAAAATTTTATTTTTAAAAGTATGATTTTGTTTCAATTATTTTTTGATATTTAATTATTTTGTTTATAATAAAAGAAAAAATACAATAAAATTATTAGTAACATTTTGTAACATATGAATAAATTTATAAGAATATTAGAGTGAATTTGATTATCAAAAAATCATTCTATCATTTATCTTAAATTGCTTGAATATTGAAAATCAACAATTACAGATATTTCTGAAATTACTCTTTTACATAGAACTCAACTTTATAGATTATTACCATATTTGATTGAATCTGGTTTTGTAATTGTTACTTTGGAGTGAAAGAAAAAATATTATTTTCCAGCATCACCAAGTATTATAAATGATGCTTATAATGAACTTCAAGAACAAACAAAATCTAGTTTATCTACTCTTGAAAATATGTATGAAAGCATAGATAAAAAACCAATTGTAACTTATAATCAAGGTAAAAATTGAATTACAAATTTGTTTAATGATATAGTTGAATCAACTAAAAAATGAGATGTATTTTATCGTGTTACTTCAGAAGTAGATACTGATTTTATTAATGAAAATTATTTACCAAAAGATTATAGAGAAAAAAGAGATAAAAAAGATTTAGAAAGATATGTTATTATGTCATCAAAATCTTCTAAATCTAAAAAAAATAGACTAGAGAGGGAATTAAAAGTAATTCCAGAAAATATAGATGAATTTCAAGATGATATACTTATGACAATTTATGCCAACAAAGTTTGATTTATAGACTTCAATACTGAAACTTCTATAATAATAGAAAACAAACAGATAGCAGAGTTTCAAAAGAAATTATTTAAGTTACTTTATAAAAGTTTAAAGTAACTTTTTTGTTTTTTCTAGTGTCATATAAACAGCCATACATACTTTTGGATCTATAATTATTCAAGATTTTATTTGAGAGTTTATAAATTTATCAAAATCATTATATGGGATTTCTATTACTTTTATATCTTCCATTTCTCATAAGTTTTGCTTATCTTTTTCTCAAATTATTTCTATATCAAATAGTGTTGTTGTCTCACTAGATTTTCATGCACTTCCTGAAGTTTCTCATAAATAATCTATACTTTTTATATTTTTATATCAAGTTTCTTCTACCACTTCTTCTTGCATTATTTCTTGCTCACTTAATCATTTTTTATCTATCAATCAAGCTACAAGTTCAAGTACTTTTTGTTTTACAGGATATCTATATTGTTCAATTAAAATATAGCTGTTATTTTGTGTATGTCTCAATAATCAAGCTACTGCATTTTTATTTCATACTCTAGAACAAGCTTCATAAACTTTGCCTCATTCTAGATTTATTTTTACAAGTTCTAAGTGTTTTCAGCTTATTATTGTTTCTCTATTTATTTCTTTTAACATAATCTTTTTCTTAAATATATAATCAATTTTCTTCTATATAATCTCTTACTTTTGGAGTTAAAATGTGTTCAACTCTCATTTTATTTTTTATCATTTCTCTAACTGTTGTTGATGAAATTTCTAGTATTTCTAAATCAAGAATTTTAAAATTTTGCATTTCTAAATTTATAGGAACTTCAAAACCTTTTCTTTTTATAAATATTTTTTTAAGTTTATTTTCTATATATTTTTCATCATTTCATACCCGATTTGGCATACTTGAAATAGTATCAATTCAAAATATGTGATATGGTGAAAATCATAGTTTGTCTTTAAAATAATTTTCTACTTCTATAGTTGTAGTATTTCAAGGATTTTTTAAAAAATAATCTTCAAAATCTACATTTAATCATCTTTGTTTTAATTCAGAAAAAAATAATTCAAGTATTTTTTCTCTATCAATATTTTGTATTTTGTAGTCTTTGTCTTTTCTTGTTCAGTCAGGTGAAAATATGATTTTCTCTACTATACCTTTTTCTAAAACTCATTTTATAACTTGAAAATGTCAGATAGTAGGAGGATTAAATGCTCCTCAATAAATAGCTATATTTTCCATATTTTTAAAACTTATAAAATATTTATTTTTCTAAAAAACCTTGTTCAGAAAGGACCTTATTATCCCAAATATCTAAATAATCTTCTCATATTAATAATCTGATATTTTCTCTATATTTTTGAATTTTTAAATTAAATTCATTTGATTTAAAGAACTCTACAGAATCAAAATATATTTCTGCCATATTTTGTCTTCATACATTTTTGATTTCTATTATTTCATCATCTCTCATCAAAACTGGAGCTTGTAATTTTGGTTTCCAAGGTGCTTTTGGCGTCATAACAAAAGCATTTAGAGTATGAGGAATTATAGGTCAACCAAGAGAACTATTGTAACCAGTAGATCATGCTGGAGTCGATATAAGGATTCAATCTCACTCTATATTTATGCTTTGTTTTTTTGTTAGGGAAATATCCAAAGATATCATTTTTCAGTTTCCGGATCTGATATCTATTTCATTTACAGCAATTGCTTTTTTTATACTTCAATTTGTTTCAAGCTCTATTTCAAGTAAAGGATATTTTCTCTCTAGAAAATCTGTATTTGGATTAATTGATTCTTTTGAATTTAATAAAAATCATTTATGTCAGAAGTTTATTCATAAAAATGGCATATTTTTTTCATAATTTTCTTTTATTGCTCTAAGCATTGTTCAGTCTCAACCTGGAACTACTATGATTTTTTCTTTAAAACTATCTATTAGTTCTCTTAGTAAATCACTTTCTAAAAAATCTCTTAGGGAAGGATTTTCTTCTATTTTATAATCATCAAAACATACTATATTTTTATTAAATTCAATTTGTTTCATATACTTTTTTTATCAAATATTATATTTCAAATACTTTTGGCATTACCATTTTGTGAGCATTTACTTCATGTCTTTTACTATATATTTCCATAACTTCTTTTTCTCTTCAATCAAAATTATTACTTCTTTTTCATTCATCATATTGTACCATAGCCCATTCAAGTTCATCATAACTACAACCTATTTGATCTTCATCTGTTGCTCAATTTGGGTGTAATCAGTCAGTTGGCCTTGCTTTTAATATTTCATCATTTACTCATAAAAATCTTGCCATTTCATAAACTTCGCTTTTGTATAAATTTCAAATAGGACTTATATCAACTGCTCAGTCTCAGTATTTTGTAAAAAATCATATTCCATAATCTTCTACTTTGTTTCAAGTTCCAGCTACTATTGCATTTTTTTCATTTCAAATTGCATAAAGAGTTACTGCTCTTAATCTTGAACGAGAGTTTACATAAGCCATATATCTAGCTGTTTCATCACTTATTTCAGGAAGAGCTTTTTTAAATGTTTCAAAAGTTTCAGTTAAATCAATGCTAAATCTCTCTACATTTGAAAAATTTTCTTGTAACCAATTCATATGATTATTTGCTCTATTTACCTCATCATTTTTTTGATGAATGGGTAAATCCATAACTGTTACTTTTTCTCAAGTTAAAGCACAAAGAGTAGATACAAGAGCACTATCAATTCATCCAGAAACTCAAACTACAAATCATTTTTGTCATGAAGCATTTAAGTATTCTTTTAATTGTGAAATCAATTTTTCACTTACTTCTTTGTAATTTAGTTTTCTATTTTGCATAGCAAGTATGTTTTTAATCTCATTTTTTGTATCACATGCACCATTTTCTACAGGATTTAGTCCTTCTGTAATAGAGCAATTTATTTGTTTTATTGTTTCCATATTTTTAAGGTTAAATTATATTTTTTTATACCAAAACTTCTTTTTTTTCAGCTCAGTCTTGGCCAAAAGTTTGTCTAAAAAGTTCTATTCTTTCTTTTTCTCAAGTAGCTTTTGTAAAATTATCACTTAGTTTTACACATGATACCCATTTTCAATCTGGTCTTTGAATTTCACTTGGTTTAACTACAACTGAAAATGATCAAAATGGTCATAAGTTTTCGTTTTTTCTTGGCCAAGTTCATTTAGTATTATTTGTTAAATTTGTTCCTATTCAAAAAGTCAGTTTTCATAATTTTTGACTTTGAGTTTCATATATTTTTCTTGAATTTATTGCATTTAATCAATCACTTGGTATACCAATCTTTGTTTTTGGATCTATGTTGTTTTGTAATAAAAAATCTACATATTCAGGTATAGCTATAAGAGGATCTTTTGAATCAAATCTACATCAATTATGATTTTGTATTATGTCTTTTGGAGCATTTTTAAAATAAAAACTACTTCAATATGTATCCGGCAAAAGTATAGAAAGTCCAGGGAAGTGATTTGCCCATTGTCTGTCTATATCATACATAGTGTCTACTATTTTTTCTTTATCATCATATAATGCTGTTGGTATCATACGAAGTTCATGAGCATTTGTTCATCTTGGATTAGCAAGTCAAAACTCTCTTGATAACATTACATTTGATGTTCATAAACATTGATTTGGTAGACTAGATGACAATATGTCAAAAACCATTCTTTGAAAATCTGTACTTGCACTTCTTCTAGTTCCAAACTCAGAAAAAGTTAACTCTGGAGTTTCTTTAAATATTCATATATCTTTGTATAATCTATTTAAAGTTTCATTTATGATTTGATTAAATTCAACATTTGTTAATTTTTCTTTTTTTGTATAGTGATATAGATATAAACTATTTATGATTTTTAATCCATATATTTCCCACAAAATAGAAGTTGACCAAGGTCATGTAAATTCTAGCTCATAGTTATCTGTCTCATCAACTCATATCTTGTATTCTGGTAGTCTAAAATTTTTTAAAAATTCTATAGTTTCTTCTCTAAAAAGTCTTTGTCAGTCAGGTCTTGTCATTCATCTCAAATATGATGCATCAGCTTCACTTATTCATTTTATAGATTTAGTAAATTCCAATTGTTCTATTAAACTTTCTTTTGGAATTACATTTGCTGTTTTTACATCTTTACTTCTTACAGTCATTTTCCATCTTACAACTATATCTTTGTATTCTGGTTTTGTTAAGATAAAATCAAGCATCATAAATTTATAAATATCTGTATTTAATAGATTATCTACTTCTGCTTCATTTCTCGCTACTGCAAATATATCAGTAGGTGTATATAAATTATTTCTCATATTTTTTATTTATTATTGTAATATTTACACTTATTTTAAGGTAAAATAATAGCTCAAGATTCCCTCATTTGTCTTATTGCATTTTCAGAGTCGTTAGGGTTTACATTGACTGCAGAAATTCATTTTGTGTGAACAATTACTTCATATCATAATTTTCTTGCATCAAGTATAGTTGCTAGATCACAATATTCTGTTGCTAATCAAACTACATGTAATACTTGTGTATTATATGATTTTAAAATCTCATCTAAATTTAATCAAGTTTCTTTTTCTACTCAACCAAAACTACTAAATGAATCTAGGTTTTCTTCAAATCATTTCAATACTTTTCTATCAACTAAATTTTTATTAAATCAATCTAAGAAATCTGCTCACCAAGTATCTGCAACGCAGTGTTTTGGCCATTTTAACTCTCAGTCTTTCATGCTATAATCATCTAATCAATATGTAGATGCAAATGACATATGTTTTTCTGGATGCCAATCTTGGCTTGTTATAATTATTCATGATTTAGATTTTACTTCTCTCATAAGTGAGTTTATAAAAGGGAATAGTGTTTCTCATCCTTTTACATATAAACTTCATTTTGGATTTGCAAAATCATTTTGATAGTCTACAACTATCATTGCTTCTTTTTTCATATAATAGAAGTTAGAATATAATATATGTAAAATATACACTTATTATTTTTTAAATAAAAAAGAAAATGTTTTATATATTTTCTAAAAAAGATAGTGTTGTTTTTACACTTATAGATTATTCTTAATTTAAACTTTGTCAAAACTTTTTTATTATTATTTTTTATTTCTTTTAAAATATCTTGAAAGTAAGCCAAAAAAATATTAAAAATATTATTTGACAATATTATATTTTATTTTAAAATTCTCAGTTAATAAAATTTACTAAAAAATAATGAGAAGATTAGAGGATATAGAATCACATAATTCATCAAATAAAAAATGATGATTAAACAAAGTTGTTGCTGGAGTTGTTTTAGCAACAGCTATTGTTACAGCATGAATTTTGGTTAAAAATAATTATTCATGAGATTTTGATTTGAAATTTAGTGAAGAAGTAACTTCTAAATCAAATACTCCAGATTCAAAAACTGTTTCACCAAAAGGTTTGTCACAAGAAATTTTAGCAGAATATGAAAGAAGAAAAAATGAAAATAAACTTAAAAATGTACAAAAAGAAACAAAAGATTGGATAGATACATTGTTATCTAAATTATGATTAAGTGAAAAAGAAAAAGTAGAAAAAAAAGAGAGAATAGATTTATATTTATTATCTAAAATATCAAAAGATTATTTAGATGAACATAAAGTTTCAATAGTTTGAAACAATGCATGAAAAGCATTTTTGATTACTTATCATCAAAAAATAAATTGATCTAATTGAAAAATAGTATATCTTCCTATTCCTTCAAAAAATCCTGATAGTACATCAATAGAAGTAACTAAATCAGGTGTTAGTTATTTACTTACACCAACTCCAAAATCAAATTGATACAATACAGAATATAATATTTCAAGTAGTGATTGAGGTAGTAATTATCAATTATCAATTTTATATCCATTTGAAAATTCAGATTATTCAAAATATTCTAATAGAAAAGATTCTTTAGAATCAAAAAAAGCAGAATTATCAAAAAAAGAATCTGATTTTAAAGCAAGTGAGAAGTGAAAAAAGAAAAAAGATATTGCTAAACATAGATTATTACAAGAACAATATTCAGAAGTAATAGCAATTATAAAGGAACTCGAACAAAAATTATCAGTTACAAAAAGATATAATTATTTTTCATATATTCCTTATACAAAATTACAAGATAATGCTGAAACTCAAAAAATTGGGTTTTCGTATTTATTAAAAACTATGGATTCAACATATTCATCAGTATTTCAAAAAAAGGTTTCTTCTTATAAAAGTGCTATTCCTTGATTTTCTATTTGAGAAGCTATTCCTGAAAGTTTTCCTCTTGTTTTAAATATAATTGAGAGAATGGATTATATGGAATATTTTGAAAAAGATTGAATTACTTTGAAAGATAGAAAACTTATTAAAGGTATAATGGTAGCACAAATTAATCGTGCACTTACTACTTTGTGATTAAATTGAAAAGATTCATTTAACTGGCAAAAAAGTCCTGTTTGAGCTATATGAATATGACAAATTATGCCTTCAACTTATGAACTTTTTAAAAATCATGAAAAATATAAAGATCTATTTCCAGAAGAAGAATTTTCTAAAGCTGCAAAAGACCATAAAACTACATTTCGTTTACAAATAGCTCATTATGATGATCAAATTTATCAATTACCACAAAATATTAGATGAAATTGGTCTACTTTATTACAAGATAAAGAATCTAGAATTTGATTAAATTCTATACTTGCTGCATGATATAATTGAGGTATGAAAAGAATAGTATGAGAAGTATTTTGAGCTATGCCAGAAGGTTCAAAAACAGAAGATTATCAAAATGTTTTAGTCCCAAAAGTGATAATGTCTAAAATGAAAACTGCAAGAGATTTAAAAATAGCAAAATTAGAAAATGAGATTTTTATTCTTCGTGAAAGTTTAAAGAAAAAAGGTATCAAAAAATCACAAATTGATTTAATTAATACAAAAATTAAAGAAAAGCAAGTATCTATAGTTTCAGCTAATAATACTTATAAAGAATCAGTTACTTATGTATTAAAAACTGAATTTGTTATAAATTACATTTGAGAAAAATATAGAGAAGAGTTTAAGAAAATATAATAAATTTTTATTATATTTTCTTTTTTTCTTGCAAAAACAAATCTAGCTTATAAAATAAAAAAAGTGTATTTTTTAAAATATTTTACAATGACACAAGAAATAGAATATATATTACCAGAACCAAATTATATAATAGAAGTATCAAAAGAATTGGGATTTAAGGATTTCCAAGTACAAGTTGTACTTGAATTTATTGCAGAGTGAGCAACTGTTCCTTTTATAGCTCGTTATAGAAAAGAAAAAACTGGAAATTTAGACGAAGATCATATAAGAGCAATTATAGATTTACAAAAAAAGTTAGAAAATATATACAATGCTAAAAAAACTGCCGTAAATGGTATAGTTGAATTGTGAAAAATGACTCCTGAATTATTTGAAAATATATTAAAAGCAAAAACTCTAAAAGAAGTAGAAGAAATATATAAACCATATAAAAGTAAGAAAAAAACAAAAGCAATGATTGCAATTGAAAAATGATTTCAAGTTGTTGCTGATGAAATAAAGAAAAATAGAGATGGTTTTATGATACCTGAAAATCTGCTAAAGGATTATTCTAGAGAGGAAATAATAGAATGAAGTATAAATATAATCTGAGCTGAAATTTCAGCAAATGCTGATTTAAGAGCTGATTTAATAGAAACTCTGACAAAATACAATAATATAACTTCAAAAATAAAGACAGATAAAGCACTTGAAAAATTAAATGAAAAAGATAGGAATCAAATACCTAAATTTGAACTTTATAAAGATTTCTCATGAAAAATCTCATATTTAAAACCATACCAAATTTTGGCTTTAAATAGATGAGAAAAATTGGAAATACTTAGTATTAAAATAGAAAAAACTGATAAAACTTATGAATGAATTGCATTTCATTATGCTAGAATTTTGAAATCAAAATATCCTTTTATAGTAGAATTAGAAGCTTGATTCAAAGAAGGTTATGAAGCACTTTTTGGTTCTGTAGAAAATGAAGTTAGATGAAATTTAGCTGAAATTGCAGAAGACGAAGCAATAGACACATTTAAAAATAATTTGTCTAACTTGCTTATGACAAAACCAGAATATGGTAAAAAAATATTGGCTATAGATCCAGGTTTCAATGCTGGTTGTAAAATGGCAATTTTGGATGAATTTGGTAATCCAATTTCATTTGAAAAAATATTTTTACACAAAAAATTAGAAGCAAAAGCTATTTTGAAAATGATTTTGGAAAAAGAAGATCCAAAAGTAATTGTTATTTGAAATGGTACTTGAGTAAATGAAACAATAGATTTGTTAAATGAAATTACAAAAGTAGATATTTACATAGTAAATGAAAGTGGAGCATCAGTATATAGTGCTAGTAAAACAGCAGCTGAAGAATTTCCAGAATTAGATAGTTTGGATAGATGAACAGTTTCAATCGGTAGAAGATATATAGATCCACTTAGTGAGCTTGTAAAAATTCCAGTTTGAAGTATATGAGTAGGGATGTATCAACACGATATGCCAGAAAAAAAATTAGAAGAAAAATTGTGATTTGTAGTTGAAGATACAGTAAATAATATAGGTATAAATGTAAATACAGCATCAAGTTATGTACTCGAATTTATTTCTGGTATAGACAAAAGAGCTGCAAAAAAGATTTATAATAATAGACCATATAAATCAAGAATTCATTTAAAAAAACAATTAAGTGAAAAAGTATACGAACAAGCTGCATGATTTCTTAGAGTACCTGAAAGTAGCGAAAAACTAGACAATACAGATATTCATCCAGAACAATATGAGCTTGCAAAATATGTTATTGATAACAACATTAAACCAAGTGATTTTAGTAAAAATAAAGATACTATTTTAAGTCTTTATAAAGATGCAAACGAACAAACTATAGAGTTTATTTTAAAAAGTTATAGTGAAATCGGGATAGAAAAAAGAGTAAATTCTGCACATCAAAAAGCTGAAACTAAAGTAGATCCAAAAAGTATAAAAGAAGGAGATGTTGTTTCATGAGTTATCAGAAATGTACTTGCATTTTGAGCTTTTGTTGATATTGGTACAAAAAATGATGGACTTGTTCACATATCTCAAATAACAGATAAGTTTATAAAAGATCCAAAAGAAGTGCTTGAAGTATGACAAAGAGTAAAAGTGAAAATTGTTGCAATTGATCAAAATACAGGGAAGATTCAGTTGAGTATGAAGGGGTTGAATTAAAATAAAATAAAAGTCAAAAATATTTATTTTTGACTTTTATTTTATTTTCTTTATAAACTATTGGCTATATTAAATAGGGAGGTTTGGTATGAAAACTGTTTTGGCTTTGATTTTCTTCATCTTGGCTTGGCCTTTAGGTATGTTTATTGTCACTAATTATTTTGTAAGGGCAATAAGCTTTAGTGGTTATGATGGTATGAGATTTTTTTATGACTCTACCACACCAGACGAAGAGAAGCAGGCTATTTATAACAAAGTGAAAAAAAGGGAAAGAATAACTTTTTTGATAACTGCTATTATTGCTTTTCCTCTGGAGTACTATTGGTTAACCTATTTGTACTCCAAATTGCCCTTTTAAGGGTGAAAAAAACTGGACTTCGTTCCAGTTTTAATTTTGTTATTTTTTAAAAAATATGTTAGACTTATATAAATTAATATATAAGTCTTTTTTTATGAAAACTTCTGATGTAACAAAATATGATAAACCAGGTTTTGATGGTGAAAAGTATGTTGCGAAACAAACAAAAGCTATTTTAGATAGAATATCTAAATTTAAAAATAGACTTTATTTAGAAATATGAGGTAAATTTTTGTATGATTCACATGCGTCTAGAGTATTACCAGGATTTTTTCCAGATAGTAAAAAAAGAATATTTCTAAACTTAAAAGATAAAGCAGAGATTATTTTTTGTCTAAATGCTCGTGATTTAGCATCTAATAGACAGTTATCAAGTGAAGATATAGATTATGGTGATTATTGTCTGAAAATGATTTCTGATATAGAAAAAGAGATTTGAATTAGACCAAAAATTTCTATAAATAGAGTAAGTTTAGACAATGAAATAGAATCAAAAAAATATAAAGATAGATTACAAAAATTAGGGTATAGAGCATATTTGAGAAATGAAATTGTAGGTTATCCAACAGATGTAGATTATGTATTATCGGAAAAATGATATGGTTTTGACGAATATATAAATGTAGAAAAAGATTTAGTTTTGGTTACTTGAGCTGCTAGTTCAAGTGGTAAAATGTCTACTTGTTTATGACAAATTTATATAGAACAAACTATGTTACATGAGTCATGATATGCTAAATATGAAACATTTCCTATATGGAATTTACCTCTAGATCACCCAGTAAATTTAGCTTATGAAGCTGCTACTGCTGATATTTGAGATTATAATATGATGGATTATTATCATGAAAAAGCTTATAGTATGAGTAGTGTAAATTATAATAGAGATTTAGAAGCTTTTGAAATAGTTAGAGATTTAGCAAATGCATTTTTACCAGTTGATAATTATACTAGAGCATATAAATCACCAACGGATATGGGGATAAATACTGCAGGTTTTTGTATAATAAATGATGATATTATAAAACAAGCATCAATAGAAGAAATAGATAGAAGAATTTCTTGGTATCAAGAAATAATAGATAGAGGTGATGGTGATAAAATATGGATTGAAAGGTGTCAAAAAATAAAAGAAAGACTTTAGTCTTTCTTTTATTTTGTTCTAAATATATTGTCTATAATTATTCCAGTTGCTACTCATGCATTTAGACTTTCTGCAAATCAAAAAGAGGGTATAGTTATTTTTTTTGTTACAATTTTTTCTATAGTTTTACTTATTCCATGAGATTCATTTCATATTATTATAAATCATCAATCATGTTTTTTAAAATCTATTTTGTGAATATTTTCTCAATTTAAAAATGCTCCAAATATATCATATTTAGAAGAGTTTTTTTCAAAATATTTTTCTAAATCAGTATAAAAAATACTTGTTCTAGAAATAGATCACATACTTGAAGAAACAACTTTTGGATTTGTTAATTCTACAGTATCACTACTTGCAATTATCTTTTTTATACCATACCAATCACAGATTCTTATGATAGTTCATAGATTTCCAGGGTCATTTATAGTATCTAAAACTACTATAAATTCTCCTGATTTTATTTCTAAAAAATCATTTTTTGGAGAAACTACAACAGCTATTCAAGCATTGTTTGATTTTGAAATAGATATTTTTTCTATAGTTTCACTATCACTAATTTCATAATAAATATCTTTTAAAATATCACTATGTTTTTCTTCAAATTTTTTAGTTATGTATAGATTTTTTATTTCGAAATTTGATTTTAAAAGTTCTAAAATAGACTTTTCTCATTCTACTAAAAAAAGTCATTCTTCTATTCTTGTTTTTTTATCTCACAAGATTCTTATAAATTTTTGTTTTTCTTTGCTTATCATTTTTATTTGACTTTATTATTTATATAATTATAATATAGTTCAAGATTTTTATCAATATTATTGGTTTTCCATTAATATTTGTTATTTCTCTGTGTTTCCTCTTGCTCTATCATGAGCTTGCCCCTACCTGGTGTCAGGTGGGGGCTTTTTTTTATTTATAATGTTTTAATACAAATTCATTTATACTTTCTTTATTTTTTGCTTTAGTAAAATGGAAATCAAATTTTTTATATAATAAATCATTATTTAAAAAATTTGATCATAAAAATGTCCATAATCTATAACTTTTTTTCTCATCAAGTTTATGTAAAAAATTTGAATATAATTCTTGAGTTCAGTTATAAAAATCTTCTAAATCGTTTGCCCAATAATCTTCATTGAAATAATCATCTTCTAAGTTTTCTATTTCAAATTTTAATTTACCAAAATCAAAAACATAATATATATTTTCAAAGTCATCTTTTATTCCGTATCTGATTTTTATACAATATTTTTTTCTACTACTTTCTAATATAGCATCTTTTAAAGGTATTTCTAAATTAGCTAGTGCATAAGGAAAAAATCTATTATTTATCAAGTCTAGAATTATTTCTTTTTGTTTTCTTATCTCTCTTTTTTCGTTATTTAATGGAGCGAAATTTAGTTTTCTAAAAAAATCTAAAGTTAAATCTTGTTTTACATCTATAAGATCAATTTCACTTAAATAATCTATATTTCAGATATTTTTAATAACATTGTTTTCTATGATATAACTTTGTCATCATTTAAAATATGAAAAATTTGTTTTGTAACCAAAATCTCTTGCAGTTTTTTGTTCTATATCTTTTACTTGTTCAAGTTTCATAGTATTTAAACAAAATACTTCTGAGTTTATTTCTTTTGGGAAAACTATTCATTGTCATATAAATATTTTGCTTAGATTTTTTGTCTCATAAAAACTATTTATTCATTCAACTTCAAATTTTTCATATTCCCGTATTATCTCTTCTTTTCTAAATGCTCTATATTCACTATCTATTTTTTGTCTTTCTTTTACGTTTTTTGCATCAAATAATTTTAGGTTTCATTCTAATTCATTTCTAGTTGCTAAGTATATAACTTGAGAATAATTTTTTTTATTAAAAAATTCATACATATATTCTATAACTTCAAAATTACTACCAGGTTCTGTATCTACATCACTATAAATTAGTTCATCTTCATTTTCTATAAACAAAGTCATAACATCATCTTCATTTGTTATAAAACTGTTTTTATAAATTAATCATGTTATTTTTAATCATTTATAATCAATAGTTTTTTTATTTTCTAGTATTATTATATTTACATTTTTTAGATTTTTTACAAAAAGTGGTTCTAAAAATGCCAGAGTTTCTGCTAGAAAAATATCTGGTTTTTTTTCTAGATTTTCAAATAAATCTATAAGAGTATAAGGGTCAATATGGTCTAGGTGAGAGTGACTTAAAAAAATAGCATCTATAGATTTAAGTTTTTCATAATCTAGTTTTATTCTTGGATTTCTCGCCATCATATCTCATGCTACAAAATCTGATAACCAAGAATCAGACATTATTTTTATATATTCGCCAGATTTATTTTTTATGTGAATCATAAATTCACTATGTCATAGATAATCAATTCTCATAACTTTTAATTATTTTTAAATTGTTTTAATTGTAACTTTATTTTTTGTTTTTCAAAATTTATAAATTAAGAAAGCCCCAATAGGGGGCCTTAAAACTACTCCTCCATGAATAAATCAATTATCAATTGATCACCAGGAGTTATTTTGGGATTTTTCATTTCATCTTCAGGGACATATGTCACTGTGCAAAATAAAAAAATTAACATTATCGATATCAATAATCGATAAGCTATTTCAGCTGCAAAATTCATCTTTTTTTCCTCAACAAGGTTAGAAAATTTAAGCAAGCAGATTATATAAAACTTTTATTCTAAATCAATTTATATTTGAAAAAAATCGTTTATTGATATATACTTAAATTATTAATAAATAATTTTTAATTTATGAAAAAATTAATCTATATTTTTCTTGTTATAGTCCTACTTTTTTTACTAACTATATTTCCATATTTAATTTTAGTTTCATTTTTTCCAAGTTTAGATTCTTATAAAATACTTTTATTTATTTATATAATTATTTCTTGAATATTTCTTTGAAAATATTGGTGGAAATATGTTTATATATTAAATAAACATCCAAGAAAATGAAGACCTTTTTTTCTGCCTAAAAAAACTAAGAAAAAAAGTAAAAAATAATTTGCTTTAAAATAAAAATTACTATACTTTATATAGTAATTTTTATTTTTAAATATATGCAAAAAACACCTCTTTTATATGTAGATCATGGTAGCCCTATGAGAATTTTGGAGTCAAATCCTATCAATGATAAACTTTCTTTAATATGAAAATCACTAGAAAAATCTGATATAAAAGCTATACTTATAGTTTCAGCTCATTGGATTACTAGATGAACTCATATAACAACAAATAGTGATTTAGAAACAATTCATGATTTTTATGGTTTTCCAGATGATTTATATGATTTAAATTATCCTGCAAAAACTTCAGTTTTTTTGATAGATGAAGTTAAAAAAATATTACCATTTGTTATAGAAGATTTAAATTATTGACTTGATCATTGAGCTTGGACTGTTTTAAAAAAACTATTTCCAGATTCTCAAATTCCTGTTGTACAAATGAGTATTGACTCTTCACTTGATTCAAAAGATTACTTTGAAATATGAAAAAAACTATCAATTTTGAGAGAAAAGGGAATACTTATAATTTGAAGTTGAAGTATAGTTCATAATTTGAGAGATTTTGTATGGGAAGAAAATATAATTTTTCCTTGGGCGAAAGATTTTGATGAAAAAATTAAAAAATCTGTACTAGAAAATGATTTTGAAACTATAGTAAATTATGAAAAAATAAATGATTATAAAAAAAGTGTTCCAAGTTTTGATCATTTTGTTCCTCTTTTGTATATTTTGTGAGCAACTTTAAAAGATGAAAAATTAACTTATATTTATGAAAATATAAGCAATGGTTCTCTTACAAACAATATAATAATTACAAAATAACTCTTTTTTAGAGTTATTTTTTTGATTTTTTAAAACAATAGAGTAATATAAAGTATATATTTTGTATATATAAAAAATATGAAATTTAATACTTCTAAAAAATTGTGGGCACATATAGATTGTGATAGTTTTTTTGCTGAATGTGAGATACTTAAAAATCCAAAAATTAAAAATGATTTTGTTATAGTAGGTGATGAAATTGTTTTAGCTTGCAATTATAAAACAAAAGCATTTGGGATAAAAACTTGAACTCCAATTTGGCAAGCTCGAGATATATTGAAATGAAAATGAACATTTTTATCAAGTGATCATGATTTTTATAGTTTAGTTTCTTCAAAATTAATGACGTATTTATCTGAAAATACTTATTATATAGAACCTTTTTCTATAGATGAAGCATTTTGTGATATTAGTTGATTGCCAGAACTTTTAAATATGGATTTAGAGGCTTATATTTTGAAATTGCAAAGAGATATTTTTAATAATATTTGAGTTCCAGTTAGTATTTGAGTAAGTACAACAAAAATAAAAGCAAAAATATTTTCTAAATTAAATAAACCCAAAGGTATTTTTATAGATACTTGAAATAGTAAAGATTTATACAAAAGTTTACCTATTTCTATAGTTCCTTTTATATGAAAAAGTATGCAAGATAAGCTCAAATATAAATGTGAAAATATATATGATTTTATATCTCTGGGTTATTGGTATTTGAAAAAAAATATTTGAAAAACATGATCTGATTTATGGCTTGAATTATCTGGAGTAAGTGCCTTTGCTATTAAAAAAACACATTTTTCTAAATCTATAAGTAGGTGAAGAAGTTTTAATAAAAATATAACAAATGATAGAGATTTTTTACTAAAAGAACTCATTTTAAATTTTAATTATTTATATGAAGAGCTTGTTTTAAAAAATTATGAAACAAAAAAAGTATCTATATTTTTTAGAAATAAAGAAAAACAAACTTTTATATTTCATTATACTTTGCCTATTTTTACTACAGATAGGAAAGTGCTTTTAGAAGTAATAAAAAATATGTTTAAAATTTATTTTGATAGTAGGATTTTGTATAGAAGTACTTGAATTGTTTTTTCACTTTTAAAAGATATATCATTTCATCAAACAAATATTTTCGAGAAAACATTTTTAAAACCAAATAATAAAAAAGAAATATATACAATATTAAATGAAATAAATTTAAAATATGATAATCATAAAATAGCTTTTGGTATGGATTTAGTAGGTAAGTGATTTAGTTCTAAATTAGGTATAAGAAAATAATTAATTGTATTTATTAAAAAATTAGTTAAGATTATTTTAATAAAACTAATTAAAATATCTTGAAAAAATTTATTTTACATCTCTTATTTACAATATTTATATTTGTAAATTTTAGCCATAACATAGTTATGGCTTTTGGTGATGAAATAAGTTTTTCTATGTGAAATCATAACATAGAAGTTCAAGATATACCTGATTGTCATCATTCTGATAATAGTGATTTTGATGATTGTGAAAGTGTTTGTTGTTATGATAAAGATTATACTACAAATAATTCTTTGATAACAAATAATACTCAAAATACATTTAAAAAATTTAAAACGATAATTTCATTTTTTGATATTTGAGTTTTAGATAATTTAGTTTTTGATTGGAATTTTGTTTGAAATACATCGCCACCCAATTATAAAATACCGTTAGTAGTACAAAATAATTTATACATAAATCTTGTTTGATTAGTTAAATCAAATACTTAGTAAAAACTATATAAATAAATATAGGCATTTTTCTGTGCCAAAATTCTTTTTAGAATTTAATATATTTTTAAATATATAGTTTTTATTTTGTTTAAAATTTAAAAAATGAAAAAATTAATTCAAATTAAATGAATGCATTGTATCAGTTGTGAGGTTATTTTAGAAAAAGAATTAAAAAATATTAAAGATGTTAATCTCATTATGGTAAGTCATAAAAAGGGAATAATGGAGGTAGAATATAAATCAGAATCTGATTATAAAAAAATAGTTGAAATTATAGAAAAAAATAATTTTTCTGTTAGTGAAGAAAAAAATCAAATAAAATCAGAAGTAAATCAAAATAATTTTTTATTAAATATTATAGCAATTATGATTGTTGTTTTATTATTGATTTCATCTAAAATTTTTGATTTAAACTCTTTTATTCCAGATACAAATAGTATAAATTATATGAGTGCAATTTTGATATGAATTGTAGCAAGTATTTCTACTTGTTTAGCAATTACATGATGAATTATAATTGGCTTTTCAAAATATTTTGATAAAGAAAAATCATTTTTATGACATTTAAAAGTTCAAACATCTTTTCAATTATGAAGAATACTATGATTTTTTATATTATGAGGAATTCTTTGATATTTAGGGAAGACAATTAATTTTAATTTTACTTTTACTTGAATAATTACATTTTTTGTAGGTATACTTTTATTTTATATGTGATTAAATATATTATGAATTCTGCCTAGCATAACTAAATTTGGTGTACATATGCCAAAAAGTTTTATATGAAAAATAGAAAAACTTTGAAATCCTAAATATGCTCCAATAGTTTGAGCTCTAACATTTTTCTTACCGTGTTGATTTACACAGACTATGCAACTTTTAGCTATTTGAAGTTGAAGTTTTTTAGTTTGATGATTAGTTATGATGTTTTTTGCACTTTGAACTTTTCCAGTTTTATATTCTCTTTGATTAGGATCTAGTTATTTTACAAATAAAAAATTTGTAATTTTAAGTAAAATAATATGAGCAGTTATTATTTTCTTTTGAATTTCTACTATTTTAAACTCATATAATCTTTTGAAATACATAGATTTAAATATTAATTCTTTTAATAAAGTTCAAGATGAAAAATATTTTAATCCAAATGCAGATTTAACTAAAGAATTAGAAATAGTAAAAGTTAGTCATAATTGATATCAAACTATACCTAGTTTTATAGAACTAAAATCTTGAGGAAATTATAAAATAATTATAACACCAACATCAAATTGAATTGGATGTATGTCTACTCAAGTTATTCCAGGTGTTTCAAATAAAGTTTCTAGAATTACAAAATGAGTTGATATCGAGTATGAAATTTATAATGCAAAACCTTGAAAATACGACATAGTTTGTGCTAGTATGTGAATGACTCAAGGACAAATAATTATTAAATAAAGAAATATGAAAAAAAAGTTTATTATAAAAAAAATGACTTGTGCTAGTTGTGTAAATTTAAATCAAAATACTATAAAAAATTTACCATGAGTTAAACAAGTTAGTATAAATTTGGCTACAAATATAGCCAATGTAGAATTTGATGAAAATCTAGTTGATTTTTTAAGAATAAAAAAAGAAATAGAATCTAATTGATTTGAAGTAGAAGAAAATATAAAAATTAATAAAAATAAAGAAACTGAAAAAAAATATCTAAAATTATTTTTATGATCACTTATTTTTTCTATCCCTGTTTTTTCAATGATGTTTAGTGATTATATGATTTGAAAAACATTTTTATGAGTAGATTTATTGATGTATATTTACTCTATTTTATCAGCTATTGTTGTTTTTATATTTTGATATCATTTCCATATTTGAGCATTTAAATCATTATTGAAATTACATTTTAATATGGATTCTTTAGTATCATTATGAACATTAACAGCATTTATATATTCTTTTATTGTTATGTTTTTAGGTTGATATGTTGTCTATTTTGAAGCAGCAGTTGCTATTATAACTCTTATAAATTTATGAAAATATTTAGAAGCAAAAGCTAAAGCAAAAGCGTGAGATGCTATATCAAAATTGCTTGAATTATGAGTAAAAAAAGCCTATGTTTTAAGTTGATTAAAAGTTGTAGAAAAAAATATAGATGATGTAGTTGAGTGAGAAGTTGTGGTTGTAAAATCATGAGAAAAAATACCTCTTGATTGAATTATCTTAACTTGAAGTGCAAATATAGATGAATCAATGTTAACTTGAGAAAGTTTACCTGTTTATAAAGAAGTATGAAGTGAATGTTTTTGATCAACTATAAATTTAGATTGAAATATAAATGTAAAAGTAATTAAAACAAATGCGAATTGAACTTTGGCTAATATTATAAAAATGGTAGAACAAGCACAAAGTTCAAAAGCACCAATTGAACATTTGGCAGATAAAATTTCATGAATCTTTGTTCCAATTATTATAATTATTTCTATTTTAACCTTTATTTTTTGGTATTTTGTTACATGAGATATAAGTATATCAATTATTAGATCAGTTGCCGTTTTGGTTATAGCTTGTCCTTGTGCACTTTGACTTGCAACACCTACTGCAATTATGGTTTGAACATGAGTTGGAGCAAAAAATGGTATACTTATAAAAAATGCTGAAACTTTGGAAAAAGCAGGTAAATTAGATGTAATTGTTTTTGATAAAACAGGAACTCTTACAAATTGAAAACCTGAAGTTACAGATATAATTAATTTAACAAAAGATAGAGAAGTTTTTATATCAATTGCAAAATCATTATCTATATTATCTAATCATCCATTATCAAAATCTATATCAAATTATGATTTTAAAAATGAAATTTATGATGTAAATAATTTTGAAGAAATAAGGTGAAAATGAATAATTTGAGAAATAAATTGAGAAAAAATAAGATTATGAAATAAAAAACTATTTGAAACAATAAGCGATGAAATAAATATTCAAATTGAAAAACTTACAGAATCTTGAAAAACACCAATAATAATTTGAAATGATAATGAGATTTTTGGTATCATTTGATTACTAGATCTACCAAAATTTGGAGTTATTGAAACTATCAAAAAAATACATGAAAAAGGTATAAAAGTAATCATGCTTACATGAGATACAAAAAAAACAGCAGAATTTATATGAAGAAATATATGAATAGACACTATATTTTCTGAAGTTATGCCAGAAGATAAATTAAATGTAATAATCGCACTACAAAAAGAATGAAAAAAAGTAGCTTTTGTATGAGATGGTATAAATGATGCTCCAGCATTATCTCAAGCTGATTTATCAATAGCTATGTGAACTTGAAGCGATATTGCTATAGAATCAAGTGATATAGTTTTAGTAAAATGAAATTTAGAAAAAGTAATTCAAGCGATTGAATTATCAAGAGAAACACTTTTTATAATTAAACAAAATTTATTTTGGGCATTTATCTATAATACTATAGGTATTCCTTTGGCTATCTTATGACTTTTAAATCCTATATTTGCAAGTTTTGCTATGAGTATGAGTAGTGTAAGTGTAGTTAGTAATAGTTTGAGGTTGAAAAGATTTAATAGTTGAAAAAGTTTAAAGAAAATTATTTTTATAATTATATTATTTTTAAGTCTTATATTTTGATTTTTATTTTCTTTAAAAATTAATAATCAATTAATTGAAGAAAAAGTATATGTTGCTTTGGAATGAGAATCAAAAGTTAAAGTTATAGATTCAACATCTAAAAAGGTTATCAAAACTATTAGTCTTGTTGAAGTTAAAAATTGAAAAAAAATATTATTTATGGCTCATAATGTTCAAGTTTCTCCAAATGGTAAAAGTGTTTGGGTTACTGCAAATGTAATGAGAGATGAAAAAAATAAAAAAGTTGAAAAAAATAAAATATTTGATCAAGTTATAGTTATTGATCCAATTACAGATAAAATAATAAAAAGAATTCCTATAGATTATGATACTCATTTAGCTCATATTGTATTATCATCAAAAAATAATAAAGCATATGTAGCATTGCAAGAAAAATGAGAGTTATATATAATAAATACTTTAACTTATAATATAGAAGAAAAAATCAGTCTTTGAGATTGAAGTTGACCTCATGGTTTAAGGTTATCAAATGATGATTCTAGGATTTTTATTGCATTGTTAGATTGAAAATGATTTTTAATTTTTGATATAGTTTCAAAAAAATTAGAAAAAATATGATTAGATAGTTGAGTTGTACAAACTGCAGTTACTAAAAATTGAAAATATGCTTTTGCAACTTTATATAGTTCTAAACAAATATTAGTTTATGATATAGAAACATCTAAAACAAATTTAATTGATTTACCAAAAGAGTCAAAATGACCAGTTCAAATATATGCAACTCCAGATTCAAAATATCTATATATTGCTGATCAAGGTTATTATTTTGATAAAGAAAAAAATAATTTAGTTTATAGATTAAATATTGATGATTTAACTATTGATTCATATATAGAGGTGTGATTAGCACCACATTGAATAGTTGTTGATAACAATTGAAAATATTCTTATGTTACAAATTTACTTAGTGATGATATTTCAATAATTGATATTTCTCTTTGAAAAGAAATATGAAAAATAAAGGTATGAAAAATGCCAAATGGTATAAGTATATGGAATAAAGATGTTTGATGAACAAAGTAATTAAATAATTTATTTATTAAATTTAAAAATATGAAAAATATGAAAAATAATATTAATAAAAGTATAATAATATCTTTAATTTCTCTATTAAGTTTGGTTATATTTTATTATTTATTTATGTATAGTGTTGGTTATTTTCATTCAAATATGATGAATATGAATGGTAATAATAGTAATAAAAATGTATCAAGTGAAGAACTTATTTATTGAAAAAATATAGAAGCTATTGTAGAAAAAAAGCAAGAAATAGTTAATTTAAAAGAAGGTGATAATTATACAATTGAAATAGTTAAAGTTAAAAAAATGATTTGAAATAAAGAGGTAGAAATGCTTTCTTATAATGGTAGTATTCCTGGTCCAATAATAAAAGCAAAAGTTTGAACAAAAGCAAAAATTACTATTGTAAATAAAGTTCCTGATCTAGAAACAACACTGCATTCTCATGGGTTAAGACTTAGTGATATGTTTGATTGAGTTGTAAAAGATATGATGTGAAAACAAGACCCTATAAAATATGGAAGTAGTTTTACTTATGAAGTTAGCTTTCCTGACGAATGAGTTTTTTGGTATCACCCACATTTAAGAGAGGATATACAACAAGAATTATGACTTTATTGAAATTATATAGTAGAACCGATTTGAGAGGATTCTAATAACTTTGTAAATCGTGAAGGACCAATTATATTAGATGATATTTTATTAAATTGAGATAAAGTAAAACCATTTTATAAAGATTTTACAAATTATGTACTCATGTGAAGATTTTGAAATACTATGTTTGTAAATGGTAGTTCTGATTATGAATTTAATATGAAGTCTGGTGAAGTTGTTAGAGCTTATATAACTGATACAGCTAATACAAGAGTTTTTAATTTAAAAATTCCTTGAATTAAAATGAAATTAATTTGAAGTGATATTTGAAAATATGAAGAAGAAAAATTTATTGAATCTTTAATTATTTCTCCTTGAGAAAGATATATTGTTGATTTATATGCTCCGGATTCATGAATTTTTGAGATACTAAATTCAACAACAGATGAAGATATAATTTTATGAAAAGTTAATGTTTCTAGTGAAAAAGTAGATATATCATTTAAAGACAAATTTGAAACTTTAAATACAAATGAAATTGTAAAAAAAGATATAGAAAATTATAGACAATATTTTTCAAAAGAAGTTGATAAAAAATTAGCTTTAGAATTATGAAATATTGGTGAAAAATGATGAATTGATGAAAGTGATATGTGAATGATGTGATGACATATGATGTGAAATAATGATGAAATTGAATGGGATGATAATATGCCAATGATGAATAAAGAATCAACTTCACTAAATTATGAATGGAAGATAATTGATGAGGATACAAAAAAAGAAAATATGGATATAAATTGGCAATTCAAAAAAGGTGATATTATAAAAATTCGTATTGAAAATAAAAAAGATTGAGCTCATCCTATGCAACATCCTTTTCATCTTCACGGACAAAGATTTTTAGTATTAGAAAGAAATGGAGAAAAACAAACAAATCTTGTTTGGAAAGATACTGTTTTAATAAAAACATGAGAAAATATAGAGATATTGGCTGATATGAGTAATCCTTGAGAATGGATGGCTCATTGTCACATATCAGAACATTTATTTTCAGGTATGATGATGCATTTCAGTGTTAAATAATAAAAAACTCGCACATGTGCGAGTTTTTTCTTTCAGTTGAATCACTTTATCAAGCCTTGAGACTTGCAAAATTCCTCGACTGTTGCTTTTGAAACAAAGCTTCCAGAATTGGTATAGATTTTTCCATCACCACCAACTTTGTAGCCGGTCTCAGATCCGTCAAGATAGATCTTGTTTCCATGACCAACCTTGAGTTCTACATAAGCACCATTAGGCTTATGTACCATTTTTTGAAAGCTCATTTTTTCCTCCGATATAAAAATTAGCTAATTATATTATAAAACTTAATATGGTATATGTCAAATATATATACATATTAATACAATATTTTTGAGTTTAAAAATTGTTTATGATATAATTTATATAATTATTTATTTAAAATATATATGTCTAAATTAACTATTTCTGAAGTAGAATTATTGGTTGGGGAATTGTGAAAATATTGAGAAGCTCTTTGACCTTTAGAAAAAGTTATTAAGGATATTTTTTATGTTTTAAATTTAAGCAATCAAAAAAATAAAATCAATATTGATCATAATGTTTGGGTTCAAAATTTGATAGATACACAAAGATTTCCATGAATAGAAAAAAAAGTAAGTGATAATATTTTTACTCATCAAGTTAGATTATTTCAAATGATAAAAGAACTAGATTTTTTTATATTACAAGTTAATTTAAATAGATTAAAATTGAATTTACCTAGAGAAATAAATATAGAATATGCTTTAAATTTATCTTTATTACATGATGATTCAGAATGAATTAATCCATTAAAAGATATTCCTACAGATATTAAAATGTCACTTAGTGATGAAGCAAATACAATTTTACATGAAATAGAAAAAGCTTGTATAGAAGTATTAACAATTTATCAAAAAGATCATTTATCAGTAAGAACAAAAGAAGATATAAAAGCTAAATATGATGATGCAGAAAGTAAAACTACAATAGAATGACAATTAGTTTCATATTTAGATAAAATAGATTGATTTATGTTTTGTGTTCATGAATTACATTTATGAAATAGAAATTTTATAGAACCATTTAAAAATTATTTAAATATATTAAAATGAATTAAAAATGATAAATCTAAATTTGAAAAAATAAGATTTTTATTTGAGTCAGATATAGAATTTTTAAGAGAACTTGTTATATCTAAATTCCCATATGATAAAATGTTTTCAAAATTTGAAGAAGATAATAAAAAATATATTGCATATACTGAAATGATTAGAAGATTAGATGCTATTTATTTTTTTAATTTAGAATCTATACTTAAGTCTTTTGAAGAAAAATGAATTGAAACTAGAATAGAAGAATATGTTGAATTGATTGAAAATGATGAGGAACATTTTTTCTTTAAAAGAGCAGTTCCAAACACAAAAACTACAATTTACCCATTTTATGAATCTTGGAAAATAGCATTTGCAAAAGTATGATATAGTGATACAAGATGAAAAAATATTTTTTGATTTAATTTGATGTATCCAAATTAATAAACAAAAGAGTAAGAAATTAATTTCTTACTCTTTTGTTTATTATAGCTATTATGAAAAATATTATTAATATCAAAACTATTGTTGCTGAACTTGATGTTCATAAAAAATATGAAGTAAAAAGTCATATTATTACACTTAAAGTTGAAAATATAATTCAGAAAATAAACACATTTTTTAAACTACTAGATACTATTTTTGCTATATTAGCAGGTATTATCAAAAATGCTCAAATAAGCATTATTCAAAACATTTTTATACTTAGTGCTATAAATATAGACAATATAATTAAAAAGCATAAGTTATATAAATCTACTTTTAATCATCTAGATTTGGCGATATCTTCATTTATTATTATACTTAAAAATTTTTTAGAGAAAAAATATAATAATATATAAATAACAAATAATAAAACTCATAAAATAATTAAATCACTTTTATTTATAAAAAGTATGCTTCAAAATAAAAAATTGTTTATATCTAAAGTTAAATTTCATATAAATCAAAGTATAAATATACCTCATGCAATTCAAGCTTGTGAAATTATTTCTTTTGTAGATTCACTAGTTATAAATTTGGTTTTTTCAATAAAATAAATTAAAAAACTTCAAATTATAGCAAATATAAAAGCAAATAAATAATAATTTCAATTTAAAAATAGGGAAACAGCGACTCATAAAAATAAAAAATTTGCTATACTATGAGTTACATTTGCTTCTTTTCTCATCACTATAAAAACTCATAAAACTGAAGATATAAGTGATATGAGAATTCAAGCTAAAAGTGCATTCTGAAAAAATGAGTATTGTAATATTTCAAACATATTTTAATTATTATGAGTATTTTTATTATGTGGATTGTGTTTGTATGGTAGAGTATATTTACCAAAAATACTTTCTGTTATTTTATTTTCTGAAACTTCAAGTGGACTACCATGACAACAAAAATTATTTTCATGTAGACATATAACTTTATCACTATTTTTATATACTAGTTTTATATTGTGTGAAACAAGTATAATTGAAATTTTTGGAAATAATTTCTTTACTTCTTTTATTATTTCATAAAAAATTTCTTCTCAAATTATATCAATTCAAGCTGTTGGTTCATCAAGTAAAATTAATTCAGGTTCATTTAGTAGAGCCGAAATAATAAGTATTTTTTGAAATTCTCAACCACTTAGAGAACTTATATTTTTTTCAAATAAATTTTCACTATCAAATTTTTTTAAATAATTTATTATTTTTTTATCATCTATATTTTCATTATATATTTTTATAAATTCATAAACTTTTATAGGAAAAGTTTTGTCTAAACTTATTTTTTGAGGTACATATGATAATTTTTTGTAATTTTTTATGATTTTTCAATCATCAATTTTTTGTATTCAAGCAATTACTTTTAATAGTGTAGATTTACCACTTCAATTTACTCAAATAATACTAAGAACTTCTCAAGAGAAAACCGAAAAACTTATGTCTTTTAAGACATAAGTTTTTTTGTTGTTATAAGACAAAAAAATATTTTCTAATTTTAGTATTTCCTTAACTTGATTTTCTTTTGAGTTTAAAACTCACTTTTCTTTAAGATTATTCATATATTTTTTCTAAAGCTGAAAGATTATTTTTATAATTTTCTATATAACCATTTTTGCTTATATCAGAACCAAGAGGGTTTAATACAAGTATTTCTAAATTATATTCATTTGATAATTTTTGTAAATTAGAATCACTTAATTGAGGCTCTTTATAAGCAACTTTAACTCAGTGTAATTTTATTTCATCTATTAATTCTTTCATTTCAGCACCATTTGGATCACTTAATACTGATTTTTGAAATACTACTCTTTTACTTGAATCAATTCACAAATCATCAAATAAATAATTATAAGCATCATGAAATATAATAAATTCACTTTGTTTTTTACCATTTATTTTAACTAAAAAATCATTTTTTACTTTTTCTAATTCAACTTTTAGAGACTCTAGATTATTTTCAAAATAAACTTTATTTTCAGGGCTTAAGTCACTTAATTTTTTAGTTATTTTTTCAGCAATAATTATTGCATTTTTTGTACCATTCCAAATGTGTGGGTCAACAGAGTGACCTTCTTCTTCATGATGTTCATCTTCTTCATGATGTTCATCTTCTTCATGCAATTCTTCTTCAACTCACTCTTCATCTTCGTGACTATGTTCAGCTCATTCTATTAATTCTATTCACTTCGAAACTACTAATTTATCTTTATTTGAAATTGCTTTATCTAAAAAACCATCTATATGTTCTAAATCTAAATATATTACCAAGTCAGATTCAGCTATATCAACCATTTGTTCTGGTTTTAAATCATAACCATGTGGACTAACTCCTGCAGGTACAATTGAATTTACTTCTACAAAATCTCAACCTATATAATTAGTAAGGGAACCAAGAGGTATAATAGAAGTTTCGACTTTTATTATATCATTATATTTAATTACATTTCAACTATTAGTTTCAACATATATATCATCATTTAATACATTAAATTTAATAAATCATGCAATTCAAACTAAAGTAATTATTGAAACTATTGTTACTATTATTCATAAAATTAATTTTTTCATATTTCTTTTTTAGGTTATAAACAATTTTTACAAATTCATGTAATTCAAATATTGTGTGATTTTATTTCAAATCACATTTTTTTAGCTTCTTCAAATATTTTTTTACATATATTATCTGATTCAAAACTTATAATAGAATTACAGCTATTACATTTCATATGTTCATGATGATGATTTTCATCATTTATTTCATAGGTCATTGCAGTATCTCAAACATCTACTTTTCTTATAACTCCTAATGCTAAAAATAGATTTAGTGTTCTAAAAATAGAAGCCCTAGCTATATCTTTGAAATTCTCCATTATGTCATTATATGTAAATATATGTTTTGTTTTTAAAAAATTAAATATAGCTATTCTTTCAGGAGTAACTCTATTTTGTTTTTCTTTTAGAATTTTTTCTATGTTCATATTATTGGGACTTAGTATCAATAAAGTAAATATATAATATAAAAAAATATTTTTTGTCAAAGAGAAAAATAAAAAAAGATAAGTTTTATCTTATCTTTTATATTTTTCAATAATAAAATCTATATTTTTTAATTCTTCTTTTATTTTTGAAATCTCATCTTTATCTTTTTCTTTTTTTTGTTTGTTTTTCAAAAATGTTTTTCTCCTTTTTAATTTTTTTATTGATTTTTCAATTTCTTTTTCAGATAATCAAAAAGTTTTATTAAACCAATTATTAATTTTTTTATTTTTTTTATTTTTTATCTCTACTATTTCTTCTGAAATTTCATTATTAAATGCAAATTCAGCAATTTCTAATAAATTATTTAAAGCTAGATTTTTATAATTTGAATCATTTATTAGGGAAGTAGCCATTTCATTTGTTACTCTGTTTTCTCTAATTAATGAATCAATGATTCAATTATTTATTATATCACTTTCTTTTTTATTTATTTCTATTTTCGCAAGTAATTTAAGCTTTTCTTCATTTAAATTTTTATTACTTAATTCATCAATTAATTTAATAGTATTTATTAAATCTATTATTATATTTTCATATTGAGCTTTTATCTCTAGATTTGTTGATTTTATATATTTATTTACATTTTTCTGTAAATGTTTTATTGATTTTACAACTTCTACTAATCTTCTACTTTCATATCTTATTTTATAGAAATCATTTGCATATTTGTCTGGATTATTAGCTTGTGCTTTTGTAGCAAAATCAATTATTTCTCCGTATAAGAATTTAATTTTTTTATTATATAATTCATCTATTTCTTCTGAATCCAAAATATTTATCTTTTTTATAACTTCAGTAGAATTATAATCTCATTCTATATCTTTTTTTTCTAATCAAATTGATTCTATTAATACTTCAATTGTGTTTTTATATAGGTGTTTAACTTCTTTTATTAATGATATCAATGCTGTATCTGGAAAATCAAAAACTGCGTTGTTAAGATACAAGTTTCAATATAAGTTATTTGAATTTTTATCTCTATCTGGAAAAATTTTGTTTACTAAATTTATTAATTTATCTATAAAAGGTATCAAAATTAATACTCAAATTACATTAAATAGTGTATGAAAAAGAGCTAATTTAAGGGTATAGTTTTCACTATTTAGTCATATTATATTTGATAATATATCAACTATATTTATTATTTGATTTAAAAATATTATAAATATTATTCAAGTTATTGTTTTAAATAATACATCAGCGATAGCTAATCTTTTTCAATTTATATTTCAAGTGAGTGATCATAAAACTGCAGTTATTGTAGTTCAAATATTTGCTCATATAACAAGAGCCAGTGCATTTTCATAAGTAACTTGTTTTGTAGCCAAGGCTGCAATTACAAGTATTATTGTAGCATGACTTGATTGCATTACTATTGTTGCTAAAATACCAATTCATACAAATACAAGTATTCATAAAAATCCAGTCATAGCATATTCTATTAGATTTATACTTGTTTGAAATGATTCAAATCATACTTTCATATAATGAATTCATAAAAATAGAAATCATAATCAAGCTAAAATAGATCAAATTCATTTAAAATTTTTATTTTTTTGAAACGAAAAAATCATACCAAAAACTAGCATAGGCATAGCATATGCAGAAATATTTATTTTCATACCAAATGCAGCAATTAACCATGCTCAAGTTGTAGTACCTATATTTGATCAAAAAATTATTCAAAGTCATTGAATAAGTGTTATTAATTCAGCACTTAAAAATGAAATAGTAAGTATAGAAACTAGAGAACTAGATTGCATTAGTGTAGATGCACTAAATCAAAAAAGTAAACTCTTCCACATTCTATCATTACTTTTTTGTAATATTTTTTCCAATATTCATCAAGTAAAAGCTTTGAATCATTGTTGTAAAAATAACATTCAAAATAAGAAAATAGCAACTCATGCTGATATTTCTTTGAAGTCAGGACTTATCCAAAATCAATATGTAAGAATTGCTAATATTGTAGGTAAAAATATTCTATTAAACATAATTTAATTATTATTCATATAACTTTAAAAAGTTTACTACATATGTAAAAAAATGTCAAATAGTACTATTAATAATATATAATAAAAGTCAAATAATAAAAAAACTCCTTAATTAAGGAGTTTTTTATTATAAAAATGCTTTAGATGTTCATTCAATATCTTCTAAATCATCAGCTAAACCTCAAAGTAAATCATCAGTTCAAAGAGTTAAATCATTGCTTGCTTGGTATTCTTCTATTTCTCTTTTTAGGTTTGATATAATTTCATTTGCTCTTTTTTTCTTGCTTGATAGGGAACCATCGACCAATTCTCAATCTAAATCAACATATCTTTCTCAGATTTTATGTGCAACAGAAAATAATGTATCATAAAAACTTTCAGTTTCTTTATGAAATAATAAATCTGTAGTTTTAGTATCTATATGAATTTGAAGCATTTCTATATAAGCTTCTAGAGCTTTTTGATGTAAGTTTTTCATAGTTTTAATTTTTATTAATTAAAATGAGAATTATTCTCACTAATATTATATACTATTTTTTTTATTTGCAAAACTTTTTAGCATCTATTTATATTTATTAGGATATAAGCCATTATTTAGGGAATTAAAACATTTTTTTATTTTAATTAGCTTTTTTTTTGAAAGCAAGTATAATGGAGTCCTTATAATTATTTAAATTTATACAAATGTATACAGGTAAAGTAAAATTTTTTAATGATACTAAAGGGTTTGGTTTTATTATAGATGAATCATCAAATAATGAATATTTTGTTCATATTTCTGGTGTTAATGGTCAAATTAAAGAAGGTGATGAAGTTCAATACGAAGTTGAACAAGGTAAAAGAGGTTTAAATGCAGTTAATGTTCAAGTAATATAATTGAGTTTAAAAATTAAAAGCTTACTATTTTAGTAAGCTTTTTTTAGTTATTTAATTTGTAATATTTAGTTATTTAATTAAATTAGAGTTAAATATATTGTAAAAAAATGATTATGATTAAATATTTAGATAAAATAAGTAATATAAATGAAGATAATGTACCAAACTTAGATTTAGTTGTTATGTCTGCTTTAGAGCTTTTTTCTGTAAATAAAGATTTTTCTCTTTGAGAATTTTGATTTAATAAACCAGTTATTATCTGATCTGGTAATGCAAAAAATACTAGTAAAATTATATATGAAAATACAAATGCTGTTTTTGCTGATGAAAATAATTATAAAGAATCAATAAATATAAATTGAGTAGATTGAGTTGTTATTTTTAGTGCATCATGAGGTAAACATGCACCAATTATAGCTAAATATGCTATTTCAAAGAATCTAAAAGTTAAACTTATCACATGTAATAAGGAAAATGAAACAAATTCTATTATTTGAAAAGAAAATGTTATAGTTACTCCTAAAAATATGGAACCATATACATATAATACATCTACATATATGTGATGGATTTTTGCAAAGACAAATGAAAATCCAGTTAAAATAATGGAATTTATAGAGAATAAACTGGATAAAATATTACCAAATAATTTTTATACATATAACTGATTTTTATTTGCTATACCAAATAAATTTGCTTGAATAGCACCACTTATAGATGTAAAATTTATAGAACTTTTTGGTAGAAATGTATCAAGAGATATAAAAACATTTGAAGAATTAAAGCATGCTGTAACAGTTGTACCAAATAAAAAGGAATTATGTATTAAATTTGGTTCTGAAGAAATTTATTATAATGGGGAAGTTTTAAATATAAGCTTACCAGAAAATATATGACTTGCTTGATTTATGGCTATTTGATACTATATAGTATGAAAAATTCAATGACAATTTCCACCTTATTTCAAAGATAATATAAAATCATATATATCATATTTAAATAAAAGTGATTTTGGTAAAAATATGAAAGTTATAGTTTAATAAAAAAATAACTCATATTATTTGACATATATTTTATTTTATGTTTTAATTAAGTTTGTAATTATAAAAATTACATTTTAATATTTAATTTTATTGCTTATGAATAAAATGAAAAATACAATTATGTTAATTGTTTTGTTACTTATAAGTGTTCAAGTAAATGCAGAAGAAATGTCTTCTAGTATTTCAACAACATCAGAAAAATCTACTGTTGATGAATATACAAAATATTTAAATTCTTTTAGAGAAGAATTTAAAAGTGAATTATTAAAATGAGAATTTAAAAGAATTGATGAAAAAATAAAAGGATATACTTGAGATGTTGAATATATTTCAAGTGAAAAGGGAAGTCAATATGCTGGTAATTTAGATATTTATAAAACAAAATTAAAAGCATTAAAACAAATAAGAGAAGAATATGTTTCAAATTTAAAAGAAAATGTTACTTCAATTACAAAAGAATCATCAATTAAAAAAGATGAAGTAGTTAAAGCAATAGAAGAAAAGAAACAAAAATTAGCAGAAGAAGCTAAAAAAATGAAAGAAGAAAAATTAACTACAATGGATAATTTAAAACAAAAAAAATTAGATTTAGTAAAAAAATATAAAGAAAATTATTCTAAAAAATTATGAGAAAAATTAGGTAAATTAAGCGAAGAACAATTACAAAAAGCTCTTGAAAGAACAAATAAATTAATAGAAAAATATGCTACAAAAGAAAGTGCACTTGCACAATTAACAGCATTAAAAGAATTAATTCAAGAAAAATTAGAAGCAAGTAGTGAAATAAATATTGATGAAATATTTGAAGATCTATAATAAAAAAACTCACTAAAAGTGAGTTTTTTTATTGCATTTTAAATTAAAAGGCTAATATTATATTTACAGTTGTAATAACTTTATATTATTTTCTAAATTACTTATTATGGAAAATAAAAAAATATTAGAATTAAAGATTATGCCTTTAGTTTTAATCTCTATTTTTGGATTATTGTTTTATTTGTTATTATTGTTTATTTATTTTGATAAGGAACCAGTTTTAGAAAGTTTAAAATATAGAGATTTCTATCAAAAATATGCTTTATACACACCTTTAGTTTTTTCAATTTTATCATTAATTATATTTTATTTTTTATATTTTTTAAAAATTATATTTAGAGTTAAATCATTTATTTTCAATATTATTATATATTTTTTGATTTTTTGATTTTTTCTTTTTTTATGAATAGATTTATTATTATTTGAACCAAGATATGCAGATTTTTTAAATTTAATAATATTAACTTTTTCATATCCAATTATAATATCTTCATCATTTATTTTATTACTTGTTGTATTATTTTCAATATTAAAGTTTAAAAAAAATATATAATTTATCATATAAAATCAATATTATGAAAAATTTAAAATCAAAAATAAAACTTATATTACTTAGTTTTTTTTCAACTATATTATTGTCTTCATGCTGATTTATAGAATTTGCTTGAAATATGGCTTGTACATATGTACCAGATTGAGATCATTGTTTTCAATTTATTGCTGTACAATCTTCATCACCAGAAGCTTGTGAAAATATAAAATGAACAAGTTTTAAAAATACTTGATCAAATCCACCAAGAGATAAGTGTTATATGCAAGTAGCAATAAATATGTGAGATGAATCTATTTGTGATATGATGAAAGAATGAGCAATGTCCTATACAAAAACTGAATGCCAATCTTGAACTAGAACAAAATTATCTAGTACTTTAGAACAAAAAATAAAAGAATTGGATTCTAAAATAGAATATTCAGTTTGATTTAAAGAAACAGAAGCACTTTTGAAAAGTAAAAGAGAAGCAGAAGAAAAATTTAGAGAAAATTTTCAAAAATTATCAGATATTGAAAAATTAGAATACTATACAAAGAAAAAAGATGAGATATTGGTATGAGTTAATGATCAAGATTTAAAACAACAAATTGCTAGTAGTTATGCTAAACAAAGACAATGATTTTGATGAGATACATTAAAAGAATTGGATTGATTAAAAAAAATTACTGAAATAGAAACAACAACAAAGAGATTGGATGAAAATGCAAATATGCTTGTAGATACTGTAAAAACTACTTTGGTTGATATGGTAAATAATGAAATAAATAGTTCAAAAGATGCAGTATTGGACGAAGCAAAAGAAAAAATGTTAGAAGAAGTTTATAAAAGATCGTGAGAAAGTATGAAATATACACTTTCAAATCTAGAAAAAATGAAAGAAACTTATGATAAATGAAGTGAATATTATAATAGTGTAAATGAAAAATATGAGAAATTAAAAGAATCATATGAAAAAATCAAAGAAATACAGGATAAATTATGAAAAATAGAAAAATTATGAAAAGAGTGAAAATTAGATAAAGGAAAAGTAGAAGTTTTGAAGTGAAGTATATTATTATGAGAGTGATTAGAATATGCTACATCTTATGTTCCAGTTTTTTGAAGTACAATTTCAACTGTATCAAAAGAAACATTTTGAGTTGTAAATGAATTTGCTACAAAAAGAGCTATTAGAACTACATCTATTGATAAATGTATAGACGATCCATTGAATTGTAATACAGATGATATAACATGATACTAAAAAAACTCACTAAAAGTGAGTTTTTTATTGAAATAATTATATTGACATAATTAATTTATTATTTATTATATAGTACATCAAAAATTTATATATAATACTTTATATCAAATGAATACTAATAATTTTTCTTGAATTAATTCTTGAAAATCAAATTGATTTATAAAATACTTTTTATTTTTTTGTAAAAAGGTTGGTGCGCCTAAAGATTTATATGACAAAATAGAATCTCTAAATGAATCCAATTGAGATGATAATTGGCCAAGTTTTTTTTCTATTTTTTTATGAATTTTAGACCAACATAATCAAGATTTAAATTGAAAAAATACTAAGTTATATACTACTAAAAATTATGAAAATTCACTTTACTTTTTGTGATTAAATTTGATTAAGTGATATTTAAATTATCTAAATACATCATTAGATTTTTTAAAAAATCAACCAATGAAAATTAGTACTTCTGAAATTATACTTGATTTAGAAGATGAAATAAATGAAGTTATATCAATATTGGAAGAAGAAAATGCAAATAATGATTGGATTTGACTTAGAAATCATATTGATTTACTTCAATCAAGATTATCAAAAATTTCTTTAGAAATTAATAGTTATAATCAAAGAAAAAAAAGATGTTGTTTCTATTACTCGTCAAAGAGCTTGGGAAGCATTTATAAGTTCTTGAAAAGTAAAAAATCAAGATATTTATTTTATTCAAAAAAAATTAGATTTACCTTTAAGCGAAACTACAAAAGATTTAGTTTTATGAGTAAAATCAAACTTTAATAATGTAGTTTGAATTGATTCTTTAAATTTAAATGATAAAAAAGTTTTATCAGCAATTAAATCAGTTCAAGCAAGAGAAAAAGATAAAGCAACAGATTTTTCAATTTATCTTAGAAATGATTTACACAAAAAATTTTGAGCTGCTGCAAATGATGAATTATTTTATACATCTTTTTTGGATATAGATTCTTCAAAAGATGAAAGTGATATAATATCATTAGATATAGTATGATATGATACTTTTAATATAATTTCACATAAAAGTATTAATTGAAGTAATAAATCTAAATTTAAAATACAATATAAACTTTTATGAAATGATAAGTTAATTGAAACAGAATTATATTGTGATCCTTCAAAACTTGTTTCATGACAACAATCTCGTGTTTGAATAACTCAAGCTAATTGAACTATAAAAATTGAATTATTAAATATAAATAAAATATATAATTCATGAGTTTTAATTAAAAGAGATATAAAAAAATCAGAAGAAAAACAATGATTTTTTGCTAAAACTAAAAATTTTATTTCAAATAAAATAAGTAGTTTTTTAAATAAAAAAGTAGCATAATTATTAATTTAAATATATGAATTTTGTTCCAGCTTATGATGATAGATATTTAGATCAAAAAAAATTTGAACCTTTAAAGTGATTTGCTGAATCTGTTAAAGAAAATGTTTGATTTTTTTGAGAAAAACTTAAAGGAATTATTAAAAAATGATTCACTCCTTTTAATGATAATAAAAAACTAGGTTTTTCATGATTGTTTTGAAATACTGTTTCTTCATGAAGTTCAAAAGTAAATTCATTTGAAAATTTGAAACCAAATTCTTTTAAAGAGACAGAAGTTATTAAAAATTTGGATATTTCAATTTTAAAAGAAACTCTATATACTATTAAAAATAATGATTTTATATTAGATTCAAATTCTAAATTTTATAGTTTGGATTGAAAATATATAGAAACTTTTAAACAAAATACAAAAATTTATTCATCTACTACTAATAAAATATATTCTATAAATTGAGAAGCATATATATTTGTAGATGGACACAATAATACATCTGATTTAAATTTTACTTTAGAATCTGGATATTTGAGAGCTACTTGGCTTGATTCTCAAATAAATAGTATATTTGATAAAGATTTATCAGATGAATCAAAAGCATTAAAAAAATCATTTGAACCTAAAAGAAATATTTTCTCTTGATATATGTGACCAAATTGAGAAGAAATTCCAGAGTATATTATAAAATCTGTTACTATAAATTATTTTGGTAAAGTAATAAAACCAAAAATAGAATCTGATTTAGAAAAAACAGATATTGAAATTTCTCAGACTAGAGAAACTTTAATTAAAGAAGTTTTACATAAGAAAGTAAATTCACAAAAAACAGATTTACTTTCTAAGCAAAAAGAAAAAATTTCAAAAAAACATAAACTTACTGCTATATCTAAAGCAATATCAGAAGCATACTCTTGAAAAGAAGATTCTATTATGAAACCTGAAGTTGCAAATATAGTCTTGTCTATTCAAAAAAGACCAGAATGGAATAATATAATTTTAAAATCTTATGAAATAAAAAATAAGAAACGTAAACAAAAATATAAAACAAAAAAATAATATTTGATTAATCAAATATTATTTTTTTGTTTTTCTTTTATTTAAAACAGATTTTACATATAAACCTTGTACCTGTAAACGAGCCCACTGCGTTTTCCTTAGAAATTTTAGACTTGAATCTTTACTTGGATTATTTTTGAAACAATTTATATTAAACAATTCACTAAGTTTTTCAAAACCATATTCTTCTATAAGATAATCGAGAATCATAGCCAATGTAACTCAATGTAATATATCATCATTTCTATTTTCTGGTTCTTTATTTAGTATTTTCATTTTATATTTATTATTATCTACCTCTTCAAGAAGCTTTTCTTTGAACTTGTTTTGTAAAGTTATTTTGATTTCATCTAACTTGAGTATTTCATTTTATATATGCAGGTGGTCTAGTGTATTTTGCAACTGGTGGTATAACAGGGTGTTCTATTTTTTCTTCATTTTCAATTTTGTTTTCCACTTCTTCATTTTCAATATTTTCTTTATTTGTTGTCATATTAATTATTATTAAAAAAATAATACTAATATATTAACATAATTACAATTTAATGCAAGTTTATATATAGTTTTTTATATTATTGACATAATATACTATTTATTTATAATTCGAATATTAATTTTTACAAATAGTTAATATGAATGATTTGATAATGGATAGAACTAGGTGTTTAATAGATTCTTTCCCAGAAAATGTTATTGATAAACTTACAAATCAACGTAGAGATACACGTGTAAAAGCATTAAGAGTAATATTAAAATCTCTTGATCAAAAAGAAGAAGACGATAATTCTGTTATACAAACAATTCCTCTATATTTAACAAGTATAGGGGATTTTGAAGCTGCAATTTGATTTTTAGCAACTCTTATTTCATGTGACTTTGTAGTACCTGTTGAAGTTTTAAATGAAGTATATAGTAGTACTGTTTTAGAAATGCATGACCCAGAAGTGAAATCAGATTTAGAGTTTATGGAAGTCATAAATAGAAAAATTAATTTATTAATGACTACTGCAAATAAAAAAGAATCATATAAAGAAAATTCTAAATTTTTGATTACTCTATGAAAAGATTATGAAAGAAAAGGTGATTTTAAAAAAGCAATATCAACATATGATATATTAATATCAAATTGAGATGAAATTTGATATTTATATTCTGCACTTGCATATAAAGAGTTATGAGAAAATGAATTTGCAATTAGTCTTTTGGAACAAGCATATAATATATATTGAGATAAAATATTTTTAGAAAATATTATCATAATGTATAATCAACTTTGAAATACAATTAAAGCAAAAGAGTTTTATTCAAAATTAATATCAACTACTTATAATGAAAAATGAAATACAAAAGAAAAAGTAGTTTTACCTTTTATAATGTATAGTTTTATAATTGAAGATGATGTTGATTTAAAAAACTTTGAAGTTATGATGGCTAATCATTTTTTAGGAAATGAAATAGTTATTCTTGAACCAATGCAAAAAATCTCACTTGTTGCAAATAACTATATAGAATGAAATTTAGAAGTTGTTCGTTCTAAAATTGAATCTTATAATATAATATGAGTAAATAATTTATCAGAACATGATAGGCAAGAATATGATTCTTTGATAATTAGAAAATTGTTTTTAATGCAAGTTCATATTACTATTTTAAAAGAAGATAAATATTTAGCTGAACATCTAAGTGATTTGAATATTTTGTCTTTTTCTAGAGATGAGGAAAAAATAAATATATTAACTCAATATTTTGATGAACATATTTCTTTGCTTGTAAAATGAGATTTAAATTCAAAACCTAATGAATCAATTGAAGATGAAGAGGATGATTCTGAAAAATTTTCATTTGGTACTTTTGATAATTTAGCTATGTATGTAGCTACATTATCTATGATATTTTTTCATTGAAAAAATTATAAAGTTATGTCTAAAAAATTATTTCCTTTTTTAGAAAAATGCTATAAAGAAATTGATGAAATGGATGAAAATGAAATTCCAAATTCTACACAAATTTTAAAAAGAGAAGCTGATTATATAGATACATTTACACCATTATTACATAAATCATATAATGATTTTATTGATAAAATTGATGTTAAATATGGTAAATATATAAGAGTTAATTTACAAAATATTGCCCGTGATTCTATAGATATAGGAGAAGATGATTATCCAGAAATATTAACTGAAAATAAAGAATTAGCATTGTTATTTTTTATAGAAAAATTAATCTCAAGAAATTTTCCAAATATGGATATAAAAGCTTTTTGAGAATTTATGGAAAAATATGATTTAGATGGATTAGGAAAAGATGATTTATTACTTTTCACTCTATTAATTTTTGATAATTCATATGATTTAACTATTGATTTAGTAGTTAATAATGATATTTTAGTAAATAATATATATGCAATTTATTATTTATTAGAATCACTTGTAAATATTTGAACTAATTCTGAATTAAGAAAATCATTAAAAAGTTTAAATGTAATTTTTCAAGAAACTTATTGAGCAAGATGAATTTTGAGTTATATTCGTAGTTTTATGATAAAACTTCAAAAAAGTGAAGATATTACTGAACAAGAATTATCTTATTTGATGCTTTGTAATTGAAATATGGCAATTTTACAAAAAAAATGACCAGAAACAATTATGCTGAGTTTTAAAACTGCAGAAGATTTTGAAGCAACTGAAGGAACTCTCCAATTGTGAAATATATATGAAGTTAATGGTTATTTTGATCAATCAATTAGTAAATTTGAAGAAGCATATACAATAGATTCAAATATAAATAATTTATCTAAATTAATAGGAGTATTATTAAATAAATGAGATTTAGATAGGGCATACTCAATGATTCAAACTGGTCTAAAATCAAAATATGACATGGATTTGTATCTTTATTCATATCATATTTTAAAATGAAATTTAAGTGAAGCAATGAGTGCATTTATGGGAGTTTTAAATAAAAATATACCTATTTTAGATGTACCAGAATGAACTTTAGCTTTATTTATGGAAAAATGTCATGCGATAAAAACTATGGATTCAGAAATAAATTTTGATTCATTAAAATTAAAATTTATGTCATCATTTATAACAAGTAAAATGGATTTGATGTATACTGATTGATCTAAATCAGTAAATATTTTTTCACATTGAATAACAGCATTTTCTATTTTTCATAATGTTCCTATATATGTTTTACCTAAATTTTTAAATGAAACTTTATTACCTATTTGTTGAACTGATCCAGATATAAGCTCTGAAATAGGTTTAGAAGTTGATAATATGAAAAAAGCTATAATAATTTTAGATTTTTATGCTAACCATGTGTATAAATCATTATTAAAATTATCTACTGAAATTGAGTCATTAGAAGAGTTAGATTTTTTACATAAATTATTAAATGATTATTCTATTTCATTTGTTGCTCTTATTTCTCAATTAGATTGAACAGAAAAATTGGTAAGTGATTGGAGAAAAAAAATGTACTTTAAACAATATAAAGATACACAAATAATGGATGAATCACTTATGTGAGATGTATTATTAAACTAAAAAAAAGTATTTGATTAATCAAATACTTTTTTTGTTTTATTTTAAAATAGAATCAATCGCATCAAATGCTTTTACATTTTGAAGTTGATTTTTTACAGCAACAGTTAATCATTGAAGTAAAGTTCTAGTTTCATTAAATGTTTCATATTTACTTACATTTTTAGCAAAATCTCATTCAGTTTTTAAGCTTGCTAAAAGAGTTTTAATACCTTCATTATTTTGTTTTGATAAAGCAACTATTTTTTTATCAGCTTTACTAAGAATAGCTTTATATTCAACTCTAGTTTTCTTTTCAGCTAATTTTTCTAAGTAAGTTTCTAGGTTAGTTGAATTATAAAAACTATAATAATAATTATCTGGATTTTTTTTCATTAATAATTGATTTAAAACTTCTTCTTTATTTGATATGTAAACATATGCTGGATTAGAAATTGCTAATTTTTCATTGTCTGAAAATTCAGCCATCAAAGTAATAGTAACACTTTTAAATTCATCTTTTGTAAAATCTTTTACTAAATCAGCATTTTTAAATGTATATTCTTTAGAATTTTCCTTGAAATCAACTATTTTATAATTGTATTCAGTTTTTACTGTTTCAGTAGCATAACCAGCTTCAGAAGCAACCATATCTTTGTAGAAAATAGGATTATTTCCTTCTTCAACTAAAAAGTATATTTTTTTTGCTTTTTCTTTTATATCTTTAGGTACAACAATATTTTCTGCTTTTATTTTAGAAGTATAATAATTTACATTGTTATATTCATAATCTGCTTCTAAATAATTATTTCTAATAATGATATCATTTTCAGAAATATTATCAATAGGGTAATAACTAGTTGTAATAGGCATAATATCAATAGTTTCCATATTTTCACTGATTTTTTCATCAGCAAATACTCAATTTGCAAATAATACACTTCAAGCTAGAGTAGCTAAAATTATTTTTTTCATATTAAAATAAGTTAATTATATAAATTATCATTGCATATATTATAACGAATTGATAAAAAAAAGTGACAAATAAAATAAAAATCATATAAATTTTTATATGATTTTTATTTTATTTTATTTTTTAAATATTCTAATTTTTTTATTAATTCAGCTTTTTCAGGGGTAATTTCAAGCGCTTTTTGATAGCTTTCTTTAGCTTCTATATATTTTCATTCATTTAACAATTCATTACCTATATTATTATAGAATCAATCACACATTTCTTTACAAATCTTCAATCATGTTTCATAACTTAAATATCATTTTTCCTTTTCTCAAAGTTCGAAATACATATTTCATAAATTTAAGTGAAGTTTTTCATAATCACTGTTCAATGCAATTCATTTTAAAAAGTTTTCTTTTGCTTCACTATATTTATTTTGATGCATTAATGCATTTCATAATCTATAATAGTATCTATAATCATCATTTTTTAATTCTACTGCTTTTTTTAATTTTTTTTCAGAATCTTCAAAAGAATCTCATATATCCATTTTTAATCTTCATTGATAAAAATAATATTCTGAATTATTTGGATCTATTTTAATTGCATCATCTAAAAGTATATATGCATTCATATATTGAGTAAAAATTGCAAATGAATATTTCTTAGCATCTAAATCATAATAGTAATCTCAAGCTTCATATAGTAATTTTGCAACTTCTAATAAATGTTCAGGATTTTTATAATCTTCTTCAAGAACCACTTATAAAGTAAAATTATTCTATCACTTAAATTATCTTTTTCTATATGTGATCAAATTATTGATTCACTTGCTCAGAAATTAGAAACCATAAATTTTATTACATACAATGCTTTATCATATCTTCATAATTTAACATAACTTGTAAAAGTATTGTTTAACAATTCAGGAGTTACTATTCAATCTTCTAGTATTTTTTCATATAGATTTATTGCTTCTAAATAATTATTATTTTCATAATAAATATTTGCTGATTCTATATCATTGTTAATATCTACTAATTTATTGTTATTTTTAGATATTGCAAGTCAAATAAAGTAGGCTGTTGAAAATAAAATCACAACTAATATAATTATTTTATATATTAGAAAATCATAATTAAATATTTTGTCTTTAAATTTTTTGTCTTTTTTTACGATTTCTAATGCACTACAATAATTACTCAAATTTTCAAAACCATAGTTTTCAGAATATTTCGGGAATTTATTTTCAGAAA
>CALMJA010000092.1 GCA_937864295.1 uncultured Candidatus Altimarinota bacterium | reverse complement strand
TAATAGATTCTAATTGTTCTTTAGTAATCATTCTAAACCCTCTTTCACTTCTTTCAGCAAATGGATCAAAAGTTGATCACATTTCTAAGAAAAATTCTCCACTAGGTAATGATTGTAAAAATGCATTTATTTTTGGCATAGCTTTACCATCTTGTCCCATTTGAATTGGATCTGCAGAAACATCAAAATTATTAGTATTAAATATAAATGCAGGAAGTGCTTTTATATCATTATTTTGTAAAAATTCTTTTACTCATTTGTCTGCAAAATCTACAACTTCAATTTTTGCTTTTGCAATAGATGGAATTTTTTTAATATAGCATCTGGATTAAAAGTAGTATCTCTTGCATCTTTTATTAGTCTAATACTTAAATCATCATAATTTCCAACAACTCCTCCAGTACCTCAAGATGTCATTTTTCCTAAGAAAAATCCCATTACAGATATAATTATAGCCAACACGATAATAACTCAAATAAGTATATTATTGTTAGTAGTAATTGTATTACATTCTTCTTTTTTTCTAAAAAACATAGTAATAAATACGTTAATAAATAAATAACATGATATATTTTAATAGTTGGCTATAAAAAGTAAAGAATAAACTAAAAAAGGACTTGATTATTAGTCAAAGGTCTATTTTAATTAAGTTTTAAACACAAAAAAAAGAACCCATGTATAAAACATGAGTTCTTTAAAAATTATAATCATTTATATATATCTCATCTATATCAAATATCTTCTATAAATATTTTATCATTTTTATATGAATATATAATTCTAATTTTTCAATTTCTACATCTAAAAAATCATTTTTTTCAAGATATAGGTTTAATGTCTAAATCAATAAAATCTCTTTTAATTAATTTTGATAAAATAATTTCTAGATTTTCTCTTGATTTAAGATCTAATTTTAGGAGAAACTTTTGCCAAGATTTAGTCATAGTTATTTTATATTTTTTAAATAATCTAAAACATCTTCTGCATTTTCTCCAACTTTAACAGAAGACCATATTTCTTTATCCATTTCATCATATAGTTTTTCTCAATTAATAACTTTTAGTTTATTAAATTTCTTTGCTATATTATCAGAAACTTCTACATTTATAATAGCCATATTCATACAAATTAAAAATTAAAACGGAGAGTCAAAAATATTATAATCATTCATATAAATATTGCAAATATAGCGCTTTAAGACAAAAAAAGAACCCATGTATAAAACATGAGTTCTTTAAAAATTAAAACCAGTCATTTTTATATTTTCATATAGATAACACTAAAACTTCTTTTCAATTAAAATTATATACTATACGGTATTTGTATTTAGTATCTACTATCATTTTAGTTTTTTCACTTATTGAATATCAAGATAATGGAAATAATTTTAATATATCAATAGTTAATTTTATACTTTGTAATACTTTAACAGCAAAAAAAGTATTATCACTTCATATATAATCAAATATTTCTACAAGATTATCTTCTGATTCTTTCGTATACTTTATACTATACATAAGTTTTTTGTTTAGAAAATAACCTATTTTCTAAACTAGAATAAAATTCATCTTCAGTATATACTTTTCAAATCTTAACATCTTCAAGTCATCTTTTTACAGATTCTATTTCTTGTTCAGTTAATCCCGCTTTTTTAAAAGCTTCTGTATCTATAAGAGCCATATTCATACAAATTAAAAATTAAAACGGAGAGTCAAACATATTATAATAAATAAGAATTTATTTGCAAATGTACAGTCCGGACTTAAGACACAAAAAAAGAACCCATGCATAGCATGAGTTCTTTTAAAACTAATTAAATAATTTTTGTTTTGGTTATATGAGTAACTAAAAATTAGTTAGCATCGTATTCACCTAAATCAATAACTTTATCGTTAGAGATAGTATAATCATCACCATCAATAGTTACAACTATACCTTTAGCTTTAACTCTAACTTCAGAATTATCATCTGAAACTTTTAATTCAAATTCATCACCATTAACAATTTTTCTTAAATCAG
>CALMJA010000091.1 GCA_937864295.1 uncultured Candidatus Altimarinota bacterium | reverse complement strand
CACATTTTTTTATATTGTAAAAAATTTAATATAGATTTAATATACAAAAAAATAAGCACTTAAAAGTGCTTATTTTTTACCCACTACAACTTACACATTCTTTTACTTCAAGACTCATAGATCTAACATAGTAAACTGTTTTTATACCTTCTCTATGTGCTTTAAAATAATATTCATAAAGTTCTTTTGGAGAAACATTAGCTGGATTTATCATCCATTCAAATGAAATAGATTGGTCAATCCATTTATAGATTACTGAAACCATATCAATTACATCATTCATGTTCATATTTACATATTCTTTGTAATACCAAAAATTTTCTTCGTTTAAATTTGGAGCCACATTTACACTTGGAGCAATAGCATTTGTTTCAACAAAATATTTTTTATAAATTGGAAGAATAGATGCTGTTGTACCAACTACTAAAGCAGTAGAAGTATTTGGAGCTGGAGCTAAATGGTAAGCAAATCTTACTCAAGTTTTATTAATATTTTCAATTAATTCTAACCATAGAGCGCTCATTTTTGAATTATTTCTAAACCAATTTGCATCTTTTCAAAGTAAAATTCATTTAGACCATTCACTACCTTGATATACTTCATAAGTACCTCTTTCTGTAGCTAATTCATTTGAAGATTTAAGAGTTTGATATGCATATTTTTCAAATAATTCATCAACAACATCTCTTGCTTCTTTACTATCATAAGCCAATTTATTTACAGCTAAATATTCAGCAAGTCATAAAAATCCAAGTCATACTGATCTGTATTTTTTTGCAGTTTTTTCAGCTTCTTTTATAGGATAGAAATTTAAATCTATTACATTATCAAGTAATCTCATAGCAATTGGAACTACTTTTTTAATATCTTCAGGAGTATTAACTTTTGCTACATTTATAGAAGCTAAGTTACAAACTACACTATCTCCTGGTTCGTATTTAATAACTATTTTTCCATCTTCTATTGTTTCTTCAACAAATTTAGAAGGACTTGTATTTTGACATATTTCAACACAAAGTTGAGTAGAATATATATTTCAAGCATGTTTATTTGGATTTGCTTTGTTTACAGTATCTCTAAAAAATGCATAAGGCATACCTGTTTCAACAGTAGCTTTTAAATATTTTTTAAATAAATCACGAGCAGAAACTTCTTCTTTTAATTCTAAAACATCATTTTTTTCACATTTTCTATAAAATTCTTCGAACTCAGCTCAAAAATGATCTTGTAATCTTTTTCCTGTTTTATCTGTTATTTCTTTTGGATCAAAAAGTGTCCAATTTTCATCATTTGCAACTCTTTCCATAAATAAATCTGGAAAACTTACAGCTGGAAATACATCAAAAGCTTTACTTCTTATATCTCAAGTTTCAGTTTGTAAATCAAGAAAACTATAAATATCTCTATGGAAAACATCTAAAGTTACACTTATAGCTCATGCTCTAGCTCATAATTGATTTACAGCTACAGCAGTATCATTTATAACTTTAATCCAAGGATTTACTCAACCAGCAGCACCTTTTACTCATCTAATATAACCTCATCTACTTCTAATATTTCAAAGATAAACTCAAATTCATCCACCAAATTTAGAAACTTGTGCCATATTTTCAATAGCATGATAAATAGCTCTTAAATCATCTTCAACATTAAATTTAAAACAACTAGATAATTGATGAAAATTTGTTCTAGCATTTAATAGAGTTGGAGTTGGAAGTGAAATTTTTCCAGAAGCACAATAATCATAGATTTTTTTTGCTATCTTTAATCTTGTTTCTTTTGGTTCAGGCATAGCTAGAAATAAAGCTATACTCATATACATTTCTTGTGGTAATTCTTTTACTTTTTTATTTGGATTTAAAAGATATCTCTTTTTATACATCAAAATAGTTGTATAATTATATTCAAAATCGTATTCTTTTTTCAGATATTTACCTGCTTCTAAAATGTCTTCTTTTGAATAATAATTGTAGAAATTTTTAGAGTATAATCCAGATTTAACATATTCATCAAATAATTCAACATAGTGTTTTGCTTCATAGATTTTTTTAATATCCATTTTTCTATTATTTGAAGCTTCTTTATAAAGATCAATTAAAGCCAATCTTCAAGCAATAAATTGCCAAGAAGTATTTTCAATAGAAATCAAATCTATAGCTGATTTAATAAGCATTTTAGTGATATCACTAGTTTTCATTCCTTCAACTATATATTTTTTCAAACTATCACTTATTTCTTCAAATCTACATTTACGAGCAAGTCAGTAAGATACTATTTTATAAGTTTTTTCTACTTTACTCATATCAAAACTTTCTTTTTTTCAAGTAGTTTTAGTTATTTTAAAAGTATTTTCTGATAATTTTTTTTCTACTTTTTCTTTTGCTAATTCTCTAGCTTCAGCTCTTTTATTTCTATAAATAATAAAATGTTTCATTACTTGGAAATATCCAGATTCCATAAGTTCTCTTTCTACTTGATCTTGAATCATTTCAATAGTTATGAACTGAGATTTATCAAATTTTTCTAATTTTAAATTTAAAGATTCTATTACTTTATCCGTAACAAGATCCACAAAACTCAAATCTTTTTCTCATACACTTTCAGCTGCTTTTTCAATAACTCTTTCTATTCTACTTCTGTCGAAGTTTACCAAGTCTCAATCTCTTGTTTTAATAACTTTAATAACCATAAAAACCTATATAAAAAAATAAAGTGACTTAGAGAAATTTAATGATTTTTCTAATTTTTGCTAACAATTTTAGAACAACCTTGTTAAATGTTTTTTTAACAATGTTAAAAAAGGTTTTAAGGTGTCTATATATAAGTCTTTTTTATTTTTTAACATTTAACAAAACAATATTTTTTAAAAATAGCAATACTTAAAAATATAATCACATAATATTTTTATAAAATAAAAAGCTTTTAGTCTATACTAAAAGCTTTTTATTTTATTCTGGTCAATTTAATTGTATTATGTTACTCTCTTGTTCTTCCCCTGTTATTTTAATAACATCTTTTTCAATTAGATTAAATTTTTTGTATGCATTATTATAATGATTTATACTTGTTCACAAACTATTTCATAGCTTTTCTAAGTACTCTTCATAAGCATCAAGATGACGCGATAATTTTTCAACATGTTTCTTAATATCTTGTGCTTTTTCCTCTATTTGAAGAGCTCTAAGACCTTGCATAACTGTTTGTAAATATGCATAAAAACTAGTTGGACTTACTATAATTACTTTTTTTTCTTTAAAAGCATATTCTATTAAATCAATAGTATTTGACTTCAAAGTTCATATTTTATTTACAAGTAAATCATAATAAATTCATTCACTTGGAATAAACATAAAAGCAAAATCCATAGTCCCCTCACTAGGTCTTATATATTTGCTTGTTTCATCTATTCTTTTCTTTAAATCATTTTTAAAATCTTTTATATAGATTTCTTTTTGTATCAGATTATCTTCCCCGAGTATTTTATTATAATTTTCAAGAGAAAATTTAGAATCTATAGGAATAATTTTTTCTTTTACAAATATAACTCAATCTACTATTTCCCCATTTGCAAAACTATATTGCAACTCAAAATTATCTGGAGGAAGTATGTTTTTAAGTACATTTTCTAAAAAATATTCTCACAAAATACCTCTTTGCTTTGGGTTTTTAAGTATAGATTCAAGTCATTCTAATTGACTTCAAATATCTTTTATTTGTTTATTTGTTTCTTCTAAACTTGATAATTTTTTTGTGATTTCTTCTATTTTTTGACTTGCTTCTTTTGAAATACTAGTATTTATTTCTCATTGTATCATAGTATTTCTATTTGATTCTGACAATTTAAAATCAAGACTTTTGTTAAGTGCTAATATCTGATCTTGGAGTAACCTAAAACTATCATTTGAATTAGATTTATTTCACAATTTAGAAAAAAGATAAAAAATAACTGCAAGCAATACAAAAACAACGAGTATTAAAACTACTTCTAAATTCATAATTTTCTTTTAAAAAATATTTTAACTCAAACTTTTAATAACATATGGAATTATATCTTTTGTTTCATTTATTCCTTCTGGTAAATTAAACAATATATTGTCTATATCTTTTGGATTGTATCACATAGCAGTAAGAGTTGATTTGATAGAAGAGTGAAGTGATGAATCTATATTGTTTGCTTTTAATACATTTTCAGTTTTTCTAAAATCTATGGCAAATTCTTTATCTTTTAATTCTAGAATTATTTTTTCAGCCATTTTTTTACCTACTCATTTTATACTTTCTATAGTTTTATTATCTTCTCATTTTATAGCCATAATAAGTCTTTCAATTCAAAGAGACAATATTTGCATAGCGACTTTTCAACCTATTCAAGAGATTTTTATAAGTTCTCCAAAAACTTTTTTTTCTTCTTTTTCTATAAATCCAAAAAGATTTTCACTATTTTCTGTTTTATAGTGATAAATAAATAATTCTACTTCTTCCATAGTAGCAAGTTTTGAATATGTAAGTTCATTTATAAGCACTTCATATCCTACTCAACTATTTGTTAAAATAGTCATATTAGTGAAATCTAAATCAATTATTTTTCAAGTTATATATGAAATCATAGTGGTTTTGTTAAAAATTATCTACATTAGAAACTATTTTATAGGTATCTTCATTAAATTTTAAAATTCTATCTTGTTTTATATTATCTAATAAATTTACAATATTAAGTTCAAATTTTTTACTTCATTTTAAATAGCACCTTTGACCCTTATAATTAATAAACAAATTTCTTTGAGGATCAATAATTCATAATGGTATTTTTTCATCTATATTAATTATTTCTTTATTAAAATAATCAATAATCCTATTATGAATTTCAACAACATAATTTTTTTTAAAGTCTTCTGGTGAAAAATATTCTCAATGAATAATTCTATGTCTTAATCATTTATCATCTCTTCAAAATAAATCATTATCTAAATCATTTCAAATTATTTTTTTTCTTAATTTGTTAACTTCTTTATTATGTTCAGATTGTTCTTTATTTAATGTTTTTCATTTATGTTTTTTAGGCAATAAAGATTCTATAGAACAACATAATAATAAAATTTTTCATGTATATGAAGTTGTATTTATTAAATCATACCAATAGCTAAAAAATTCTTGAGGGATATCTTTATTATAATACAAATCTAAAAGTATATCTTGTTTATTTTTTCAAAAATTTAGTCATACAGGCTCATTATTATATCTATAAAAAAATAATCAAATATCTCATTTTTTTACTAATAAACTTCAATAGTTATAATTTATATATGCTTGTCCTATAAAAGAAATTTTTGGAATTATTTTACTAATTTTATAAGAATATATATTTAAAACATCTTTATAATTTTCTCATTCTAGCTCACAATTTATTATCCACTTGTTTCAAAATGCTCACTCTCAATATGAATAATTTTTTTCAGAAAAAGTTATTCATTCAAATTCAAATGATGTTATAGATTTTTGTCATTCAAAATAATGATTTTTTAATAAAGAATCTATTTCTTGTTCAATTATATACTTATTCATACTATTCTCATTTAAATTCTTTTATTTTTTCTTGCCATAGTGGATAATCAGTTTCTCTAAAAATATATTCAAGTGTAAATATATCTCTTATAACATGTATTGGATAATCTCTATCAAAACCTTCTAATGATACTGTTTCATATGTTATAAATGAAAATAAACAAGAATTTAATTTTTTACTATAAAATATTGAGTCAATTTCGTCTCATTCTTTAAGAAATAAAAATGCAGTATCTTGATATTTTTTACACTCTTGTTTTTTATTAAATAAATCACTTTCTTTTTCTTTTATTATTTCTTCGACTTTATTTTCCAATTCAGTAATTTTCTTATCTTTTTCATCATTCCAATCTATTGAACAACTTGATAAAACAAATGTTAACATTATTAATAAAACAATTATTTTTCTCATATTTACATTATATTAAAAATAAGTATATAACTAGTATATAAATACTTTTCAAAAAAGCAAAAACTATTTTTGATTTATAGCTTTTTTTTATTATAATCTCAAGGTTTAATTATAAAAACGAAATAAAAATGATAGAAAGCATTATTAAAGCCATTTTTGGAGACCCTAGTGAAAAGAAAGTAAAAGAAATTTCTAGACTTATAGAAAAAATAAAAGAATTTGAAAAAGCTCAAGAAAACTTCTCTTTAGAAGATGTAAAAAATAAAACAACGGAATTTAAATCTAAATTTGAATGATTAGATTTCAAAGATGCAGAAGATACAAAAAAAATTAAAGCAATTTTAAACGAAATAAAATGCGAAGCTTTTGCTCTAGTTAAAACTACTGCAAAACTTATAAATGGACAAACTTTTGAATTAAAAGATGGTAGAAGCATAACTTGGAATATGATTCCTTATGATGTTCAACTTATTTGAGGTTTAGCAATTCACGAATGAAATATAAGTGAAATGAAAACTTGAGAATGAAAAACATTAGTTGCAACTCTTCCAGCATATCTAAATGCACTTACTTGAAATAGTGTTCATATAGTTACTGTAAATGATTACCTAGCTACTAGAGATAGTGGAGAAATGGGTGTTTTATATAGTGCTTTATGATTAACAACTTGAGTAGTTGTTAATTCTCAATGAAAACAAGCAAAAAAAGAAAATTATAATTGTGATATCGTTTATGCAACAAATAATGAATTAGGATTTGATTATCTTAGAGATAATATGGTTATCTCAAAAGACGATAAATCTCAATCTAGATTATTTTTTGCTATTATAGATGAAGTTGATTCTATCTTGATTGATGAAGCTAGAACTCCTTTGATTATCTCTATGCCAGACAATCAACCAACTAGTAAATATATGCAATTTTCTGCATTAATTAAACATTTACAAAATGGTGTTCATTATAAAATTGATGAAAAACAAAAAACTGCAACTCTAACAGAAGATTGAATTAAAAAAATAGAAGAACTATTAAGAATTGACAATATATATGTTTCAAATCACTATAATGATATTCACCATGTAGAAAATGCTCTAAAAGCAATGGCTGTTTATCACAAAGATAAAGACTATTTAGTTATAGATTGAGAAGTTCAAATAGTTGATGAACATACAGGTAGAGTTTTGGCTGGTAGAAGATATAGTGAATGACTTCACCAAGCAATAGAAGCAAAAGAAAATGTAGAAATAAAACAAGAAAGTAAAACTCTAGCATCTATAACATTTCAAAATTATTTTAGAATGTATTGGAAACTAGCTGGTATGACTGGTACAGCTCTTACTGAAGCAGAAGAGTTTTACAAAGTTTACTGACTTGATACTCTTGTAATTCCAACTAATAAACCAATAGCTAGAGAAGATAGACCTGATTTATTATTCAAAAATGAAAAAGGTAAATTTGATTATGTAGTTAGACTTATAAAAGAGATGAATAAAACTGGACAACCAATTCTTGTTGGTACAGTTTCAGTAGAAAAAAGTGAATATTTAAGTGAAAGATTAAAAAAAGAAAATATTCCTCATAGTGTTTTAAATGCAAAATATCACGAAAGCGAAGCAGAAATAGTTGCTAAAGCTGGTCAAGCAGGATCAATAACAATTGCAACAAATATGGCTTGAAGAGGTACTGATATCAAACTTTGAGAATGAGTAAAAGAATTGGGATGATTAATTATTCTTGGTACAGAAAAACATGAAACAAGAAGAATTGATAACCAATTAAGATGAAGAGCTGGTAGACAATGAGATCCTTGAGTTACTCAATTTTTAATATCACCAAATGATGATATAATGAGAATTTTTGGTTGAGATAAACTTTTTGGGGTATTTAATTCACCTATGTTTGCTTCCCTTCCAGATGATGAACCATTAGCTCAAAGTGGAATGTTAACAAAAAGAGTTACTTGAGTTCAAAAACAAGTTGAATGACATAATTTTGATATAAGAAAACATATTTTAGAATATGATGATGTTATAAATAAACATAGAAATATTATTTACTCTAGAAGAAATAAAATTCTTGATAGTGAAAATATCCATGAAGATATTTGAAATATGATTAATTCTCAAATCAATGCACTTGTATTATCAGAATTTACTAAAAATCAAAGTTTAAATATTTGAAATAAAGAAATAATTAAAAAAGTAAATGAATTTTTAGCATTAAAAGCTATTGATGATAAAGTTGAAATAGATGATATAAGCGGTATTTCAAATCCTGAAGAATTAGCTAAATATATAAGTGATATTGCTATAGAAGAATTTGAAAATCTTAGAAAAGATGCTATTTCTGAAAAAGAATACTTTGGATTAGAAAGAAGAATTGTTTTAAGTTCTATTGATGAACTATGGATGAGACATATTGATGCAATGAGTAAACTTAGAGAAGAAGTTGCTTTTGAATGATATAGTTGAAAAAATCCTTTAGTAGTTTATAAAGAAAAAGCATATTTTAAATTTAAAGATTTAATAAATGAAATTGAATTTAAAGTAGTAAAATCTATATTTTCAATTAGAAAAATAGAAGAAGTACAACAAATTGATCTTTCAAAACAAGATTTAGAGTTTAATGAAGTAGATTTAGAAGAATTATTAAAAATAAAAAAAGAAGAAAATAATAATCCTCAAAATGCCTTAATAGACAGAAAAAAAGATGATAAAGTAACAAAAATAAGAGTATAAAAAAATGAAAAGTGAAAATTTACTTTTCATTTTTTTGTGTTTTAATAAAAACTATGTTACAATTTATTTACATTAATAATTAATCATATAGAAATATGAAAACAAAAATACAAAATGCAATTGGTGCTGTTAAAGCATGGGATGAAAAACATACAAATTTTCATTCAAATACATATATGTTAATTTTCTTAACTGCTGCTGCAGAAACTGCTCTTACAATTAATCAAGCTGCTGCTGCATTATAAAAAAGTCATTAAAAAATGACTTTTTTTTTTGTCAATGGATATTTATAGGATATTTAAGCCTATTATGGTATTATAATTAAAATAATTTTATAATATATAAATAATGACTAGTCCAAAAAACGAAAATAACGATGATATACTAGGAAATTTAGAAAATATAGATAAAAAATCTAATGACTGAACTAATGAAAACAATGAAATTATCAATAATGATGATTTAGTTTCAATGTTTGATTTACCTGATTCTTCAGAAGAAAAAATAAGTGAAAATGAAAAAATATGAGACATAAATATCTCAAATCAAACTCAATCAAATGAAAGTAATATTTTTGATATAAATATTACTTCTTTAAAAGATATATTATTTTTTCTAGATGATAAGAAATATGATTATGTTACATTTGAACCAAATGAATCAAATATAAAAATAGATTTCAGAAAAAATAATGTAATAATTGAAACAAAATATATAAAATACCCTATTTATTCTAATATTTTATTAAAAGCCAAATGAGCTACTAAATTAAATTTAGAAAATACTAATGAAACTCAAGAATGAAATTGATGAATTAACTTTGAAGAAAAAAACTTTCAATTATTAATAAAAGTAGTTCCTGGAAATTTTTGAGAAAAACTTTTTATAAAAGCAAAAACAGTTGATAAACCTATTACTGCAAAAAAAGAAGTGAAAAAAATGAGTATGTGACAAATACTTTCATTTTTGATTATTATAGCAATAGTATGATTAGTAGTTGGTTGATGATTCCTATGATTCATAGTTCTAAGTGCAAAAACAGTTGATGATGTCAGATTTTTTGCATGATTATGAATAAATTTAAATGAAATAAATGCATTTATAGCTCAATTAGTAACTATAATTTTTTCTATATTACTACTATCTGAGACTATTTTATTAATAATTTTTTTATTTAAGTTTTTCTTAACAAAAAAAGAATTTAAAAAGAAAAAAATAAAATTTCTGATACTTTCTATATTGTTTATGATAATAACTTTTACAACAGCGACAATATGGATGATTATAGACCAAAAAATAAAAAATCTACCAAATTGGCAAGAAATGTCATTTTGAGAAATTCAAATTTATGATAATACAAAATTAACGAGTGACCAATTCGATAAAGTATGATCTCTATTAAAAGACACTACAAATTTAATATGACCTGTTGAAATAAAATTTGATTTAACATATTTAGCACAAGCTGAAGAAAAAAAATGAGTTACTATTAAAAATTTTAATTGGAATTTTTGAAATTGAGATATACAAGAAACTATACTACCTCATTTAATTAAAACTTTTGATACAATTTGAACAACAGATATAAAACTAACTATAAATTGAATTGATTCTCAATGAAAAGCAATTGAAAAAGTTGTATCAATGCCTTATATAAACATATCTTATGTTGTAGATATAGAAGAAAAAAAATTAAATAGTTGATGAAAACTAGTTAATTTTGATGCAACTTCTCTTGAGGAATTATGAAAAATTGAATGGTATTTTATGGATAACTTAGTAGAACCTGTTTGGAAATGAAGTGAATATATTGTATGAAAACCTATTTTTGAAGATACTATTGTATGAATGTTTATTAAGAAAAATAATTCAAATACTCCTCAACATAATTTTGATAAAGTATTTATAATAAAATGAGAAGATAAAGTAAGTATAGATTGAAATATATGGTTTGAAAGATGATTGGTTAATGATTTAGATATTAAATTAAGGGTTATAGATCTAGAAAATGATGCTTGAGCTTGATTTATAGAAAAATATATATGGACAATATGAGAACAAATTTACACTAGAAATTGAGATATAGTTGACCCAGAAAAATCAAGTGAAATAACGCATAGTTTCCAATATTATTGAGATCAACTAATAAAAGTAGAACTTATAAATTCAGCATGAGAAAGTAAAATAATTACAAGAACAATAGAGCTACCTAAAGTATTAAAACTAAGTGACGAAATAAAAATATATGCTGATGATGAACTTATAAAAGATACAACATATAATCAAAATTTAAATGAATATTTTTTAAATGAAGTATGAACACCCTCTAAATTAACTTTTGATGGTAGATTTGTAAAAGCTGATTCTACACTTTATTCTCTACAAAAAATAGAATGGGATTATGATTCAGACTGAAATATAGATTTTGTTTGAAAAACATGAACTTATGAATTAAATAAAGAATGAAATCATACAATAACAGTTAAACATACATTTGTTAATAGAAAAGTTGAAGATAATACAGCAACAATAACAGAAAAAATATTTATTGAAGCAAATAAAAAAGAAGCTATTGTTGATTTTGATATAATAAAAAATAGTGATTATGTACCTATAATAATATGATTTGATGGTTCAAAATCTCAAGTAAGAGATAGTAATATATCAAAATTTATATGGGATTATGGTGATTGAGTAAAAGAAGAAAGAGATGCTATTGTTCCTTGAAGAAGATATAGTGAAGCTGGAGATTATGAAATAAAATTAACAGTTGTTACTACAGATTGAAAATCTTATTCTAAAACAAAAAATCTAATATTGAAACCAACACCACAAAGTGCTAAAATAAATGTAAGCATGAAAAAAGCACCTACTCTTCAATGAATAGATTTTACATCTAACGAATCTGAATGACAAATAAATTCATATTTTTGGAATTTTGGAGATGGCACAACTTCTACTGAAGCAAATCCAACTCATACATACTGAAAACCTTGAATTTATAAAGTTACATTAAGGCTGGATTTTACAAATAAAAATATTTTAGATGATAGTATTGAAGTAGAAATTACAGATTAAAAAAGACTTAATAAGAAATTATTAAGTCTTTTTCTTTACCATTAAATCAAATATTAATTAAATTATATTTAAATACATTAGCAAATGTTAATGGCAATATATGTTCATTTTTTATACAATCACTCAAAAAATTTATATTGAAATCATTATAATTTTTTATATAAATTCATGCTATACTTCATCTATTTATTCATTTAAACATAGCTTTATTTTGTCCAGATTCTCTAACTGGGGGTATAAAAAATATTTTTTCACGATTAGCTTTATAATCACTTCATCTCCAAATTAAATTTTCAATATTTACTGAAACTGTAACTAATGAATTTTTAAAATCTGGAACAAAACAATTTACATCCTCTCTTAAAAAACCAGATTTTATATAATAATCTTCCAAAATATCAAGTTCGTCTTTTAAAGTAATTCAAATAATATGAATTTTTTTATTATTATCTATTGCATAATTAAATAAATATACAAAAATTTCAAGTTCGTCTTTTGGAGAGTAAACTTCAGAGTACATTGCATATTTTCAATTAAGATTATTTAAAAGTTCTGTATTTTCCTTATTTTTTAATAATTCAGACATATAAAAAATTTCTATATTTTCTCAAATATAATCACTTTCCAAATATGAAAATAAAAATTTATTATCAAACATTGGTGTATTTTCTATATTTATTATTTTATCATTTAATACTTTTTTCATAAAATTATCATCTTATATCTAATATACTCATAACTAGAACTTTGCCTTCTGAACTTAATGAATCAATATCTATTATAGACTTTAGTTTCTTTTTAATTTTATATAAATCTCTATCGAATTCCAATACAATTAATCTTAAATCTTCTAAAGAAATAAATGGAATTGGATTTAAAGAATTATCAAGTAACTCTGTTAAATGCTTAATTCATAATGTTTTATTTATTATATCTTCTTGAGTAAAACCTAAAATTAAAGCCAAATTAACTTGATTTTCTTTAATATTACAATTATCTATAAGAATTTGAACTTCTTTAATAAAAGAATTATTTTTTTCTTCTTCCATAAAAATAAATTATCAAGTAAAATGTTTTTTAATATTATTTTTTCATGGAAATGTATCACTATAAATACATCCACAATAATTTTGTCTATAAATAGAATGCTTTGTAGTATATTCTACACTTCTCTTAAATCAAAGATTTTTTCTAAAAGCTATTTTTAAAAAATCTAGTTTTTCTTTTAAAAATTGTTTATTTTCTGAATCAAAAGTCTCTTTTATACTCCATTTATCTCACAAAAAAAACATTTTTTCTAAATCTTTATGTGGTGAGGTATTTAGCGTAGAAGTCCAGTATTTTATACCAAGTCTTCTAGCTTCCAAAGCTGTTCTTTCAAGTCTCATATCATAACAATGTGTACATTTTTCTCATTTTTCTGGTGTATCTTCAAATCACTTTATCCTATCAAAAAAATTTTTATAATCATATTCTCAAATTATATAATCTACTTTTTCAATTTCACAAATTTTTATCAGTTCTCACAATCTTTTATCATGTTCTTTTTTTGGTTGAATATTTGGATCATACCAAAAGCATATTACCTCATAATCATGTTTTAAATCCATTATAGGAACTGTTGCATCTGGTCAACAACAAATGTGTAGTAAAAGTTTTGGTTTTGATTCTAATACCTTTTTTATAGGTTTATAACTAAGTCTATGAATTCAAGTTATTTTACTTTTATCAGTTAAATAATCACTATGCTTTTTTGTACCATATCATTTATGATTTTCTATACCTAAATCTGGATAAAGTAAACTATATTGTATCATCAATTTATCTCTAAAAACTTTTGCTATAATTGAAGCCGCTCATATTTCTATAACTTTAGAATCTCATTCTACTATAAAAATTGCTGGTTTTTCTAAAATATCAAATTTATAATTATCATTTCAATCAATAAAAACTCAGTTTAGATTTTTAAAATCTATTTTTCTAGAAAGTTCTATCAATGCTCTATTCATAGCCTCTCTATTAGCTTGTTTTATATTTATTTCATCAATTAAATAATTATCAACAACTCAAACTCAAAAAAACAATCTTGGATTTTCTCATCTTGAATATTCCACAAGTTTTTCAAAAAGAATTTCCCTCTTTTTTTCAGTTAATTTTTTACTATCATTGATTTGAGATAATAATTCACTTTCTGGCATATTTTTTGGGTTGAAAGCTAATGCACAAGCTACTACACTTCAAAGCCAAGGTCATCTACCTGCTTCATCAACTCAAATTTTATATTTTATAGAATAGTCTTGTGGCATTTTTAACTATTAATTTTAAAAAAAATAAATTTACAATATAATAAACACAAATTTAAAATAAACAATAAAAATTAGAATAATGCAATACAAAATTTTTTGATGTAAAGTAAATAAATATTATACAGATGAATGGTTAAATTCAGCTTATTTAAAAGATAAAGAAGGTATTTTTGTTGCAAGTTGTGTAGTTACAGACCAAGCAAAAAGAAAATGGATTAAATTTGTAAAAGATATAGCTAAAGAATTAAATGAAAATGAAAAAATTTTTATAAGTTGATGTTGAGCATTTAAAAGATGAGATGCACAAGATGATTTTTTTGAAATATATCCTGATTTAGAAAATTTAAAATGAAAAATAGAAATTCTTGGAGAAAAACCAGAAGAGCTAAAAATTCAAATAATAGATAGTAAAGAAGAAAAAAAAGCAACCGCTTATAGAAAAAATATTTTAAATGAAAAACTTAAAAATATACCTCAAATTTATACTAAAAAATTTCTTTTAATACAATGAGGTTGTGATAGTTTTTGTACATTTTGTCTTACTGTTAAAAAAAGATGATGACATTATTATAGAGACAAAGATGATATAGTAGAAGAAATTCTTGAATTCGAAGTTGGTTGATGAAAAGAAGTGGTATTAACTGGTATAAATTTATCTGCTTGGTGATTAACAGATACAAATCAAGTTTGAAAATCCCGTTTTGCAGAATTGCTTGAATATATTCTTGAAAAAACAACAATTCCTAGAATAAGAATAAGTTCTATGTGACCAGAGTTTATAGATAACAAGTGTTTAGAAATATTTAAAAATACTAGAATATACCCTCATTTTCATTATTCTGTACAATCTGGATCTAGCGATATTTTAAAATCAATGCATAGACATTATGATGGTAAATATATGAGAGATTTACTTATAAAAACTAAAAATCTAAAAAGAGAAGATGGTATTGAAGTAAGTATTTGAGCTGATTTAATTGTAGGATTTCCATGAGAAACTGAAGAAAATTTTATGGATACATACAATTTAGTTGCTCTATGACTCATTACAAAAATACATGCATTTCCCTTTTCAGCACACAATTTATGAGAAAGTGTTCCAGCATGAATTTTCCCAAATCAAATAAGTGATAGTATAAAGAAAGAAAGAATGTGGAAATTAGAAGCTATTTGAGATAGTATGAGAGATGAATTTATAGATAGAAATTTTTGAAATGAATTTGAAGTGTTAATTGAAGTTGTAAAAGAAGAAAACTGAAAAATAAAATGGAAAGGCTGGACTCAAAATTATATAGAAGCTGACCAAAATACATTTGAAATAACTTCAGGGATTATAAAAAGAAATGAAATAGTAAAAGGTAAATTAAAATAACAAAGACCAGGGAAATTCCCTAGTCTTTTACATGCTATCAACTAATGAATCTTTAATTCAAGTTCAACCACACTTGATTCATTTCCAGAATCAATATGTGTTTGAGCTAAAGTCGGATCATTTGTGACACAGATTACTTCTCCCTTGCTGTTTTTTGTAACCGCAATGAATGCATTTTTAGAACAAAACTCTGTTCCAACCATCGCCCTCATTGCTTCAAATTCAACAACACCAACATCATGCAATTGAAAAAGTTTCATTTTTTGTCCCTCCATTTTGTTTTAGACAATAAAAGTATAAATATTTAATAAAAATAGTCAATGATTTTTTACACAAGTATAATAATAAGTTTAATAATAGATTTAATAACTAAATATTTAGCATTAAATTTATTGGATAAAAAAATAGAAATAATATGAGATTATTTCTATTTAGAATATTTTGAAAATACTTGAATAGCATTTTCAATGCAATTACCATTCATCAAAATAATAACTATTATTTTGATAATATGAATTTTTTATTATTATTTTAAAGAAGAAAAAAAGAAAAATAATAAATTAGTAGATATAAGTTTTTGACTTATAATATGATGAGCAATATGAAATTGAATTGAAAGAATTTTTAATTCAAAAGTAATTGATTTTTTATGAGTTAAATATTTTTCTATATTCAATATGGCTGATATTTTCATAACTATTTGAGCTATAATATATGCAATACATATCTTAAAAAATAATAAATAATTATGTTTTTAGCACCTAGAAAACAAAAAATTTCTGATATTATGATAAATTCAATTTGAGCCTTTATTGCTTGAATTATTTGAAGTATAATTTTAATTGTAATCACATTTATAATATCTGATTATCTTAATATAATATCTACTTTTGAAGCAAGTGAAAATTGAATAAAGACAACTCCAATGTTTCCTATAATAATATCATTATTAACTCTTCTTTGAACTACAATTTCATCATTTCTTTCATATTATATAATTTCAATGACAGATCCTGAAAAATATAAAAGAAATTTAGTGATATTTTGACAATTAGCATTTTTACAATTACTTGTATACTTATTTATAAGTCCAATTTACGTATATATGTGATTAATGGATTATAATAATATAATTATAATTTATATATTCCATGTATTAATAATTATTTTCTGAACAAGCTTAATTCTAGAAATTTTTAATAATTATAGATATATTCTAATTTGATTTTATGGTAGTTTCATATGATTATTTATAAGTATATTATTTACGCTTTTTATATTTAATTCATTCTGAACTTGATATGCAAAATTAATAATGTTGACTCTATTATTACCTATAATAAATTTTACAACTACTTTTTTAAAACAAATATTTGAGTTATCATATTATACATATTATAGCTATACTTCACTAGATCCATTATGAGATATTTTTTATCAAATAGAGCTAGAAGAAAATGATAAAGCAAAAATAGAAGAAGAAAAAAATACTATTTAATTCTTAAAATAAATAAATGTTAGATATAGCAAAACAAACTATAGATTTTTATATGAAAAATCTACAAACACCTAAAATTTATGATTTAAAAGTAGAAAATAATCCTCTAATAAATCAAAAAATTTCTGTTTTTATTACTCTTTATTATAAATGAGAAATAAGAGGTTCTGCATGAAATATAAAAGAAATTAAAGATAATTGAGTTTCTGAAATAATAGAAAATACAATTCATGCATTAAGTAAAGATGATAGATTTCAACCTGTTAGTTTAAATGAGGCACCTGACTTAAAAATAAGAATTGATAAAATATCATCTAGAGAAATATTAAAAGAAAAATCAATAAAACAAATAGAGCCTACTATATCTTGAGTTATAGTTATTAAAAAAGATTATTCTAAAATGGCTTGTATTCTACCAAATATTAATCCTAAATTATTAACTTGAGAAGATTTTATACCTATATTAAAAGAAAAATTAAATGAATCTGATTTTAAAGAAACAGATTATATTATATATGAGATTAAAACAGAAGTTGAAACAAGTTATTAAAACAAATAAAAAATCCCTAAAGGGATTTTTTATTTGTTTTAATTTCAAAATAATTTAGGTGGAGCAGTTTGCACTTTTGAATCATATTCAATTACAAAAGCTCAATTATTATATTTACATAATCAAGGTGAAATTTCAATACAATTAGATTTTCATCTTCTAATATAATTTAAATCATAAATCATTGCCTTTTCAAAATTAGAATCAATTCATGTTATCTTTTTTCATCATGGTAAAATATAATCTCAACCTGCTAAAATAGCTCAACCAATAGTATTTCTAGTAAACAAACTTCACTTCATAAATAATTGATTATTTAATTCAATACTTCTTGAAGTACTATCAGTAGTATATGGAATTCAAGATGAATTAGCACTAATAAATCATCAATCAGCATAAATTATAGCATTTATTGAACTTACATTTGATGTAACATAAACGTTTCAATTAGCAGTGTAATCTGAATTTGTATTATAATTATCTTTTAAAACAATAATTCCTAATTTTTTTCATGTAGTATTTAAATCTCAATTAATAATTACATTAGCATCTTTGACAACAAGTGTTTCATATCAACTTATTTCTCATGATAAATTAATATCAGTTCAAACAACGTATTTAACTCAATTAACTATTTGATTATTACTCATATTTTTTATTTGAGTAAATGCATTTTTTCTTATAACAGATCTTGCTTCAGCTTTAGATATATCTGAAAAGTTCTTTTCTTGTCATGTAAAATCAGACTTCCCTGATCATTGAAGTATTCAAATAACTTGTACTCATAAAAATACATCTCCTGTTTCATTTTTTAAAGATATTGGAGTTTTATCAGATCATGATTCATTTGCAGATAATATATATGAAACAGTTTTTCATCAAATTAAATAAGAAATAACGACATTTGAAAGATCATCATTATCAGAAATTTGTAATCAAGGAGTAGTAAATGAAGATGCTGATGTAGAAGTATTTAATCTACAAGTAAATGTAGGATTTTTAGTATTTAAGCCACTGATAGTTGAAACAGATTGAACTTCTGAATTAAAAACATCTACAGCTCTAACATTATTTTTAAAATTTAATAATGTTGTAACAATTGCACTTGCAGAAGGAATTGGATTTACTTGTAATTTATATTTTAAATCAGTTCAATATTCAGGTAATGCATCCCATGTTAATCAATTATCATCAGAAGCAAATAATTCTCAAGTAAATAATTTATTATAAGTATTTGTATCTATATTTGAAACAAAATAATCAGAAGTACTTGCTGTGTCTAAATAATTATCGTCCCAATCATTTAATCTTATTTTAAATCTATTTGAAAAAGTTCAAGGAGAATATGATCTTACTCTAAAACTAACTTCTCAAAGTGAATTAGTATTTGTTCAATAAGAGTATTCAATTATTGAATCATCACCTGATGGAGTAACTCATGACATATTTGTTTTAATAGTTGAACATCAAGTATATCAAGTACAATCTTGATTAACAAAATCAAGAGTCTTATTATATATTGGATTATCATATTTATCTTTTAATTTTAAAGTATAAATATAATAATCTGAATTATTAGCATATTTATTATTTGACTCATTAACACTAATAGTAGTTTTTACAGGGTCAATATCATCTGGATAATTATTAAAATTAATAACTTTTTCACTATAATTTCAATATTTATCTGTTGCTTTTATATATAATTCTTTTGCTCCAGATGTAGTAAAAAAATTATTAATTGTTGCATCTAAATTTGAAGTTCACACAAAGCTATCATAAACAACAGCTCAATTGACTTTTACTAAATAATTAATTTGTGATGTACAATTAGAAGTTGTTTTTTCATAAAAATTTATTTTCAATGTATCACTATTTGCTTTATATTTATAAGAATTATTAGAAAGTAAATTTGATCATTTAAATACAGATATAACAGGTGCTGTTTTATCTATATGATTCATAGTATAATTAAAATTTTTAACATTGTGTGCATAATCACGTATAGATAAAGTACCTGTACTACCATTATCACTTTCACTAGTAAAAGTAATACTTTGATTCATTGATGGATTACATCAACTAAAATTATCAGAAGTACAAACAGTTTTTAAAACAACAGAAGTATTAGTACAAGAAATAGGAAAATCTGTAATTAATGGTGATTTAATATGAATTTTCATTTTTTGTTCACCATCATATAAATTTAAAGGTATATTATTAAAATATGAATAAGTTGCAGGAACAGTATAAGATGAAGTCGATTGTTTATTTCTAATTTTTATTTTAAATCCATTAAACTCATGATATCATGCTTTTGTAATCCTAAATTTAAAATTTATAGGATATGGTGATGATTCTCAGCTTTTAACTCATATTAATGTATCAGAATATACATCTGATCATGACTTAGATAATTCAATAAACTCAGAAGTTCCTGTATCAAGAGATATATCATATCAATTTATATAGTCATAATGTTTATTTCCATATTCATCCTTTAAATACATTGTTACAGAAAATGTATCTCCTATATTATATCAAACATCATTTGATGTTTTCGAGAATCAATAAATAATTGATTCTCATGAACCAACTTGATCATTTGGAATTACATAAAGTGGAGAATATTGATTAATTGCAGTAGTATCAAATTTATCTCCTGTATTAAGATTTTCAACAGCTAAATAAAATGTAATTTTTCAAATTTTAGTTAATTTCAAACCCTCTTTAACTCATATTCTAATTTTTTTAGAAGTATTACTTAATACAGTTAAATCAATAATATCATCTAAAACTGATTGAGTTATTGTGTCTGATGTAACTTTATAATCATTTGCAACTTTTATTGTTTCAGAAAAAAGTTCTTTAATAGTTTCTCATTCATATTTATAAGAAAGAGTGTATTTGTATTTAGTATTTACTGAACCTACATCTAAGTAATCCTCAAATCAAAAGTTAAAATTTGCCGATCAACCTGCTTTTAAATAAATATGAGAAATACTATAATCATTTGATACTTTAAAATTATCAATAACAAATTGACTATTATGTTTTACAATTCATGATAAAAAATAATATGGATTTGGACTATAGTAAGAAATAGCCATATAATTAGAATCTTCACATGTAGAATTAGTACATACATTTCTTAAACGAAAAGTATTTGAAGTATGTCTATATTCAACAATATTCCATAATATATCACTTAATTTATTTTTCTTAGTTCATATTGGAAAACCACTATGTATATCATCAATAACATCTTTGAAATTATCATAAAGATATTCTTTTCAGTTATCATATGTTTCATCTATATATGTAATTGACCCTGATTTATGAGCGATATAAAATCTAGTATTTATATCTAATAATTGTCAAAAAGTTAGATCTTTATCATAAATACTTCCTGTTCATCAAGAATAATAATTATCTATAGTAAATTGACTACTACCATAATAAGTTTCATATCATTGTAACTTGGAATCAATATAATTTGATAAATTAGAAACTTCTTTAATATCAGTTTCTGTCATAAAATATCAATTATCGGTTTTGTTTAATTCCTTTAATTCAGTCCAATAACATGATCAATCATTACAAACATAAGGGTAATTATATCATGCTTTAACTAAACTAAAAAAAGATAAAAAAAATACAAACAATACTATTTTTAAAAATTTCATATTTTTAAATTAATAAAACAATAAAATTTCAGAATAATAAGAATTATTCTGAAATATATTAAAAATTATTCTGAAATATCACCAAGTGGTGGTACATTATCAACCTCTACTAAAGTACAACTTTGAGTTCAAGAAACATAATCAGCTCATTGTCTACCACTATTTCAACCTACATTTCATCCTGCAGAAACTTTTGTATAACCAGGTTCACAATCAGTACGAATCAAATAATAAGCTATTTCAGTTGCTCTTAGACCATTACAAGATCTAGTTCCATCAGTTTTCCAACTTTCACAAGTTGTAACCATACAAGGAGTATCTGTAACAGATTTTTTACAAATATAATCTGGATTTGCTTCAACTGAAGTTAAAGAACCTCAATTAAAAATATAAATATATGAACCTATACTAACACCTAAAACAAGAGCAGATATTGCTACAACTATTTTTTTCATAAATAGAAAATTATAAATATAAATATTTTAAAATAAAATTAATTATCTTTAATGTGGTAAAATGGTAATTCTACTAATCATCAAACATTCAATACTCTATGTCATACATTAGACCAAACTCAAGTTTCTCTATCAAGTGACCACCGTGCTGGCCATCTTAAAAAATTATTTCAAGTAAGGAAATCAAAATCAATTGGATAAGGATTTTCTGATTCATTAGAATATTTAACTAAATATTCCATATCTGCATCATTAATAGGTCAATATATTTTATCATAATTATCATATAACTCTTTCATATGATAAACTTGATTTTGTAAAATTATTGGATTTGATGATTTTGTAAACAATTCTTTTTTACTTTCTCTATCAATTATTTGAATATATGGCATACCAAAGGTTTTCATTATATTTCAAACATATCAATATACAGGTTCAAAAGTATCATTTTCAAGTAAATTATCCATATTTGACCATTTTGTAAAATGGTATAAATAAACATCAAAATCAGATTTTGTATATTTTGTACCATTTTCATAATATAATCAATCTTTAGGTATAAAATATTTAGATAAATCATTTTCTAAAAGGAAATAATTTCATTTTGTAAATGTTTCCTCTGATTCTTTCGATACATTTATTACTTGACTTGGTTTATTTAGTACAAAATCTATTGTTACTTTTTTTGAATCTATTGGGAAAAAATAGTCATTTAAACTATAGTTACTAAAAGCATCTGAATAACCTAAAATTGAAGTTTTAAATCTCAAATGAGTAAATGGGAAAACATCAAATGTAAATTTATAAGTTCAGTCAGATTTAGAAATAATTTTGTTATCTGTATCATTTAATAATTCAACTGTAGCTCAAGATATTGGGTTTCAATCATTATCAATTACTCTTCAAAAAACTTCTAATGTTATTTTTTTATCACAATTATTAAAATCCAAACATCATTTTTCTCTAGTTATTTCTGCTTCTTTATAATCTCACGTAAAATCATATAAGTATGCTAGTAATTCTGTATTTTCTTGTCATATAACTTCAGATTTTTTTAAATCTCAAATTAGGTTAAAGACATTTATTTTACTAGAGAAAATATCCTCTAGAGTATCTGTCAATGGATGAACCATATCACCTTCATATATAACTCTTGATCATCAAGTTGAATTATAACCTCAATAAATCAAATCATTTTTATAAGATGAAAATATATCTAAAATTGCTAAATTTTTATTAACTTCATTATTGAATGTTTCTTTATTTTTAAGAAAATTATATGGTACATAAAGAGTACTTCAAGTTCAATTTTTAATTGCAATTGAAAATTTTTCATTTATAGGATCAATAGTAACTCAAGAATACGTTTTAAAATCTAAAAGAAAATCTTCAAATGTCTTATAACTTTCTGGATTTATTCATATTTTATCATAATTATCTTTATTTAAAATATCTGATATTTTTAATCAAAGATGAGTTTGATCATCATTATAAACTATATTATTATCTAAAACTTTGCTATTATCCAATTTTTTATCTTTATTTAATCAAAATATAAAAAATAAAACAATTCAAATTATAAATAATAGTAAAAACAAAATTACCTTTTTTACCATAATTATTAAGTTAAATTAATAATAAAAATATAGTATTGATTATAATTAAATAAACTACTATACAAATAAATAAATAAAAAATCCCTTTTAAAGGGATTTTTTTATTTTATAATTAATCTTTTAATTATCTTATAACTAATATTCAGTTACCATTAGTAGTAGTAGATTCTGCAGTTGGACAAGTAGCTGCTGCAGTTCAAGAAATAGCAAGACATGATGCTGCAACTGGAACTCAAGTATTTATCCAAGTTGCTGGAACAGATGCAACTGCTATGTTTATAGGAGTAGTTACAGTAGCTAAACTAATACCTAATTCAAATCTAAGATTGTCAGTTCAACCATCTTTTGCTGCTTTTTCAGTAATATTTCATCCATTTTCAAATGTTGAAGAAACTTCAAAAATTTGTCATACTATAGCATTAGCATCTGCAGCAACAGCATAAGTATAATCAAAATTTACAGTAGCCGCTTTTTGTCATGTTTTTGGATCATTTGGTAATTTAGGAACATATCAAGTTACTGTTGCAAATGAAGGTAAAGATGAAGTAGCTAATCATGCATTAGGATATGCTCATTTATCTTGATATGTTTGTTCTAATCAAGTTCTAAGAGCATTAACATCAGTAAGTCTAGTTGAATCTCTAGCTTTTTGTATTTGAGATGTATATACGTTAACAGCTCATGTAGCAAGTATACCAATAATAGTAATAACAACTAGTAATTCAATCAGTGTAAATGCTGATTTTAATTTTTGTAATTTCATAATACAATATTATTATTAAATAAAACAGCCAAATTGTATATTATTTTATTGAAAATATCAACTGAATTAGATAAAAATACCTTTACTATTAATCTTTATAATGTATAGCATTAACAGGGCAAGCCATAATTGCATCGTCAATTCCAACTGCATTAGAAGTATCCATTCAAGCTTTAGAAAAAGCTTTTCATTCATCATCTAAATCAAAAACATCTGAACAAATTGCAACACAAGCTCAACAACCAATACAAGTTTCATTTACATAAGGCACTTTAACTTCTGACATAAAATTTAATTTTAAAATATAATTTAAGTTTATGTATAATATATTTTATTAAAAAAAATACAAGGTAAAAATTACAATCATATTATAATCTTTACCATGTATTTTTATCCATATTTATGGTCAGTCAAAATTTTTGTATTCCTTAGTGAGGAATTTTTATGATATTCCGTTTTTCTTTCTGAAAGAATTAACCCTCATAGAAAAAACTTCTAAGAATTATCATATTACTAATATTTGTAAGGAAAATTAGTTTGACCTGCCACCTATAAAATAGACATTTATATTATAATAATTTTGTAAAAGCATGCAAAATAAATATAATAAAATTGAATTATTTTATATAAATTTATAATAAAAATGTTTAAATATAATATCTTAGAAAAGCCAAGTTTTGATGTAAATGAAAAAGTAATTGACACTATATTTAATATAGTTTGAAATATAGTAAATATACCTCAAAAATGAACACTAAATATAGTGTTTTTAGATGATGATAGTATACAAAATTTGAACAAAACTTATAGAAATATAGATAAAACAACTGATGTATTGAGTTTTCATTATTTTGATAATTTTAATGATTTAAATGATAATGATATTGCTTGAGAAATTATATTATCTGAAAACAAAATATTATCTCAGGCAATTGAGTATTGATTATGAAATGAAAAAGAGTTTTATAAATTAATAATTCATTCTATTTTACATATTTTATGATATGATCACGAGTTAGACAATGATTATGAAATTATGCAAGCTTTAGAAGACAAAATATGGGTAGAAGTATTTTGAAAATAAGAAAAAATTATTAAAATACAATTAATAATAATTATATACAATTAAAAATTATGCAATACAAGATTCCTGTTCAAATTGAAAATGAAGATCCTATATTGCTATGACTTAGTTTAAGACAGCTAAGTATAGTGATGATATGATTTTGAATATGATATTCTATTTTTAAATCACTTGCTCCAATATGAGTAGAAATAGCTGCAATTCCAGCTATAACAATAGCTGTTATATGAGTAGTTATAGCGATATTTAAGTATTCAGAAATGACTTTTATCGAATTTTTATTATCATTTATCAGATATAAAGTAAATATTGATAATAGAAAATGGGTTAAATGAGTCGATAGCTACTCCCTTATGGATATATGATTTATAAGTAATATTGAAAATAAAATAGACAATAAAATAGATTTTCAAGATAAAATAAATAAAATGAAGGAAATGGAAGATAAATTAAATAAGATTTAATTTTTAAAAAAGTAAAAGTGCCTATAAAAACAAATAAAAAAGAACATCCTGATAGTTCAACACAAAGATACTTACCTTTTTCAAGTATAAAAGAAAATATTATTATTATGAAAGATGGTAGTTCTAGAGTAGTTGTAAAATGTTCTACTATAAATTTTTTGCTAAAAAATATTGATGAACAAGATTCAATAATAATAAGTTTTCAAAGATTTTTAAATTCTCTAGATTTCCCTATTCAAGTTTTAGTAAGATCAAAAAAACTAGATATAGAAACATATTTATGAAATTTGAATGATAAAGCCATGAAACAAACTAATTCATTACTTCAAAATCAAACTTATGAATATATAGAATATTTAAGAAAACTAATTGAAGTTGCCCAAATAATGAAAAAAGAATTTTATATAATTATTCCTTTTGATAATGATTGAAATAAAAGTGTAAAAGATGATTCATTACTTTGAGTGTTTACTACGTTTTGGAAATGAATAAATCAATCTTCTGATTTAATATCATTAAAAAGTCAGCTTAGAAATTTCACAAAATTAAAAAAATGACTTATCTGAAGATTTAATTGAGTAAAAACTTGATTAGAAAATATCTGAATTAGAGCTGAAATGATGGAAAAACAAGAACTAGTTAATTTTTTAACTGATTATTATAATCCAAGATTAGATAGTTTAGCAAGTATTTGATCAAATATTGAAAATTACAACATAACAAACTAAATTATGAAAAAATATTTTTTTTACATATTGTGAGTATTAACATCATTACAAATGACATATGCTGCTAATGATGCTTGATTATTATGAGATTCTTTAACTACAGAACAATTAAGAAATTGAGATATTCATACAAAAGATATTCCAAATGTTATAAAATGAGCTATAAATTTTTGAATGTGAATAGCTTGAACAATTGCTGTTATTTTTATAATACTTTGAGCATTTAAAATTTTATTTTGATCTCTTGAACAAGATAAAACTAAATGAAAAGATACTATCATTATGGCTATTTTTTGATTTGCAATTGCTAGTTTAGCTTGGTTTATAATAAGACTAGTTATTGATAATTTAGGTTAAATATCTTAATATTAATTTTTTAAAATGGCTAATACTATATACGAATGGAATTTTTCTGATTCAAAAAATAGAGGAAAATTATGGTACATAATTGCTATATCTGTGGTTCTATGACTTGCAATATGGTGAATATTTACAAAACAATACTGATTGAGCTTTATTGTATTTTTAATTGCATGAATAAGTTTCTTTATTGAAAATAATTCATCTGAAATAATAGAAGTAAACATAACTGAATTATGAGTAGAGATTTGAGATTATTTTTATGACTTCTCAGCTATAAGTAATTTTTCATTTATTTATAAATGAAGTAATGCTATATTAGTTAGATTCAATTTAAATAAAAAATGAATTAAAAAAATTGATCTAAAAATAAACAATGAAATATGTTCAGACTTAAAAAAAATTTTACCCAATTATACATTAGAAGTAAAATGATGAGAACTTACAACTAGTGAAAAAATTATTAATTTATTAAAATTATAATATGAAAATATTTTTATCTATATTATTTAATGCATTAATATTATTTGCACTTACTTATCTTTTAAGTGCAAATCCTGAAAAATGAGTAGAAGCTTGAATAATAGTAGAATGATGAATAAAAACATATATTATTTGATGAGCATTACTTTGATTAATAAATGTTACTATAAAGCCAATATTAAAAATATTATCTTTACCATTATTCTTTGTATTTTTATGATTAGTAGCATTTATAGTTAACTGAGTAGTACTTTGGTTACTTGATTATATTTTCAATAAAATACTAGTTATACCAGGAATATCATATTCAATAAATTGAGCTGTAAATTTTATAATTGCAGTTGCAATTTTTACAATTTTGAATATGGTTTATTCAATATTATTTTCTAAAAAATAGACAAATGTTAGATATATTAAAATTTAGCGAAATTATTATTGCTATATTATTAATTTTTGTTGTTTTAATACAAAACAAAAACGTTTCTTTAAATTTAAGTGATATGAGCTCATGAATGGGTGAAATAACTAAAAGAGGTCCTGAAAAAATACTTCAAAATGCAACAATAGTCCTTTGAGTATTATTTGTAATTAATTCTATAGCATTATTTCTACTTAAATAATTTTTCAGTATTTTATGATAACTCAAAAATTTCTTAAACTAAAAAAATACTTATTTTTAATAAGTATTCTATTTTTGTTTACTTCGCTTTTTCATCTTATATATTTATTTTTATATACAGATGCTAAAACTATTCCTGTAAAATGATGAACGATTTCAGAATGATTAATTTGAAATTTTCCAAGTCTAAATCCACTTAAAAATTTAACTTGAAATAATCAATATGTAATTTGATTATTATATAGATCACTTTTAAAATATGATTTAGAAGAAAACAAAATAGTTTGAGATATAGCAAATTGTGATATAAGCACTCTTGTAAATATAGAGTGTTATATTAATGACGATGCAAAATGGTCAAACTGAGAAAAAATTACTGCTGAAGATATATATTCAACTTATGAATTAATAAAATCTACAAATTCAAATATAGTTCTAAATTCTCTTTTAGAATGAACTAAAATAGAATATAAAGATAATATGATCACATTTAAAAATAATAAACAAGATATTAATTTTTTAAATGTATTTTTTCAACCAATTATTTCTAAAAAAACTATAGATAGTTTATCAAAAGAAAATATTTTTTGAAACTTTCCTACTACTGATTTAGTGTATTCATGAAATTTTAAAATTTCAAATGTAAGTTCTGATTTAACTCTATGAGTGTCTAAAATTATCTTAGATAAAAATGAACATTATGGTGATTGAAATATTTCAAAAGTAATAATAAATATATTTCCAAATATAAATACTTTCTTAAAAAATAAACAATCTGTAAATGTATTTAATGATGATGATAATATAATTTGAGAATCTGTACCTAGACTTCAAAGTAATAAATATACACTTCCTCAATTTGTTTGATTATTTATAAATCAAAATAAAGTAACAAATTTAGAGTTAAGAAATTACATATTTAATAAAATAAATAGTGATAATTTAATAGAATTACTTTGAAAAGATAATTTTAGTGTAGTTAATAATCCTTATATTTGAGAAACTAAGATAGAAAAAGAACCAAATATAAAAAATTTTGAATCTATAATGAAATCTTTAGGTTATACAAAAAAATCTAAAAAAATAGAAGATTTATTACCTGTAAAAGAGGAACCTAAAGTAGAAGAAATCAAAGAAGAGCCTAAAAATGTAACAGAAATTAAAGATGAGGATTTAGATATAGCTAAATTTCAAAAAGAATCTGAATTAATAGTAAAACCTACTTATGTAGAAAAATATAATTTTGTTACAAAAGAAGATATATTATTAGAATGAGTTTCTACTACAGATGTAGAAGAAATTTATATAAATGATTATAAATTAAGTGATTATAAAAAATGAGATACGTCTTTTTTCTATAGACTAAAAACTTCAAATGGTAATTTAAAAGAATGAAAAAATAATTATAAAATATATTTTGTAATTTGATGAAAAAAAATATTTAAAGAAGAAGTAAATTTTTTACTATATACTGATAAAGAAAAGTTAAATACTCAAGAAAAAATATTTATAAAAGAGCTTTATTTGGCTGATTTAGAAGAAAAAAGTAAGGCTAAAGAACAAGCTCAAGAAGCTGAGGCTATAAAAGAAAGTGAAGAAAAAAAAGAAATAACAAATGTTAATCAAGTTGAATTTGAAAAAGTTAATAAATTAGATGAAAATATTTATTATGATAAAGATTTAAATCCATTTACATTAAGACTTTATTATTTAAATACAGAAAAAGCATTGGATGACACTGCTAATTTTGTTAAAAATTCTCTTAAAGAATTATGAATTGAAATAGAATTAATTCCTTTTGATTTAAATAATGTAGGTAAAGTACTAGCAAATAAAGATGATTATGACATGATACTTACTTGAGTTAACTTATGATATTTTGATTTTAATATATTCCCTTATTTTCATTCAAGTCAATCAAAAAATTGATATAACTTTGGTAATGTTAAAAAAACTAGTTTAGATATTTTATTAGAAGAACTAAAATCAAATATTTTAAGTGATGAAAAAATCAAAGAGAATCAAACTAAAATATTAGAAATATTAAAAGAAGAACAAGTAATAAAAACTCTTTATACTCCTAAAATTAATCTACTTGTAGATAAAAATTTAAAAAATAAAGAAATATATGAAAGTTTTCCTAATAAGTATTTAAGATCATATATATTAAACTCATCTTATATAAAAGAAGATAAAATAATTAACTTTGAAAATAAAAGTTTTGTTAACTTCTTTAAATTTATATTAAAAAAATTATATGAATAATGATATAAAAGAGAAAATAATACTACCAGCACGGAAAACTATCAGAGATGATAGTAAAATTAAAAAATTTTACATATTTCCTTGACTACTTTCTATTATTTTCTTAACTGCTCTCCTTGTATATCAAGCTATATATACATATGTTGTAATTTTTTGAAATAATCAAGATGAAGTACTTAAAAAATTATTATATTTTTTAGAATCTGATTACTGATTTAAATCAGTAATCATATGAATTATTTTTATAATAGTGTATTTTTTATCAATTCCTATATTTGAATGATGATTAATTAAATATATTGATTTTAAAAATAAATGAACCCCTATTTCATGAAGTGAAGCATTTTGACAATGATTATATAAATTTTTACCTCTATTTGAATATAATAACATCTTTTCTGAATTTAAAATAATAAGTATATTAAACTTTTATTTGTTTTCTATAAGATTTATTTGAATAGAATATATAATGGTTATAAATTATATATTTATGGTAGTTTTTACAATTTGAATTATTTTAAATATATTATTTGCATATTCTAAATATGCAATTGTACTAAATAATAAAAATGTATTTCAAGCTATCTGAGAATCATCTAAAATAAGTATATTAAATTTAAAAAAGACTACTAAATTATATTTTTTAATTTTTTTCTTAAATTTAAGAGTAATAGTAAATTTTATAATTTTTCTATTTTTCCCTATTATGATATTTGTTGTTATATGATTAATAACAACTAAATTTCTATTAATTATTGCAATTACAATATTATGAATAATATTCATATGATTAATACTTGCATTATGATACTTAACAGCTGTTTTAGATGTATTTAAAACTGCTTTATGGTATTATGCATATGAAGAATGAAAGAAATACTTAGAAGAATAAAAAAAGAGATTTATATGTCTCTTTTTTTATTTATAATCTAAGTAGTATTTTTTATAATAATCTAAAATTCATTCAAAATTTTGAAAAACTAAATCTTCATTTCAAACACCCAATTCAATAGGGTTAACTTTTAATGATATAAATCCATTATATGCTGTTGTTTTAAGTTTCATTAAAAAGCTTTCAAGAGGTAAATTTGAAATTCATCCTCAAGCATTTCATGGTAATCATCAATCTTTATCGCTTAAATAGATATTTTTTATACTAGTTCCAAGAATTTTATGTGCTTTTATTATATCAATTCATGAACTTCAATCTAAAATCGATAAATCAAGTGATGTGTCACCTGTTATTTTTTTAATATCAAGTAAAGAAGAATTTCTATATTTTGGAATAACAAGTAATAAAAATTCAGGTTCAACATTTTTTATTGCGATTGAAATTTTATTTTCCTTTTTAATTTTAGATAATTTTTTTGAAAACCAAGAAGTGTTTAAATCTTTAAAATATGGAGGAGAGAAATTTACAACTTGAGTTCCCAATACATTAGATAAAGATATAATTTTATCAACTGAATCCTCATCTAATCATTTAGAAGATACAGTAATTGATAAAACTTTTATTCAAATTGAATCAGATAATCATTTAATATAGTTTTCATCCCAAAGATCATAATTATCATTTACTAATGATAAATCTATACCATCAAATCCAGCCTTTTTAGCGAAAGAAAAGACTCTATGAATTCAATATCAATTTAAAGATGAAGTAGATAATAATATCACTTTAGAATAATTAACATATAATATATATAAATAATATCATATAATTTATATTTTGTAAAAAATAAAGAAGAAAATTTAAACAATTAAAAAACTCCAACTTAGTATTAACTAAATTAGAGTTTTTATTTTTTTTAAATGGTGGGTGATATAGGATTCGAACCTATGACCCCCTGCTTGTAAGGCAGATGCTCTCGCCAACTGAGCTAATCACCCGGGGTATAAATCAAAAAATGGTGCTCGAGGCAGGGATCGAACCTACGACCTTTGGCTTAGAAGGCCACTGCTCTTCCGCTGAGCTACTCGAGCATATAAAATATACACGGCATATCCATAAAAAAATTGATATCAAGATCTTGGCAGCTACCTACTCTTGCACATCTACGAGATGCACTACCATTAGCACGAGTTGGCTTAACTTCTGTGTTCGGGATGGGAACAGGTGTACCTCAACCGTTATAACTACCAAGAGCCTAATATCAATATTTAAATTGTGTATTTCGCTCAATAATCTGAATACTTAAAGTTAGTTAATCAATATCTTCAATAAATAATTGAGAATATAGTAATAAAATCCATTCGTCCGATTAGTATTGCTCGGCTGAGAATATCGCTATTCTTACACCTGCAACCTATCAACCATGTAGTCTCCATGGGGACTTATTGCTCTAGGCAGAGAAATCTAATCTTAAAGTAGGCTTCCCACTTAGATGCTTTCAGTGGTTATCCATTCCGAACTTAGCTACT
>CALMJA010000090.1 GCA_937864295.1 uncultured Candidatus Altimarinota bacterium | reverse complement strand
CTAGAGTTTTATTATTCATATTATTTTTTTTAGTAATAAAATACAAATATATATTATCCATAGATTATTTAAAAGTCAAAAACTAGTTTTATTCTTATATATTTAAGTTTACTATCTATATTCAAAAAGATATAACTATTCTTCTATCATATCTCATTTATTATAGTAATGGTTATAAATATACATTATATCATATATTTTTATTTCACATAGATAAAAAATAAGAAGTATTTGGTTTTATTATAACAAATACTTCTTATTTTAGTTACATAATTAATTTAATTATTGAATGTTAATTTTTTTAAATAAAAGTAATACATAAATTATAAAAATATTTTTAATAGTAACTCTTAAAAGAATATATAAAACTAAAAAGTTTCATTATATTAATAAACTAAGAATTTGAAATTTAAATTCTAAAGTTTCTTTTAATGAATAAATTATATGTTTCCATCAATATTTTTTAAATATTATTTTGTATTAATAATTCTATTATTTCTTTATGTCATTGTATTTGAGCATATATTATAGCAGTGCGTCAATCTTTATCTCGGATATTTATATCAGCTCAGTTTTTTAGTAATATTCTTACTAATTCTTTCTGTTGTTCTCATTCTAAGCATATACGAATTAAAGCTGTTCATCAGTAATTATCTTGAATATTTATATCAGCTCAGTTTTTTAGTAATAATTCTAATGATTTTATATAATCTTCTTTTTTATATGAGTAAATTAATCATGATATACAATACATTAAAGCAGTAAGTCAATTTTTATCTTGAATATTTATATCAGCTCAGTTTTTTAGTAATAATTCTATTATTTCTGAGTTTCATTCTACACTTGCATAGATTAATGGTGTTGTTCAATCGTTTTGCTTTATGTTTATATCTCCACCATTTTTTATATATTCTTTTATATTATCAGTGTCTCATTCTGCTATTGTATTAAAAAAATCATCATATCAAATTAATTTATCATCTATTAAATATTTATTCTTTATCTCCTCAAACCTTTTTCTTAACATTAACTCATCATTTTTAATTTGATATCAATTTATAAAATGACATTCATTATGACATCTTTCACATACACTAACAATATCATCTTCTTTTTCACTTCATCTTCTTTCATAAGATAGATGGTGTACAGTTGTAGCTGGTTCTCAACAGCATTCACAGATTGAATTTTCTTCCATTTTCATCTTCTTTATTGCTTTCCAAGCATATGAATCTAGATACTCTTTATAATTATTTTCCATAAAATATAGTTAATTATTTATTAATCCTATTTTATAAAAAATATCACCAAAGTCAAAATGACTAAATATCATTTATTAATCTATTAAAAATTACTAAATTTTCATAAAAATTAAAAAATAAGCCTAAAATTTTCGCTTTAAACGCATTTTTCTTAATATTAGGTATCTAGAGTAACTACTAAAAAACACTAAATTTTTTAAATTTAGTGTTTTTTATATAAAAATTTGAGTTATAAAACATTTTTTAAAATCCCTTGTCTCTAAATAGACAAAACCTTGATTTTTTTTAGAAGTTTATTATATTTAATTTATTAAATTTTATATATATAAATAGGTATAGTATGTCAGAACAAAGTTACTGAGCTGAGAATATACAGGTTTTAGAATGATTAGAACCTGTTAGAAAAAGACCATGAATGTATATTGGTTCAACTGATGAAAGATGATTACATCATTTAGTTTGGGAAATAGTAGATAACTCTATAGATGAAGCTATGGCAGGTCATTGTGATACTATCACTGTAACTCTTTGAGCAGATGGTTCATGTATGGTTGAAGATAATGGTAGATGAATTCCTGTTGAAAAACATCATCAAACTGGTAAATCAACTCTTGAAACAATTTTAACAGTATTACATGCTGGTTGAAAATTTGGTTGAGGTGGTTATAAAGTATCAGGTTGATTACACTGAGTAGGTTCTTCTGTTGTAAATGCTCTTTCTACTAAATTAGAAGCTTGGGTACATAGAGATTGAAAAGTTCATTATCAATCATTTTCTCTTTGAATAAGTGACTGAGATATACAAGTTGTTTGAAAAACTGACCATACAGGAACTATTGTTAGATTTTATCCTGATGCAAGTATTTTTAAAATATCAACTGAGTTTGATTATAAAACTATTAAAAACAGATTAAGACAACAAGCTTATCTTACAAAATGAATTACTCTTTATTTAAATGATGAGAGAAATGGAGAAAGATATAAATACTATTTTGAATGAGGTATTAAATCTTATGTAAATTTTTTAAATAAAAAAGAAGATACTATTTGAGAAGTTTTTTATGTAGAGAAAGAAAAAAACGATATACTTGTTGAACTTTCTATGCAATATAATAAAGAATATTCAGATAATATAATAACTTTTGTAAACAATATTCATACTCCAGAAGGTTGAAGTCATCTTACGTGATTTAGAATGGCTCTTACAAGAACTATAAATAAATATGCAAGAGATAAAGGTATATTAAAAGAAAAAGATCAAAATTTAACAAATGATGATGTTATTGAATGATTAACATGTGTTATTTCTGTTAAAGTAGTAGATCCACAATTTGAATGACAAACAAAAGGTAAGTTAGGTACTGCTGAAGCAAGATGAGCAGTTGATGCTGTATTTGCTGAAAAATTTTTAGAATTTTTAGAAGAAGATCCAACTACTGCAAAAAAAATAATTGAAAAAGTATTTTTAGCTGCAAAAGCTAGACTCGCAGCTAGAGCTGCAAGAGATACTGTAATTAGAAAAGGTGCATTAGAAGGAATGACTCTTCCAGGTAAACTTTCTGACTGTTCTAGTAAAGATCCACAAAAATCTGAACTATATATAGTAGAGGGAGATTCTGCCTGAGGTTCTGCAAAACAAGGTAGAGATAGAGAA
>CALMJA010000089.1 GCA_937864295.1 uncultured Candidatus Altimarinota bacterium | reverse complement strand
ATACATTTGGTAATCAAACAATTCCTATTTTCATATTTTTCTAATTATTTTTAAAATTTTGCTCATTATATGAACAAAATCTTTTTTTCAAAAAAATAATTTAGAGTTAAACTCTAAATTATCTAAAAGCAGCCATTTTTAATTGTTCCCTATAATGAAGTAATGCATTTGATACACTATTATTTATAACTTCTTCTTTTACATCATAGTCTTCGAAAAGTTTTTTTAACATATACATTCATCTAGAAAAAGTTATATCCGGTAATCAATTTGATAATTTATCAATAAGTTTTAAAGCAATATTTTTATCAAAATGTAATTTATTATTATTTAATAAATGTCATAAAAAATCATAAATCATGTTATGTACAAGATTTCATCATTTTATTGAAGCAGAAAATTGTAAATAATATGAGTAAGTTGATAGTAAAAATTCTAAAAAAGTTTTATTATTGATTTTTCACATAACATCAAAATTTGCTTCTCAAGTTTTATAAATTTCATTAATATAATCTTCTAATTTTAAAAGTGTATTTATTTCTTTATCTCATTCATGAGTAATTCAAGATAATAATTCTCCCAAGAAAATATCTTCTCTTGATGGGTTTACTCATTCCAAAATAATATAGTCTTTTACTAAATTATCTCAATAAAGATAAAGAATTAAAAGTAAATTAAATCATTTATATCTTATATTTTTTGCACTAGATAGTAAATCATCTGTTTTTCTGAGATCAAACTCTATTAAATAATCTCATATAATTCCTATAGTATCCTTAAATGGACTAAGTTTATCTAGAATTTCTTTAATTTTTTTATTTGCTATAAAACTAGCAACTGCCTCTTTTGGCATTTGTGACGCTATTTTCCTTACTTTTGAATCAATTATTGGTTTTATTGATTTATTTATTGGTCAAGAAGAAATACCATTTGATTTAATAAATTGAGAAAAATTCATAATATTAATTTAAAAATATTTAAATAATTATACTATAATATATTTAAATTAACAAAAAAACCAATGATAAATCATTGGTTTAAAAATTTACAAATAAAGATCTTTTAACTTCTTCAAAATCACATACTTCATTTAGAGGATTTCTTCATGACATAAATACAAATTGACAATACTCTATATTTTCACTAAATGTTTCTGTATTAGTATTTATTATTTCATTAACAAATAATAAATCCTCTTCTTCATCATTAGAATATTCTGCAAAAGAAGTTGTAAATAGTGAGAAAACTAAAATCAATGTAGTTAAAACTTTTTTCATATTTTTTATTTATTTCTATTAAATATAATATATACTTTTTAATTATTTTGGCAAATAAAAAAGAAAGATTTTTCTTTCTTTTTTATTTTGTTAATTCATATTCTAATTTAGCTTCCATATAATTTAATAATCTAATAGTTTCAGCATTTTTAGATGAAGTACTAGCTGATAGTTTATCAATTAAAATATAAATCTTTTTTAATAATTTATATTGATTATCTTTAGGAATTTTTGGTAATAAAACATCTAATTGTGAAATATATTTTTTTCATTTTGAACTTAATGATAATTCAACTTTTGAACTTGTAATTTTATCAATTATTTCTTCACCTGATGTAGTTATTTCAAAATAATTAGAAGTTGTATTAGTTACAGGACTTTTAACTATTACAGATGGAGTTTCTGCTTTTATTTCTGTTTTAGTTTGAGTAGATGTTATATATTTTCATTGTAAAAAGCTATTACAATTTAATTTTTGTGCATCAGAATCAATACATTTACTAATATTACTTTTTTTAAAATTTACTTTACTAGAAAGTAATGACAAAGAAAATTCAGGTTTTAATTCTGTATAATTAACATATTTTCATTCAATTAAGCTAAGTAAAACATTATATGTTCAATCAGTAGTAGTTGATGACTTTGAATATAGATATAGAGTTTTAACTCAAGATAATTTATTTATAATAAAATTATTATCAAAAATCAAAGTTCAATCTTGTGATAAAAATGCATCTCAAATAAAAGTTCAATCTAAATACAATGAGAATAATCACTTTTCATTCAATCAGCTTATATTAAATTTTACTTTATTAATAATTAAATCATCTAAATTACTATTTATCTCTGCTTTATAAACAACATCTTTTAAATTATATCATTTATTGACATCATAATTTAATTCTCATAAATCTTTATAATCAACCTTAATCGTTTTTTCTGAGTCATATCAATATAAAAAAACTTTATAATTATTTGATTTTAATTTATCCTCTGATTCAATAAATAATGTTCAAGCTCATTTTGTAATTCATGTAGGGATAACAAAAGTGTTTGTTTTAATATCTAAAGTAGTTTTTTGTCATCATATATTAACAACATCTCATACTTTAAATCAAATTCAATTTAATGTTACAATACTTCATTCTTTTAATATATAATCATTAGATTTTAATCCTATAATAAAAGGTGTAGCATAAATATATCCATCTTTAAAATTAGTTTTACCAAAAGTAAAAGTATAATTTAATCAATATTTAGAAATAGTTATACTACTATTACTAGATATATTATAATCATTTGCAATTTTTCATTTTATTAATCAATCTGAAACTTCTATCTCTATAGCTCATTTATCATCTTTTGAAAATAAATTTGAACTTGAAATTGTTGAATCAAAAAAATTTTTTCAATATATTTCAATTCTAGATCATTTTTCTAATGTTTCTCTTATTCTAATATATTCAACATAAGGTTGGTATTTTTCTGTTAAATCAAAAGAAATAATATTTTTAGATTTATATTCTCATCTTGAAACTCTAAAATCTCATTTTAATATTTTTTTATCAATTTCTATTCTACACATTCATGCGGCACAGGCAATTGGAGTTACAGCAGATCAATTAAATAATATTTTATCAGTTGTAGAAACATATCAATTCATATATATTTTAATACTTCTTTTTCATTCTTCAGAATTTTCAACATCTATTGTAGTAATTTCTGGTAATGATCAATTTTTATAAAAATAATTACCTGCATTAGAAAAATATCAGTTTGATGAAATGGTTACATAATTATTTCAAGGAATTAAAGAATATTGAGTAATTAAAATATAATCTTCTTTTATGTCTTTAATTGTAGCTTTTTTTCAATTTATAAATACTTCTGTTTTTACCAAATCTCTAGAAAATCATGTTCAGTATACATATAATTGAGTACCTGATTCTTCATTATATTTTTCCATAACATTTGATATAACAGGTTTTTTTCAATAAATAAATATTTTTAATATATTAGATTTAAAACCATTACTTATTATATAAACATCAAAATTTCATTGATATCAAAGAGAATTAAATTTTATAATATTTCAATTTTCAAGTACTTTAAAATCTGTTATATTTTTATCTCATAAATACAATTTAGAATTTTTATAAAAGTCTAAATTTTTTCCATAAATATAAATATCTTCTCATTCAAATAATCAGTTTTCACTATAAACAAAATCAATTTTTGGAGTTTCTAAACCGAGTTTTATTAAATTAGAACTTAATCATCAAACAGTAATATAAATTTCATCACTATTTGTTGTTTCTGCTAAAGTTCCTTCAGCCATAGTTCAACCAATAAAATTTGTTTTAAATGTTCATCATTTAGAAACTACATTTCATCCATTAAAATTTAATCAAATTAATTCAACTTCTCTTAAATTATTATTTATATCATAAACTCATTTTTCAATATAAGGAAAATTAAATTGAAATGAATAATTTTTTAATGAACAATTCAAATTAAGTTTTCAACTATACACTAATAAGTCACTAAACTTAAAAGTAATTGTTGTTGAATTTTGTGTATTTATTGGTATTTTTTTTGAATCAATAGATAATGATTCACATAAATCAAATCATTTTCATGTTAAAGTAACTATTGTATCATTTGATAAATTTCAAGTATATCAAATTTTTATTATTTGAGTATCATCTAATCAAAAAACAGAATTAAAATATATAAAACTAAAAAATAAAATAATAAATATTTTTTTCATAAATTATTATTAATAAATAAATTTTAAAAAGAAAATATTTTCTTTTTAATTTAAAAGTTCTAATTCAAGTCTTGATTCCATAAAATTTAATAATTTTTTAATTTCTATATATTTAGATGAATTATTAGAAGCTAAAGACTTTTTAGTTAAAGTAATTTTTTGTAACAATTGATATTTTTTAGAATCTGTCATTTTTGGAATTAAAATATCAAGTTGAGTTGAATATTTTTTTCATGAATTAGTTTTATTTAAATCCGTTCTACTAATAATTAAATTTTTAACTACTTGTGATTTTGCTTTTGAAACATAAATTGAGTAATCTTTTTCCGAAGTAATATTATTATTAATAGGATTAATTACTTGATTATTTTCAGTAGTTTTAATATCTTGTGTTGGCACTATTGTATTTCATGTATTTTTAATAGATTCATTTACTAAATTATATGTTCATTGTAAAAATGAATTACAATTAACATTACTTGACTGAATATCAATACAACTAGTTCACATTTGAGAATTAATAAAATTTTTAATAGTTGATACTGGATATATTCAATCAAAAGATAAATCAGTATAATTTATATATTTTCATTCAATATTTGATAATTTAATATCATAATTTCAATTTTTTGAATATGGATTAAATTTATAAAGAATAAATTTATTAGCAGTTGAATTTAATGGAACTTCAAATGAATAATCAAATTTTAGTTTTCATAAATTATTTACTTGATTTATTCATAATAATGTTGATCCATAATATAATGAATATAATCATAAATCATTTGATGATAAATCACTTTTAAAATCAAAAGTAATACTATTAATTCTTAGATTATCAATAACATTATTAAAATCAAAACTATATACAATATCATTAGTTGAAATAGAATCAACATAAAATGTATTATTATTTAAATCATTAATGTTTATTTTTGTACTATTTGTATCATTATCTCATGATACAAATATATTAAATGAATTAGAATTATATCAATCAATATTTTGAATATATGCACTTATCAGTCATTTAGATAATCATTGAGGTAATATGAAAGAATTATCTGTTATATTTAATTTAGTTTTATAAGTTCATAAAAATACAATATCTCCTTCTTTAAATCATTTTCAATTTAACGTTATTTTTGATCATATTTTAGAAATAAAATCACTTGATTTATATCAATATACAAAAGGACTACCATATATAATATTTTTTGAATCTTTTCAAGAAAAATTAAAAGAATATGATAATCAATATTTATTTATAGATATTGATGAAGTTGTATTTAAATTTATATCACTATCGATTTTTCATTTAATTAACCCGTCACTAACTTCAATATCAAGTGAACCTGAGTCTTTTTTCTTAAAGAAATTTGAACCCGAAATACTTGATTCGTAAAAATTTTTTCATTTTATTTCAAAAGGTGATCAAACAGATATTCAAGATGGAAATTTAATTTCTTCTATATATGGTTGATATTTTTCAGTTAAATTAAAAGAAACATAATTTGATGAAATATATTTTCATCTACCAACTCTAAATATTCATTTTATAACTTCAGGTCTTAATTCTAATCTACATACTCAAGAAGTACATGAAACAGGTTTTATTTGAGCATTATCAAGAAAAATAATATCTGAACCACTAAAATTAGTTAAATTTAATAATATACTTCTAACACCTCATTCAATATTTCAAATAGAAGCAGAAGTAATATCTGGTAATTTTGATTTTAAATTTACATAATTAACAGAATTTGAATAAATTCAAGAAGATAGAACAGAAACTTGATTATTTCATGATTCAAGTGTATATCATTTAATTGTTATAAGTTCATCATCAGAACTTAATATATCATATTTAGTTCAATTAATTATAGCCTTAAAATCACTACTAATAGTTGGGAAATTTTTTCAATATATATATAATAAATATCCATTTTGAGAATCATATTTCTCAATAACACTTGTAATATTTGGTCTATTTCCATAAATTGATATTTTTAATGGATCTGATAGAAAACCATTTGAATATACTTTTAAATCATAAGATCATAATAAATTATCTGATTTAAATTTTAAAGTATTTCATCAATTTAAAACAATAAAATCAGTAATAATTTTTTTATCTCATAAATATATTTTAGTATCTCCATACGCAGATAAATTTTCTCAATAAACATAAACATAATTTCATTCATAAAATCAATTTTCTCAATGAATAAAATTAATTTTTGGAATTTTAATTTTTGTATCAAATAAATTTGATTTTAAATTTCATACAGTAACATATAATGTTGTCTTATTAAAATTTTCAGATATTTTTCATAAAATACTTGTAGGATTTTGAGAATCTAATGTAAAAGTACCATTATCTAAGGTTACTTTTCATCAGTTTAAATTTTTTCATTTAATAATAATAGATCTACTATTATTATCACTCGAATATTCAACTGATTCAATTAAAGGAATAGAAAATGTTTGTCATAATTTTATACTTCAACAAACAACATAAAAAGTTCAATTATAAGTATTTAATTTTGAAAATGGAAAATTTAATGAAGTTTCTGAAGATGTTTTAAAATATATTGTTTGATCATTAAAAATTAAATGAGTACAAGTACCTAATTTTGTACCTGTTAATCTAATTTCAGAATTAGAACTTATATTACCATCATAAAGAATTGATTTAATTTCAGTTTTCTCAACAACTTTCTCAGTATCATCAGCATAGGAAAAACAAAAAGTAAAAATGGAAAACAATAAAAATAATAATATTTTTTTCATAAAAATTTTTTATATTATAATACTTGAATTATAAAGCAAAAAAGCAGAAATAAAATTTGCTTTTTTATTTCTGCTTTACATTTTTTTATTTTACTAGTTTATTAATTTTTTCTTCTAATTTTCTAAGTTTATCAAGTGCTTGTTCCTTTTTTTCCATTTCAGCTCTAACTAATTTTTCAGGAGCTTTACTAATAAAAGTTTCATTTAATAATTTCTTATCTAAAATAGAAATATATTCTTTTGTATCATCTATTTGAAGTTTTATTCTCTCAATTTCTTTATCAACATCTAGTGCATTTGAAGTATCAACAAAAACTTCAACTCATGCTTTTATAACTCAAAAAGCATAATTATCTCCATCTAGTTTTTTTTCAACTAATTCAAAACTATCAGCTTTAACAATTCAAGCAATAAGTTCTAAAACCTCACTCAATATTTCTTTATTTTTTTGTTTAGCATAAATCTTTAAACCAATTGTTTTATTTGGTAATATATTATTATCAGCTCTAATTGCTCTTATTTCTCTAATTACATCAAAAACAAGTGCATTATCTTTTTCTAGATTTTCATTTCTAGGAAGAGTTACTTTTCACCAAGTAGCATCTATTAAATCTCAAGAAAAACCTAATCTAGCATATATTTCTTCTGTAACAAAAGGGATATATGGATGCCAAAGTTTTAAAAGTGTATTCAAAACAAAAGTAATTACTTTATCTCAATATTTTGAAGTTTCTTTTGTAAGTTTAAATTCTTCTATATAGTAATCACAAAATTCATTTTTTGTAAATGTTTGAAGTTCTTGTCCTGCATCTGAAAATTCAAAAGTTTCCATAGAATTAGAAACTAAATCTGATAAATATCTAACTCTAGATAAAATCCATTTTTCATGAAACATTAAAGAATCATAATTTTTTGATAACTCAGCTTCTATTTTTTTTATATCTGTTTCAACTCAAGTTAAATTTGTAGAAACAAATCTAGATGCATTCCACAATTTATTTATAAAAAACATATTATTTTCTACATTTTCTTCATCAAATTTCAAGTCATTTCAAGGTGTATTTCAAATAGAAAGAGTTAATCTAAGTGCATCAGTACCATATTTTTCAATCATATCAACTGGATCTACTCAATTTCCTAAACTCTTACTCATTTTTCTACCTATTTTATCTCTAACAAGTCAGTGTAAATAAATAGTTTTAAATGGTGTTTGATCTGTAAACTCATATCAAAATAAAAGCATTCTAATTACCCAGAAAAATATTATATCATGTCCAGTTTCTAAAACTGAAGAAGGATAAAATTGTTTTACTAAGTCATTTTGACTTGATATATCATCCATATTGTAATCAAGAACTGCAAATGGCCATAAAGCTGAAGAAAACCAAGTATCTAGTGCATCTTTATCTCTTGTAAGTACAATTGAATCATTTTTATAATGAGCTTTTGCAGTTTCATAAGCCATTTCTTCATTTTCTGCACAAAACATTTCTCCATCAGAACCATACCAAACTGGAATTTGATGTCACCAAATAAGTTGTCTTGATATACACCAATCTCTTAGATTATAAATCCAATCTTCAAATGTTTTATTAAATCTTTTTGGAACTATTTCAAAATCTTTTTTCTTGTAACCTGCAATTACTTTTTTAGCAATAGGTTCTATTTTTACAAACCATTGTTTTGAAATAATAGTTTCAATTTTAGCATGACTTCTTTCTCAATAACCTACTTTTGAAGTATGTTCTTCTATCTTAACTAGATTTCATTTTGATTTTAATAATTCAACTATATTTGCTCTAGCTGTCATAAAATCTTGACCAGCAAATATACCTGAAACATCAGTCATTTTACCATCTTTTCATAAAACTACTTTATTTAATGGTAAATCATGTCTTTTTGCTACTTCAAAATCATTTGGATCATGAGCAGGAGTTATTTTTACTGCACCAGTTCAAAATTCCATATCTACCATTTCATCTGCAATAAGCGGAATTTCTTTATTTATGATAGGTAAAATAAGTTTTTTACCTGCTTTAAGTAATTTTTTATATCTTTTATCTTTTGGATGAACAGCAACAGCAACATCTCAAAGTAGAGTTTCTGGTCTAGTTGTAGCAACTACTATTTCATTATCACTTCATGAAACAAAATAAGTAATATGATATAATTTACCTTTTTCTTCTCTATAAATTACCTCTTGATCAGATACTACAGTATCTAAAACAGGATCATAATTTACCATATACTCACCTTTATAAATAAGTCATTTATTATATAAATCTACAAATGCTTTATTTACTTTTTCATTCATATCAGGATCCATTGTGAATTTTTCTTTTGACCAATCACAACTTGCTCACATTTTTCTAAATTGACTTTGTATTTCTCAACCATATTTTTTTGTCCAATCAAAACATTCTCAAAGAAATTCTTCTCTTGATATATTATGTTTATTTTTTCATTCTTTTGCCAATTTTTCTTCTACTTTTACTTGTGTTGAAATACCGGCATGATCTGTACCTGGTAATAAAAGAGTACTGTCTCATTTCATTCTATGATATCTAGTCATGATATCTTCTAAAGTAAGCATAACAGAATGTCATACATGTAATTTAGAAGTTACATTTGGTGGTGGCATAGGAATATAAAAGTTTTCACCAGTTGTTGATATTTTAGGTTTAAATCTACCATTTTTTTCCCAAGATGCATATAGTTTTTCTTCAAAACTTTTAGGATCATATTTTTTTGGAAATTCTCAATTATTTGTCATAGTGTTTAAGTTAATTATTAAATTTAGTTAATTGCTTGTTAGTAAATTTAAAGGACTCGTACACCTAAATAATATGTTGTCATATTACTAATTTTTAAGTTAAAAAATAAGCTTATTGGCATTATACCAACAAGCTTATTTTTTCAAAATTTAGTTTTATAAATTACATAAAAAATAGATATGCATTATCTTGAATTTGAGTGAATTCAGTTATTTCAGGAGTAGATAAAATAATATCATATAATTCATTTGAAGTATTTTCAATTATTTTTAATCAAATTACTAGCGATAATAATAAAACAATAGTCCATCTAGTATATTGTGGTTTTAAAATTTTGCAGTTTTTTAATGATTTTTTAAATTTTTTTAGAAATTTCATATAAATATGATTATTTTATAATACTATTATATTAAATCATACTTTAAATTTTATGTCAAAAAAAGAAGAAGTTTAAACTTCTTTTTTTTCTTCTTCTAATGCATTTTTTTCTTCTAATCTTTTATTTAATTCATCCCATATATCTTTTGGAATATTTTTTGCTATTTTAACTGCTGGATAATTTTTTGCTGCTAAAAATTGTCATCTTTTACTATTTTTCAAAACAAGTTCTTCACCTGTTTCATTATCAACTAAAAGTCATTTTTCTTTTAATAAATTTTCTAGTATTTCTTCTTTATCATCTTTTATTTTACCTATCCATTTTACTTTTGGGTATTCACTACTAGCAAGAAATGGTCAAAATCTACCAGTTTTTACTACAATAGTTCATTCTATTCCATCTGGACAAGGTTTTCATTCATATTTTTTTCTTAAATCAGCCAATGCATCTTTTTCTCATTCTGGTTGATCTATAAAATCACATTCAGGATAAGCAGAACAACCTATAAATTTACCATTTTTACTATGTCTATATATAAGTTCACTACTACATTTAGGACAAGCTTTTCAAACTTTTTCTATTACTTTTTCTGCATTATCTCCTGCGTGTTCTAAATCTTTTTTTAAACTACTATTCCAAAATCTATCAAGCATAGAAACATAAGTTTCTTTTCATGTAGCTATATCATCAAATTCTGATTCTACTTTTGATGTAAATTTATAATCCATCATATCTTTAAAATATTCTTGCAAGAAATCATTTACAGTATATGCAACTTCTGTTGGAGCAAGATGTTTTTTATTTACTTTTTCTATATATCATCTATCTATAATAGTTGAAATAGTTGGAGCATAAGTAGATGGTCTACCTATCCCCTCACTTTCTAATTTTTTAACAAGAGAGGCTTCAGTATAACGAGAAGGTGGTCTTGAAAAATTTTGAGTTCATTTTATTCACTTTCAAATAATTTTTTCTCACAATTCTATATCTGGTAATACTCATCCATCTTCTTCTAAATCTTCATTTTCATCATCAGTTGATTCTATATAAAGTTTCATAAATCAATCAAATTTAATAACTTCTCATTTTGTTATCCATAATTGATTTTGTGCTTTTGTAGGAGAAAAAGAAAAAGTAGTTACTTCAACAACAGCATCACTCATTTGAGATGCTAGAGTTCTTTTCCATATAAGAGTATATAATTTTAATTGAGTTGCATCCAAAATTGAGACTAAACTTTCAGGTGTTCTTGATAAATCTGTTGGTCTAATAGCCTCATGTGCTTCTTGTGCTCATGCTGATTTTGTTTTATAATCTCTATCTTTATGATATGTTTTTCAAAAATCTTTTTCTATCACTTCCTTTGCTTGTATTTTTGCTTGCTCTGATAAATTTAAACTATCTGTTCTCATATAAGTAATCAAACCTTGTCTTTCATTATTTCATAATTCCATACCTTCATAAAGTTTTTGAGCAATCATCATTGTTTGTTTTACTCAAAAACCAAATTTTCTAGATGCTTCTTGTTGAAGTGTAGAAGTAGTAAATGGAGCTCATGGAGATCTTTTACTATCTTTTTTAATACTATCAACCAAAACAAATTCTATGTCTCAAAAAATAGATAATTCTAAATTGTCTTTTTTATTTTTTGATTCTTTTAATGAATTTAAATCATCATAAAGAACTGAAAGTAATTTTTCAACCTCTTCTTTTGATTTAAAAGTTTTAACTTTTCAAGATATTTTTGATAATACTGATATAAATTTAAAATTACCATATGATAATTCTACACTTATTTTCCATGATTCTTCAGGTTTAAAAGCAAGTATTTCTCTTTCTTTTTCAACTATTAATTTTACAGCAACAGATTGAACTCTACCTGCTGATAATCATTTTCTTATTTTTTTCCATAAAACAGGACTTACTTTGTATCAAACTAGTCTATCCAGTATTCTTCTAGCTTGTTGAGCATCAACTAAATTTAAATCAATTGTTCTAGGATGTTCTATAGCGTGAGTTATAGCTTTTTTTGTGATTTCATGAAATACAATTCTTTTAGTTGTTGCAGGATTTACATTTAAAGTATGACAAAGATGCCAACCAATAGCTTCTCATTCGCGGTCCTCATCGGTTGCTATCCAAATCTCACCACATTCTTTAGCAAGTTTCTTTAAACCATCTACTGTTTTTTTCTTTTCATCTGTGATACCATAATCTGGAGCAAAACCATTTTCTATATCTATTCAAAGAGTTTTAACAGGTAAATCTCTGATATGTCACATAGAGGCAACAACCTTATAGTCAGGTCATAAAAATTTTTCAATAGTTTTTCATTTTGCAGGAGATTCCACAATAACTAAATTTTTTGCCATAACTATAGATATTAAAAATTACTGCTTAACTTTTTAATCTTTTTTATATTTAAGTCAAAAGAAAAAGTAATTTTTCTTTTTATAGTACCTTTTTGACTTAAATAAAATTATCTAGTAAAATTAAAATAATATAATTATAATTTCTAAAAAAATGATTAATTCTGGAGCAAATTATGGTATAAATTTATTACCTCAAAACTGAAGAAGTTTAGAAAAAAGATGAAATTCTAAAGAAAATTATCAAGAACGATTGATGATAAATATAGATGAATTAGTTAAAAGTAGTATAGAATTATATAATAAATACGGTGAATTATCTTTACTTGATATATGATGAAATAATTCTACTGCAATAATAGATTTAAAATGAAAATTGATAGAAAAATGAATTCCTGAAAATAAAATAATTTTAAATAAAATAGATTTAGATACAATAAATGAATTTTGAGTAAATTTTTTAAATTGAGATTTAGAAGATGATGATTTTTTAATAACAATACAAGAAAAATTATGACAAAATAATCAATCAATAATTTTTATGAATCAAGTAAGTCAATATTTATGAGATAGGTTTAAAATAATAAAATTTATTTGTGAATTATTATTAAAAAAATGATGAAAGATGTATTTTAATTTAATTCCAAAATCATTTTACAGCTGAACATTACCTATAAGTATATTCGAAGAAGAATTAAATAAAGTAATTAAAAATGAAAGTATTTGATTTAATATAAATGTAAGAAATAATTCAAATTTATGAGATTTAAGAATGTATGAATTAACAAAAACTGATGATTTTTGAACTATAGAATTTCCTGAATATTTAAGAGTAATGAATTTAAGAGAAGTTGATGGATTTAAATTAACTGCTTATAATTTTAGAAAAAGAACTGATTTAAAAATAATAGTAAAAAAAATAGAAACTAAAAATTTAGTAAAACAAAATATTGAAAAACAATAAAAAAATCTTGTAAAATTTTACAAGATTTTTTTATAAATTAATCACATTTTTTACCAAATTTTTATTATCAAATGGAAATTTATAATTTTCTAAATATCTAACAATAGAATAAAAGATTGACCATTTATCAAGTGACTCAAATAAATATGAATTACCTTCATTTTTAACAGGATTAAATTCTTTTAATATAGAGTTTAAATGATTTTTTGTAGAAATAATAGGAGTTATTCCTAATTCTAAATATTTATTTAAATTATCTATAGAATCTTCACAAACAATAAAATCAAATCAAATTAAATCATTTTCATCAATTTTTGCAGTTGCAATTATGTTTTCACCCAATTTTTCTGTTTCAACTCATGCAATTTCCAATACAAATCAAGCAGGTAAAACAAGTAAACCATCTCTTAAATCCTTTATAAGGACTTTATTATTTATTTTTATAAGACCTAGAGCCTTATCTTTAGATGGTAAACCAAATTTCTTTTTAAGTAAAATATTTTTCTCCTTCTTTTCTTTCACAACCATATTTAAATCCATATCGAAAAGTTAAATTAATAAGCTAAAAAAATTATATCATAAAATAAGATATAATTACAAATTTAAAAGCTTGACTTTAATTGAAAAAAGCTCATATATATATTTTTGCTTTTTTAGTATTTTTAAATAAAATCTGCAAAACAATAATAAATTAAATACAAAAATGAAAGATTTCTGGAAAAAACAATTAGAAAAAAATGAAAAACTAGTTTTTCTGGCTCCTATGGACTGATACTGAGATAGTGCATATAGACAAGCAATGAAGAGGGTTTCACCTCATATTTTTTGTGTAAGCGAATTTTATAGTGCAGATTGATTAATACACTCTAGATTTTTAGCTGATAGTGTGTTACCACACACAGAAATGGAAGATCCACTTATTATTCAAATTTTTTGAAAAGACCCTGTTATATTTGCAAATGCAGCAAAAATAATAAGCGAAAGTAAGTACAATATAGCTTGAATAGATATAAATATGTGATGTCCAGCTAAAAAAGTAGTTAGAAGCTGACATGGTTCTTGTTTACTTATAAATGAACAAACTGCTTTTGAAATAGTAAAACACATGCACGAAGCAACACATCTACCAATAAGTGTAAAAACAAGACTTAGTTTTGACTGAAATCAAAATCTGATAAATTTCGTTAAATGACTTGAAAATGCTTGAGCAAGTTTAGTAACTATTCATGGTAGAACAGCAAAACAAGCATACACTGGACATGCTGACTTTACAAATATTTATGAGCTTAAAAAACATGTATCAATACCTGTAATTTGTAATTGAGATATAGCAAATTATACTGATTGAATAAATAAAGTTAAAGAACTTGATGGTATAATGCTAGGAAGAGCTAGTTTTTGAAATCCTTGGTGTTTTATATGAGAACCTCAAATAAATGATGATGAATTCATAGAAAAAACAGGTGTTAAAAGAGAAAATTTTATAGATTGAATTTATCATCCTACTCTATCTGAAATACTGGAAGCTATGGAGTTTCATGCTGAGAAACTAAACGAGACAAAATGAGAAAAAAAATGAAGTTTAGAGATAAGAAAACACTTAGTACAATATGTAAAAAACTTCCCTTGAGTTAAAAAATACAGAAAAAGACTAGTAAC
>CALMJA010000088.1 GCA_937864295.1 uncultured Candidatus Altimarinota bacterium | reverse complement strand
GTCTCTCAGGGTCGGAATCTGAGCACTCTTCTAATTAAGCTAGGTCCTTATAAAGAATTATATTAATTAATTCTTTGTTTTTTCCAGTAAAGATCTAATATCTATTCAATATCTATCCATATGACTTACTAAATCTAAATCATAGATTTCTTTTTTATCATTAGGTCTTAATGAACTAGTTTCATCATCGTATAATATCTTATCCATATTTTTTAATTAAAAATAACTATTAAATTATATTAAAATAATATTAAAATCAATTATTTATTTGATTTGAATTTAATCATCACATATATGCAAGTCATATCGCATCAGCAGCATCATCAGGTTTAGGGATACTATCCATTCAAAAAAGGATTTTAATCGCATTTTGAAGTTGAATTTTGTTTGCGTTTCAATTTCATGTTATTGCTTTCTTAACTTGTAGAGGAGTATATTCTTGTATTTTTAATCATGATTTTATAGCTTCATATATTACTACTCATCTTGCTTGAGCTACATCTATTGCTGTTTTTGTATTTGTTTGAAAAAATAGTTTTTCTATACTTAATACCTCTGGATTATATTTACTTATTATATGATTTATATCACTTCATATTTCTAATATTTTTAGTGATAAATCAATTTTTGGAGTAGTTTTAAAAACTCAATAATCAAGTAATTCTATTTTTGTATTTTCCTTTTTAATTAGAGCAAAACCAACAGTTGTTGTCCCAGGATCAATTCATAATATTATCATATTTTAAAATAAATATATAAAAAGTAAAGATATTATTTGACAGCTTATTAAAAATATAGCATAATATATATGTATACTTAATTTACTTTCTAGGAGAACTAACTCCTACTAACTAGTATTATATTCTATAATATAAAAAAATATGTGAAAACAAGAAATAAAAGTTGATGATGCAGTGTTAGATAGGATAGCATCATCAGAAGTTATGACTGATTCAGAAAAACTTAGTTTTATGAAATATGTCTGATATATGACATCTTCAGAACAAAAGGAATTGGTTGAAATTATATAGAAATAGGGAAGAAATGCAGTCTTCGCCTATTTTTTTTGCATGTAAATTCAACTACTTGTTCACGAGAAATTTGAAAAAATACTTGTATCCCATATTCTAGTTTTTGATAAATTATTTACCATTTCAGCTTTTAATACATATTCCACATTATCAATTTTATTTATTACTTCACTACTATTTGTATCGCATGATTTTAAATCACTTCATAAATCTATATATATTATTCAACTAGTAACTCAACTTTGCTCTATACAAGTTTCTAAAACAGGAAATAGTGCTGTTTTGTTTAAAAAATTATTAGAATTATTTATTATTTTATTGTTTTCTCAAATCATTTTATAGACTCAAAAAACAGCTATAGATAGAATTCATGTTGCAACAACTACTTCAATTAATGAAAATGCTTTTTTACCCATATTTTATTTAGTTATATTTTGTATATTATTATATTTATGATATTATATTTACAATATTATTTATAAAAAACATATATGGCTATAGTAGAAATATTAAAAGAAGCTTTAGAAAAAGATGCATCAGATATAATTTTGTCATCTTGAGCTAAGCCTGTACTTAAAATTTATGGTGAAGTTGTATATCTTGAAGATTATGATGTATTTTCAGCATCAGATTTATCACAAGAATTATCTTCTATAATGAATGAAAAACAAAAACAATTATTAAAAGATAATTTAGAATTAGATTTTCCAATTGATTTAAAAGGGTATTCTAGATTTAGAGTAAATGTATTTTTTTCAAAAGGTTGAATGTGAGCTGTTTTTAGACCAATTAAAACAAAATTACCAAGTTTTAGAGATTTAGGATTACCTGAAAAACTACTTGAATTAATTAAAAGAAAAAATGGTTTACTTTTAGTTACTGGTTCTGTTTGATCAGGTAAATCAACTACAATGTCAGCATTAATTGATGTAATTTCTGCTAATATGTCAAAACATATAATTACAGTTGAAGATCCAATTGAATATGTTTTTAATAATAATAAATCTTTAATAGAGCAAAGGGAAGTGTGAGTAAATACAAAAAGCTTTGAAAATGGTTTAAAGTACGCACTAAGACAAGCAAGTGATGTTATAATGATTTGAGAAATGAGAGATTTGGAAACATTTAGATTAGCACTTAGAGCTGCTGAAACTTGAAATCTTGTAATTGCAACACTTCATACATCTTGAGCTGCAAGAACTGTATCTAGAATAATAGATATGTTTCCATGAGATGAAAAAGAACATATTAGATCACAATTAGCAGATTCGCTAATTTGAATTATATGGCAAGATTTACTAAAAACAAAAGATAATAAAGGTAGAGTTTTAGCAACTGAATTATTAGTAAACAATATTTGAATTTCAAATATGATAAGAAAATGAGTATTACATCAAATTGATTGATCAATAGAAACAGGAATGGCTGATTGAATGTATACAATGAAATCAAGTATTGAAAAATTACAAGAAAAATGACTTATATAAGAATCTGTTAAAAACAGGTTCTTTTTATTTGTATACAATATTTAATACACATAAGTTACATTATGTTAACTAATATATATTTCGTAATATACTCCTCTAATTGTTTGAATTTTTTAAATATAGATTTATTTTAATATTTAAATTTATAAAAATATTTTTTTAAGAAAAATATTTAAAAAAACAAAAAACATTTTAGAAAATATTTTATATTCCCAGTTTTATATTATTTTATATATAAAACCATTATTTTTGATATATATTCATTTTCCCCTAAAATTCATAAAAATAAAATGGCTTAAATAAGCCATTTTAAAGGTAAAACTCGAAATTCTGCGTTTTAAGCGATTTTAATTTATTTTGCTAATTAGATTACCTAGAAAAACTAATTATTACTATGTTTTTTAGCAAATTCTTGAAATTGGTTTCATTTTTCAATATATCATGACCATAAACCATAACTTGCAGATGCATTTGATAATAAACATATTTTTCATTCAGGAGTATTTTTATAAGCAAAAATAATTGCTTGTTCCATAGATCTAGTTTTTAAAATATTGAATTCATATCAATCGTGATTAAATTTAAATTCATTATCGTAATTAAAACTACTTAAATCTCAGAGTATTTTTTCGCCAGATTCTGGAAATAAAACTAAATTTTTAATTCCATATTTTTTTATAGTTTTTACTAATTCATCAAATTCAAAACCATAATCATATCATCATAAAAACAATGTTCAAATTTTGTGTTCATATGTTTTTATTGCAGCAATTGTTGATTCAGGTGTTGTTGCAATTGCATCATCTATAAAAAGTATATTTTTGTAGATTCATATTTCTTCGAGTCTATGTGGTAGTCATTTAAACGATTCTAAGCTATTTTTAAGTCAATTTATAAGTCTAGAAAAAATCCATGGTGAACAAAATTTATCTTTTTTTATTTGTTTTAATATAGCTATTATTCAAACAATATTAAGTTTATTATGATCTCATTGTAATAAAAATCATTCGTCATTTAATATTTTTTTTCAGTCTACAAAAAACGATTTTTCTTTGTATAAGTAATTTGTACTATCTCAAAAAAACTCTATATTTTCGCTATTTGAAAGCATTTGTTTTAATTCAATATTTACAACTTTATGTTTTGATTTTTTTATTATATTTAATTTTGCATGACTATAATTTCACATTCAATTATGCCAATCAAGATGACAATTATATATATTATTTATGAATCATATGTATAGATTTGGATCTATTCATTCTAGCATATATGATGACATTTCATATACTATATAATCATATTTTTCACCATTTATTATATCTATTTCATCAAGTACAGGTGTTCATATATTTCATACTAATTTCACCTTATATCATGCATTTTGAAGTGCTAAATATAATATGGTTGAAGTAGTAGATTTTCATTTTGTTCAAGTTATTCAGATGATTTTTCAGCTATATAAACTTGTAAATATTTCTGTTTGAGTTGTGGTTTTTTCGTAGAATTTTTCTAGATTATTTTGATATGGAGATATTCAAGGTGCTTTAATGATTAAATCAAAACTACTTAAATTATCTAGATAATTTTCTCAAGTTATATAGTTAAAATTTAGATTTTTTTCATTAATTTCCTTTTTATCAAGTATAGTTATATCTTTGATTCATAATTTCATCAAAAAAGATAGGGTAGACTTCCCTTCAAGTCAATACCCCAAAATAGCTATCTTTTTATTTTTTAAATCATTTAAACTATTTATTTTCATTTTCTTTTATTAACAAAATAGTAAATTATTCAAATAATTACTACAAAAGCTAAACCAGATATAAGTAATTCTTTACTATATTTAGCTATTAATTCCCTATTTTCTCAAGCCACATAACCAATTAACATAAGCATTAAATTCCATAATCATGCTCATAATCAAGTATAAAACAAGAATTTTGGAATATTCATTTTAAAAACTCATGCAGGTAGACTTATTAGTTGTCTTATAACTGTTATAAATCTAGCTAGAAATGTAGTTATTACTCAATGTTCTTTAAAATATTTTTCTGATCTTTCGTAATGTTCTATTTTTATAAACAAGTATTTTCCGTATTTATTTATAAGTTTTTTTATAACTTTATCTCATAGATAATATCATAATACATAGTTTATGCTTGCTCATACAAGTGCTCATAGAGTTCATATAAATAATGCTATATAAAAATTCATTACTCATGTACTAGCTAAGTATCAAGCAGGAATCATTGCAACTTCACTTGGAAATGGAAAAAAACTAGATTCTAAAACCATCATTAAAAATATCCCAGTATATCACATATCTCACACTATATTTACAATTGCGTCTATTATCTCGTGCATTTAAATCTATTAATATCTAAAATTTGAACATATTTTATTTATAATACTTATTAAATCAATAATTATTGATTATAAAATTTGACTTATTGATTTTTATATCTATTATTTAGTTCTTAAAAATAATAAATATATATGTGACTTGTTGAATTGAAATCAACTGGATTAGAATTACCTAAATGAACAGATACTTTGTTTGAGTGATTTGTTCTTATAAAAGATGGTGCAGTTAAGTTATCATGTAATGAAACTTGTTTAGAGGTAGATTTTGTCTTGGATTGAAATAATAATATGAGTTTTTCTCATTGTTTATCTTTGTGAGAAAACAGTAGATGTATTCATATGATGAATAAATGAAAAATTTGTGAATTAGCTTATTTTAAACCTGAAAAAATAAAAAACTAGTATTGTAAAATACTAGTTTTTTTTGTTATGCAAAATATGAATCAAATTCTTCTTTGCTTAATTCTTCTTTTTCAAGTAAAGCTCTTGTTATTTTTTCATGAAGTTCTTTATTTTCAGTTATTATTTTAACTGCTTTTTCATAAGCTTCTTTAAGTATTCTTTTAACAGTTTCATCTATTTTTTTAATAGTTTCATCTGATACAAATGGTTTTTCTCCAGTTCCAGAATATGAATCTAATTTTCATTCAAAATTTTCAGCTCATATTTCAGGATACATACCGTATCTAGTTACCATTTTTCTAGCTATACTAGTTGCTCTTTCTATATCATTACTTGCTCAAGTTGTGATTTTATCTTTTCAATAAAATACTTCTTCTGCAGCTCTACCACCATAAAGAGTTGCTAATTCATCTAAATATTTGTCTTTTGAAACAAGTAGTGCATCTCTTTCAGGTAAAAACCAAGTTACTCAAAGTGCACCTCATCTAGATACAATTGATACTTTATGTACTGGATCAGTATTTGGAAGTAATTTTCAAACAATTGCATGTCATACTTCATGATAAGCTGTAAGTTCTTTTTCAAACTCGTTCATAACTTGAGATTTTTTTCTAAGTCACATTACAAGTCTTTCAAATGCTTCAGTTATTCTTTTTTCTGTTACTTCTTTTTCATCATTTCTAGCTGAAATAATTGCTGCTTCATTCATTAGATTTCATAAGTCAGCTCATGAAAATCATACTGTTTTTGATGCAAGTGATTTATAATCTATATTTCAATTTACTTTTTTTGTACTAGCATGAATTTGTAGTATTTGTTCTCTATCTGGTAAGTTTGGTAGGTTTACAGTTATTTTTCTATCAAATCTACCTGGTCTAAGTAATGCTTTATCTAAAACATCAGATCTATTTGTAGCTCACATAACTATTACGTTTGTTTCATTATCAAATCAATCCATTTCTGTTAATATTTGATTTAGAGTTTGTTCTCTTTCATCATGTCATCCACCTGTTCCAGGTCATCTTTTTTTACCAATTGCATCTATTTCATCTATAAAGATAATTGCTGGAGCAATTTTTTTAGCGCTTGCAAATAAATCTCTAACTCTAGAAGCTCAAACTCAAACAAACATTTCTACGAATTCAGAACCAGAAATACTTAAAAATGGAACATCACTTTCCCCTGCAACAGCTCTTGCAAGCATAGTTTTACCAGTACCTGGAGGTCAAACAAGTAGTGTTCATCTAGGTATTTTTGCTCAAATTTCTTTAAATTTTTTAGGATTTTTTAGAAATTGAACTATTTCTTTTAATTCTTCTTTTTCTTCTTCTGCTCAAGCTACATCTTTGAATAATACTTTATCTTTTTTATTATCGTATAATCTAGCTCTAGATTTACCAAAACTCATTGCACTATTACTCATACCTCACATTTTTCCTAATAATAGCAATCATATTACTAAAAATAGTATAAATGTAAGAATAGTAGGAAGCATTTCATTCCAAAATTCTTCACTTGTTTTATCTTTTACTGCAACTTTTGTTTGTATTTGAGGATTTTTTAACCCTAAATCATTTATAGAATCATTTTTTGGTAGTATAACTATATCTCTAGAAACTCTTTCTATCCCATTTTCTACAACTGTTTTTCCAGATAATGTAGCTATTGCTTTGTTTCAATCTATAAGTATTTCACTATAACTTCAGCTTAAAAATTTTTGTTCTAATTCATTTAATGCTATATCACTATCAGAGTATTTTTGAGCACTATTAAGTGTTTGTAATACAAGTGATAATATAAGTACTATAAGTATTAATATAGCAAATGGTTTAAAATTTGGTTGTTTTTTTACTCAAAAATTTTTAGGAGTTTGCTTTTTATCATTTTTATTTTCTTTCATTCTCTTTTTTAAAATTAATTAATCTAAGCGAGAATTATTCTATTTAAAATATAGCTTTTTGCAAAAGAAACTCCGACTTTTTTATATATTTTATTATTTACAAATTTACTTTTGCTTTATTTTGATTATATTATTATAAATTATTATTTTATATTTTTCTTATGAAACAATATTTAGAATTACTAAAAGATATTAGAGATAATGGTATTTGAAAAGATGATAGAACTGGTACTTGAGTGAGAGGTCTTTTTGGTATGCAAGCAAAATATGATTTAAGAGAATGATTTCCACTTGTAACAACTAAAAAAACATTTTTAAGAGGTATAGTTGTAGAACTTATTTGGCTTATAAGATGAGAAACAAATATAAAATATTTAGTTGATAGAGATGTGCATATTTGGGATGAATGGCCTTTTCAAAATTATATCGATTCAAATGAACTTAATGAAATTTTTCTAAAATATAGTGAAGATTGGTTTAAAGAAAAAACTCTTTTTATAGAAAAAATAAAATCACTTCCTGAAAATGATCAATTTGTAATACAATATTGAGATTTAGGTCCTGTATATGGTCATCAATGGAGAAATTTTAATAGTGAATGAGTTGATCAACTAAAAAATGCAATTAATCAAATAAAAACAAATCCAACAAATAGAAGAATAATTATTTCTGCTTGGAATCCAGCTCAAATAGACCAAATGCTATTACCTCCTTGTCATGCATTTTTTCAATTTAATGTTGATACTACAAACAATGTTTTAAATCTTCAATTATATCAAAGAAGTGCAGATATGTTTTTATGAGTTCCTTTTAATATAGCTTCATATGCTACCCTACTTTTACTTATTGCAAAAATCACAGGATTAAAACCAGGAGTTTTTACTCATACACTTTGAGATGCTCATATTTACAATAATCATATTGATCAAGTTAATCTTCAATTATCTCGTGAACCTTTACCTCTTCCAGAATTAAAAATAAAAAAAGATATAAAAACTCTAGAAGATTTAGAAAAACTAGAATGGGATGATTTCGAACTTTTAAATTATAAAAGTCATGAAAGAATAACAGCTCCAGTTGCTGTATAGTATTTAATAAAATAAAATTATGGAAAATATTACATTTAGCTTAGTTCTTGCTGTAGATGAAAAAAATGGTATTTGAAAATCTTGAGAATTGGCATGGCATTTACCTAGTGATTTAAAATATTTTAAAAATCTTACTAGTAAAACTTACGATTTAGCAAAAATGAATGCTGTAGTGATGTGAAAAAATACTTGGAAATCTATTCCTAGTAAATATAGACCACTTTCTGATAGAATTAATTGTATTTTGAGTAGTGATTTAAAAAAAGATGATATTTGATCAAGTATTGATAATTTTTTACTTCATTTTAATAGTTTAGAACATTGTTTAAGTGAACTTGAATCAAAAGAAAATGTTGAAAATATTTTTGTTATTTGAGGTGCTCAACTTTATAATTATGCATTAAAAAGTGAATTACTTGAAAAAATATATATAACAAAAATAAAATGAGATTTTAATTGTGATGTTCATTTTGAATGAGTTCCTAAAAGTTTTGTATTAGAAAGTTATACTGATTATGAAACTGAAAATGGTATAGAATACTCTTTTCAAGTTTATAAAAGAATAAATTATGTTTATGCTTAAAAAAAGACTAACAATTGTTAGTCTTTTTTTGTTATGTTTGAAAGGATTTTTTGATATTCATAATCAGGATTTCCACTTCTATATCATATTTTTGATGCATTTGTTATAGTATCCTTTACTTCTAATTCTGTTCAATTAAATTTATAATGTAAAAAATTGTAATTATATGTTTTTGTTTTGAAAAATTCCATTCAATCACTCACTATTTGTTTAATAAATGCATTATAACTTTTTGACATAGTTGTTACTATCTTTTTTTCCTCTTTTAACATAGTAAATTTTGCCAATATAGCGTGTAATCTAGCAAATGCTTCTGTTGGTAGGTTTCTAGTGAAAATAGTGAAAATAAGTAGATTTTTTGCTATATTTTTACTATTTAATTCTTTTAAACTTTTTATATAATTTAAGTTTATTTCAGTTATAAGATTTCTTACTTTTTCAAAATCTCTATCTTTTGCTTGTAATATATCAAATACTTCCCTATATTGTTTTAGTAATATTAGATTATTATAGATATCTATTTCATTTTTTGTTATGAAATAATTTTCTATATATTCGTCACTACTACTAGAATCTAAATTGATTTCTTTTCATGATAATAAATCATTTTTTATATCTTCAATAAAATTTAATATAGTTTTATGATTTTTTTCAGTTGTATCTATATCTTTTTTATAAGATTCTATTTTTTCTATTATTATTTTACTATCCTCTTTTTTCTTTTTTGCATTGTATGTTCATGCTAAAAAAATCAATTCTTTAGCTATTTGTAAATTATCTAATTTTTTCATTTGGTTGGTTTTATTGATATCTAAATCATATTAACATATTTGCATATTTAATCAAAAAAAAGACTAGTTTTACTAGTCTTTTTTTGTTATATCTTCTATCATTATACAGCTTTCTGTTATATAATTTGTGAAATTATTTTTTAAAAAATCTTCTACATTTGAGTCACTAGCCCCTGGCTGGCACCAAATAGTTTTATTTTTTAGTATTTCTACATTTTTTTCTAATATTTGTAAAGTTATTTCAGGTTTTACAACGAAATTTACTATTTCAAAATCAAGTTTTATATCACTTAAACTTCTATGAGCTCTTATACCTTCTATTTCTTTTTCTTTTGGATTTACAGGAATTACACTATGTCATTTTTTTACTAAGTCTCTTAATATTTTATTTCCGTATTTTTCTCTATCATTTGATGCTCAAATTATAACTACTTTCATGTTTTATTTGTTATTTCTAAATCTTTTTTCATTTCTAATTAATTTTTCAAATACTCTATTTCTATAAGTATTTAATAATCACTCTATAGCTCATAGTATATATTCTGGTTTAAAATCAATTCATACTTGTTCATCATTTCATACAAAGTCAATTGCATCTTCAATTCATTGAGCTTTTATAAACATCTCATCCCATATAGCAGTTGTTTCTTTTAATAGATTTCTTTTTTCTATATCTATTTCTTCGTCTGATTCCAATTTTTCACCTTTTATTTTTAGATAATCATCAATTCATTCATCTATAATTGTATCAATTACTCTTATAATTGCTTCTTGAAAATCCATCAATTCTTTTTCTGCAGCATCCTCCATATTTAATTGTGTCGGTATTGCTACAACATTTTCAGGGAAATCTGAGTGTAATAACTCAGAATCGTTTATTATTACTTTTTCAGGAAATCTACCTATTCAAATTAAGTTTCACATATTTTAATTATTTAAAAAGATTAATAACATACGCATTAGTATATGTATTTGAATTTAAGTTTAATATATTTTCTATTTTATCTTTAAATTCTGATACTAGAAAAAATTTTATTTCTTCTAATTTTTTATCATCTGAAAATGGCACATAAGTTTTACTTTCTGTATTACTAAGTCTTTCATCCATAAGTAAACCATTTATAAACATTTTATCACTCAATATATCTGCTTTAGATTCAATATCTTTTAGTCAATCTTCTGAAAAATATCTAAATAATCAATTTTTTTTATGCCAAGAATCAGTTATTTCTCATACAATTTCACTTACTAATAATCTAATCTTAGTAGAAAATAATTCAATTTCTGGATTTTCTTCACTAGTTATTTTTTCTCTTTTAACAGATTCTAATTTGATAACATTTCAGTCATTTACTCAAGAAGTTAGTTCATTTCTGTTTACAACTTTTCTTCATTGAAATACTTCACTTTTTAATAATGTTCACATATTTTCTAAAGTTAGGAGATACTTTATAAATTTGATTATATAATTTTGATTTTTTATTACAAATTATTTATGTCTAGAAATTATTTTTCAATCTATTTCTAAAAATACTTCTCATGGGCTATATCAATCTAATGCTGAATAAATTACTACTCTATCATCAATTATAATTCCTTTTTCATTTATTGCTTTTCTAGTAATATTATTTACTCTTTCTGAAATTGTTTTTATATCGTCATCTAGTTCTTGTCATAGAGTTTTTTCTTTGTCTCCGTGATTATAAACAACAAATCAATTTAATAATCAATTTAATTTTGCATCATATCAATTTCATGAAATTCATTTTTGATATTGTGCCAAATCTATTCAATTCCATACTCATAAAATAGTTCTTACTTCTTTTTTTACTCATGATTTATCTTTTGAAAATGGTTCTTCCAATTCTGAAACCAATTTGTAAAATTCATTTTTTAGTTCTACATCATCACTTTCGACTAGTTTTCTAAGTCTTAGCACAAATTTCTCAAAACTATTATTACCTGATAATACTAAATTATATGCTTGAAAATCAATGAAAAATTTTTTTAATAAAGGATAATTATTATTTTTTAATCTTTCAGAATATAAGACATCAACTAAGTTTTCAATAAATCCAACTCACAAAGTATTGAAATGTCCTGTTTTTAGGTCACTTTTAAAAATAGGTTCCCCTAATAATTTATTTTCATCATAAAATGCAAATGCGTCATTGTATAAAATCGACATAATTTAATATTTATGAATATATTATCCGTATTGTAAATAATTTGTAAAGATATGCAAGGAAATAAATAAAATAATTATTTAATTTTAAACCTAAAAATAAAAAAATATATAAAAAAATTTGACTTCTATAATTTTATATATATAAATAACGAACTTCAACAAAAAACAGGAGGCCGATATGTGGAACTATGTTCCTGTAATCCGTGCTCTCCTGGATTTTATCTGGAGACACAATTTCATTTTGTTTATCAAGCTGGACTACGGCAAAAATAAGCAAGGCAAAGAAAAAAAGATTTTTTGGTTCGATTTCGTTCCGTCGACAAGAACGCAAAGGCTACTGTGTGCCGGAAATGGTGCGGAATTTGGTTAGGTACACTAACTACTCCACATCAAGCGAAAGCTTCGAACTGAATCTTCTACCCCCCAGCTTCGGCTGGGGACAACTTAAAAAAGAAAAAAACTTCCTTATTTATAAGGAAGTTTTTTAGTTTAGGTTTTTTCTTTCAATTTCATCTAAAGTTTTTCATTCACTATTTTTCCATTCTTTCCATCAATTTGCTCTTCTTCATAAAATTAATCATGAAGATGCACTTGGACTTTTAAATAGATAATCTTCATTAAATACATAACTTTCAGAGTCGTAATCTACTATTATTTTTTCATTTATCAATCTATCTTGAATTCATTGAATCCAAGATCATGCTGTTTTAGATAGTTTTTTTCTGACAATAGAATTTTTTAATACTAAAAATCAATCAGATGAATATGCTCAAGATGCATTTGCAGAAGGTCATTTACAATAATATAAAAATTCCTTTTTAAATTCATCAGAACTTTTATTAATTTCTTTAATTATAGGATATCAAATACTAGAAATAAGTAAATCTATATTATCTAAAAATTCATTCATTGTAGATATCTGATATTCTGGTAAATTATTTGGTATAGGTTCTACTCAGTTTAATAAAGTATATCTGTTAGCTTTTATAGCTTTTTCTATAGATTTAGCTTCTAAATATTTTACATCTGCTTTTGTTAAATTATTATCTTTTGAAAAAAATGCAATAACAATATCCCAAAAATCTTTATTAGTATCATGATTACTTATTCTATTGATTAAATTTTCAGCTTCTCATATATATGATAAATTTTTTCATTCATCATCAATTCAAAATAAAAAATAAATAGCAGGTTGAAATAATTCATTTCTTTGTTTTGCATCTTTTAATTTTGCTCTAGGAATTATTATTGCTTTTCATACCCAATTTGATAATTCTACTGTTTTAATTCAAGATGGATTTCAATCAATTAAATATGTTGTAATAGTTTTTCAATATTTCATATTATTTTTTTATTTCAATAAAACTTCTCTCCAAAAATCTATGTTTATTATATCTGCCCAAGCTTTTTTTAATTCTTCTTTAAATTCAGTGTAATCTTCATCTGAATAATCTACTTCTATGTATTTATAAACTCAGTCTTTTCCCTCTACGAAGTCTAGAGCTAAGCTTCATACATCAAATTTAGAATTAAATTCAAAATCCACTTCACAAAGTAGTTTATAAAACATAAGTTGTCTGAAGTATTTACCTTCTCCAGGTTTTTTGTTTCCAAATTTATCTGTTCATTTTATCTCTCCTATACTTTTTGCTTTACCAGTTTTGTAATCTACCAAAGCCACTTTATCTTTGAAAAATGCAAGTTGTCATGATCAAACATCACTTCAAAAACTCTCTCAGATTTTTTCTATTTTATCAACTGTTCATGTAAGAGGTATATTTTCAAAAAATAGATTTTTTCTTCTAAATGAGTATTCCAAAACTAGAGGAACTTCAGATTTTTTACTATATAAATCATAATATCATTCTAGTCATTTAATCCCTTTTTCTAATGCATTTTCTAGCTCTTCAGGAGTAAGAATTTCTCTTTCTATAAGATACTTAAATGTACTAGTTAGATATGATTTTTCTGGTAAGTTTTGTTCATTTTTAAACTTCAAATAAAAAAGTTCTAGAGTTCTATGATACACTTTACCAAAAATAGTATATTTGTTGTCTATAAAAGGATATTTAAACACAACTTTGTGCAAGAAATCTACAGGATTTTCTAAAAATGTATTTAAATCACTTGGTGAAATCTTGTATGATTCTAAAAAGTGTTTTATATATTCTATTTCTAAATCTGAGTATTTTATAAGAGTATTTTGTAAATTATTTTTTACTAATTCTTGTATTTTTGTTAACTCTAAGTTTTGTTTTTCGTCAGTATATTTTCAAGCTATTTCTCATATGAATTGAGATTCAAGAAGTGGTTTTGTACCAGTTCCAGCAGGATAACTTAAATACAGATTATCTCTGGCTCTAGTTAGTGCAACAAAAAACAATCTTCTATCTTCTTCATCTTGTTTTTCACTTACATCTTCTTGTAATCATTCTCAAACTATGTTTTTAGGTAATTTTAATAAATTTCTAGTTCTTTTACTATCCCAATTTCATGTGAATAATCCAGGTATAAATACGCTGTTGTATTCTAATCATTTTGAAGAATGTGCAGTCAAAACTTGTACTCATCATTTTTTTTCTGTAAGTATTTGTCTAGATATAGGATAATTGTATTCTTTGTATAATTCTATTTTACTAAATATTTTTTTGATATTTAGTATATTATCTTTGTTATTCCATCATTTAATATAATTAAAAAGTGTGTATACATCTTCTAAATCTGAAAAATCACCATATTTTTCTATGTATTCTATAATTCAAATTTCATTTATGAAATATGCAAAAGCTTCACTGAAACTAGAGCTTACAAATTTATTTCAAAACTCTATTAATTTATCTCTAAAACTAATCAAACTTTTTTTATCACTAAGTTCTAGTGCTCTTTGTTCATCTACTGGAATTAGATTTTTTTCTAAATCATTTAAAAAATCAAACATAGATAATTTAAATTTTCTAGTGTAGTTTTTTATGTACAATTCCCTATTTATTTTCAATATATCAATAGAATTTAATCATGTTATATTGTTTCTCATCAAGTTTATAAGCTTTTCCTCATTGTTATCTGGATTTGCAATAAGTTCTAAGTAAGACAAAATGTAATTTACATAATTTGAATTTAGTATATTTGTTTTAAGTTTTGATTCTACTTCTATGTTGTTTTTTTGTAATAATTCACTCCAAGTTTCTACTTCTCTATTATTTCTAACTATTATTGCTATTTCTTCTTTTTGTTCACCTTTTTCTATTAGGTTTCTGATTTGGTTTACTATATATGTTTGCTCTTCTGTATCACTATTTGCTTTGAATAAAATAGGTGTATTTGTACTATTTTTTAAATCTGAACTAGCAATTAATTTTTTTTGAATAAGCTTAATTTTGTTTGATAACCTTTCAGAATTATTTTCTATAAGTGTGCTTGCTAAATCCAATATAGATTGATTTGAACGATAGTTTTCTTCTAAAACTACAAATTGAGTTTCAGTATATTTACTAGAAAAATCTAGCATATTTTCTATATTTGCACCTTGAAAACGGTATATAGATTGATCATCATCTCATACTGTCATTATATTAGCATCAATTGCTTCACTTAAAATAAGGTCAATTATCTTGTTTTGAGCATTGTTTGTATCTTGATATTCATCAAGCATAATAAATTGAAAAGTTTCAGCATAAAATTGTCTAAGCTCTTTTTCACTTTCAAACTTTTCCAAAACGAAATTGATCATATCATTGAAATCATATAGAGAATTTTCTCTCAAATATGAATTGTATTCACCAAAAAATATAACTAATTCTTTTAGTTTATTTATATGTTTTTCGTTTTTTTCTCTTGTTGTTTCGTATTTTTTAAGAGTTGGTTTTATATCACTTAGCTCTTCATCGTAAATAGTTTGTTGTTTTTCTATTGCTTTTGTAAGTGAAATTGTATTTATTGCTTCTTGTTTTAGGTTTGAAATACGTGATTTTATATCTCTAAGATAAAAATACTTGTCATAATCAGTAGTTAGTTCTGTTATCCTTTTTTCGCTTACTAGTTTATCTGTAATTCTTTTGATTATCTCCAAACTTTCTACATCATCTATAAGTGATCAAGCTTTGTATTCTATAAATTTTTCTGGAAATGTTTTGATTACATCTTGTGCAAAAGAATGTATAGTTGAAACTGTTACCTTGTAACCAGTATTTCAAAGAAATTTTACCAGTCTTTTTTTGATAGCTATAACTCAAGCATCAGTAAAAGTAGTGATTAGTATATTTTCTGGTCTAATCCCTGTTTTTAATATAATATTTGCTGTTCTAAGTCATATGATTTGTGTTTTACCTGTACCAGGTCAAGCTACAACCATAACTTGTCAGTAAATGCTGTCTACTGCTTTTTTTTGTGCCTCATTTAATTTGTTGTATTCTAATTCAAAATTTAGCTCTTTCATAAAAAAATGGATTTAGTCATTAATCTAAATCCATTTTATATTTTTATCGTGTAATGTCAAAATTATATACAAAATATATACCAAGTTTCTTATAATAATACTATTGACTATTATTATAATATATGTATATTTATATTAATTATAAATTAATATAAATTTTATGTGATTATTTGACCAAATTAAAGAATCAAGAGAAGCTCAAAGAATTCTTGATTTAAAAAAAGATTTGTTTAATAGATATTCAAGTTGAGCTATTTCTGAAGGTCAGTATAAAATTGAATTAGAGAGATTAAATTTAGATTTAGAGCAAGAAAAAATTAATAAAGGTAAACCTACTGTTTGATGAGTTGCAATTTGATTAGCATCTTCTATGGTAAAATGAACAGTTAATTGAATATTTTGGGCAGCTTGAACTAATATTAAACCATTTAAAAAAAAGTAAAACTCTTCAGTTTTACTTTTTTTATTCTTTCAACTCTCATTTAAAAGTATAACTTACTTTCATACCTAAATCTAAGTCAAAATCTCAGTCTATATCTCTAAAGTCTACTTTGTCTAAATCATCTATTTCAGGAGCTTTTATTTCTGGTCTAATTATAGCATAATCATCATACAATTCTTCTATAAATCAAATTTGTTTTGTATTTAATCTAGCTTTATCTTTTTTATCGTATATTTCATTTAATAGAGTTTTTATTGTTTTTACTCTTGTTTTAATAGTTTTTGCATCAATTTTGTTTTCTAGTTTATTACTATCAGCTAGTGGTTCATCATGATAACCAAAAACAGAAACACTATCAAATTCATATTTTTTTGCGAAATCTAAAAGCATATTGAAATCACTTTCAGTTTCTCCTGGAAATCAAACTATAAAGTTTGTATGGAAGAAATTATTTGGAAATTTTATTTTAATATAATCTATGATTTTTGAGATATGACTATCATCATAAAACCTATTCATATTTTTTAATACATTTGGACTTATATGTTGAAATGGAAAATCAAAATATGGTAATAATTTTTTAAGATTTGCTAGTCTATCTATATGAGTCATACTAAGTATGTCTGGATACATATAAAATAATCTGATTTTGAAATCTCATTCTATTTCATCTATTTTTTCAAGTAGTTCCAATAAATATGGAGCTTTGTATAAATCTACTCAGTATCTAGTTGTATCTTGAGAAATAATTTCTATTTCTTTTATACCACTATTCACCATAATTTTTACTTCTTCAAGAATATCTTCTATTGTTCTTGATTTTTGTTTTCATCTGATATTTGGAATAATACAAAAACTACATTTATTATTACATCATTCAGCTATTTTTAAGTATTCATATCATTTATAACTATGTAAAAATGCTCTAACTGATTCTGTTCCATAAATATGTGCTTTTGTACCGATTTGGTCTCAACCTATACTTGATAAATAAGCTTTTAATTTATCTTTTTTAAGTTTTGCTAAACCACTTTGTAGTTTAGTTAGACTTGTATTATTTAAAAGTATACTACTAGTGTTTTTTACTTCTTCATAAGGAATTACTGCTTCTAAGTTTTTTAGACTAGATAAAAAAGAGTCATCTTTTACTGGTACATAACAACCAATTAAAATCACTTTTTTTCATAGATTATCATAATACCAAATTGTTTCTTCTGCTTCATCACGAGAACTAGATAAAAATCAACATGTATTTATTATTACATATTCTACTTCTTCGTCTTCTGGGTCTGGATAAAAATTTATCTCGACCTCATTACTATTTAATTTTAATATTTCTCATATAGTAAATTCTGTATCTACCATATTTTTGTTACAACCTAAGTTTATTGCTGAAAAGTTTATTTGTTTCATTTCTTTATTTATAAATAAAAATTTGTTGCATTTTAATTGTAAGTTATTTAAAATCAAGATTAATTATAATAATATATTGTTAAATATGTGTTTTTAAATATTATCTCAAAAGTATAGTTAATAAAAACAAAATGTTTGAAGATATAATTAAAAAAATTTTGGCACATCATGATGATTTTACATATGATGAAATATATGAATTTTGTAATGATTTTTACAAAGAAATTCCAGCTAAAATAAAAGAAGAAACAAAACTTAAAAGACTTGTAAAATACATAGATAGCGAATTTGAATTGGAAACAAAAGAATTTACTTTTGAATCAAATAGTACAAAAGAATACAGTTTAGAGACTATTCCTAAATCACTTTTTGAATGAAAATCAAAAATAGTTTCTAGTTTGGTAAATATAAAAAATCTAAGTAAAAATATAGAACAAACCCATCTTTTTAGTGATGCCAATTTAAAAATAAATAGTGACGAAAAAGTAGCTCTGATATGAAAAAATGGTGCTTGAAAAACTACTCTTTTGAAACTTATAATTTGAAGTGATAAAACTCATAGTAGTGTTGTTGATTCTAGTTTATTACAAGATAATATCGACTGATTTATAGAATTATTTCCAGGTTTAAAAATATGATATTTGTCTCAAGATTTATTTTGGAAATCAGATAAAAATACTCTTAGGCAAGAAATGCTAGAAATATTTCCAGAAATAAATACAAAAATAGAAAGATTAAATGAAATCAAAGATGATCATAGTAAATGGGAAGAAATTGAAGAATTAAGTAAATATTTGATAGATAATGATTGATATAAAAAGCACGCATTACAATTGGAAATACTAAAATATTTTTGATTTACTGATGAGCAAATGGATTTCAATGTATTATCTCTTTCTGGATGAGAACAAACAAAGGTTCAAATAGCTAAATTTTTGATTCAAGAAGTGGATTTACTTATACTTGATGAACCAACAAATCATTTGGATATAAATGGTATAATATTTTTGGAAAAATTTTGTAAAAATTGGAAAAAGGCTATTTTGTCTATTTCTCATGATGTGAGATTTATAAACAATACTTCTACTAGAATAGCTGAAATTTCAAATAAAAAAATACATAATTATCCATGAAATTATGAAGAGTATTTGATAGAAAAACAAGCTAGATTTGATAAAGAAATGAAAGATTATACAAATCAGAAAAAAGATATAGACAAAGAAATGGATTATATAAATAGATTTAGAGCAAATTCTGCAAAAGCAAGTAGTGTTCAAAGTAGAATAAAAGCACTTAATAAAATAGACATACTTTCCCCTCCTGAAAATGAATCAGTAGTAAGAATGATAAAAATAAATCTAGATAAAAGATTGCCAGAAATCATAATGAAACTTAATAATATAGAAGTTTGATATAATTCTCCTATAGTTACTTTGCCTGAAAATATAGAAGTTCATAAAAGTGATAAAATATGAATTATTTGATGAAATGGTGCTTGAAAAACTACTCTACTTAAAACTATACTTTGAGAGTTAAAACCTCTGTCAGGTGAAGCAATAATAAATGAAACTATAAAAGTTTGATCATATTCTCAAGTATTGGAAGATTTGGATTTAGAATCTAGTATTATAGATGAATTATCACAAAATTATTGAAGTATTACAGAAATAAGAACTATTTTATGATGACTTTTAATCACTTGAGATAAAGTAGATCAAAAAATATCTACACTTTCAGGTTGAGAAAGAGCAAAAGTTGCACTTACTAAAATGCTTTTAGTAAAACCGCATATAATAGTTATGGATGAACCTACAAATCATTTGGATTTACACTCAAAAGAAGTTATAAAAAAGATGTTAGAATCATTTAATGGGACGACAATTATTGTTTCTCATGATAGAGATTTACTTGAAAGTGTATCAAATAAAGTATGGCTAATAAAAGATAAAAAATTAAAAATCTATGATGATGCTATGGAGTGATTTAGTGAAATATTTAAAGAAAATTAAAAACGCAGCGAAGCTGCGTTTTTTCTAAGGAAAACAATTTCATTGTTTTCCTTTTGGAGAACTAGGTTCTCCAATTTTTCCTCCATTTTGATTGTTATTTCCTTGTTGTTTGAGCCTTTTCAGGGTGAAAAAACTTGGTGGTTTGTAGCCTTTAGGTGGCAATTTGAAACTCCCTCTAGTAGAAAAATAACAATTATATTTTATTTATATTTTTTTCAAAGCAATTTTTGTTTTAAATTGCTGTTAATTATTTGTTAAAATCTAACTTTTATTATTTTATAGTAATTAAAAAAGACCTTTTGGGTCTTTTTTAATTGTGATATGTTATATTGTTTGAAATAATGAATTCTATATTTCAATCGTCTTTTAACCATTTTAAAACTACATATCATGTTAAATCAAAATTAATTTGTTCTAAAAATGTTTCAATTGTATCATCTTCAAGACTTATGTAATTTAAATTTTTTATATATTTAGTTTTTCAAGCTACTACTACTTCAAAATTTTTCATATCTTTATATCAAAGAATTTTAATTATATCATTTGCTGCTATGTCTTTTGTTGCAGAGATACCATATTTTTCTTTAAATTTAAATATTTTTAATAAATTATAATTATTATTTTTGTATTTTTCTATAAGTTTAGATAAGTTTGATTTTATAAGTGCCTTTCTAAAATCTAGTGTACTAGTTTTTAGATTTTCAGGTGTTAATCATTTATCAAATCTATTTGTATAAAATAAGTCTTTTGGTAATTTATAATAACTATATTCATTGAAAGTTTTTGTTTTTGTTGCTCAAACTGGATCATCAAAAGTGATATCATAATAGTACTCTCCTATTTTTACCCAAGCATGTCATATTTGTGGAAAATCAGAAGCATCAATTACATCTCAAATTATAATACTTGATTTTATATTATTAAATCATAGCATTAAATTAAATAATTCTACATATCATTCACAAACTCAACTTTTATTACTATAAGTTTCAATTCAAGAAAATATTTCATAATCTTGCATTGTAAAATTATTTGAATAAGAGATATTTTTTAATATGTAATCATATATTATTTTAATTTTTTCATCATCTTTGTATATTCAAGAAGTTAATTCTTTTGAAGTTTTTTCAAGTGTTTTATAATAACTATCATCATCTCTACTTGCATCAAATAATTTATTGTTTCTTATTGTTTTAAGTAATTCATATTTATTTGGGAAACCATAAATTATATCATCAGTTATTAATTTTACTTTTTTATAGTCTTTTATAAAACTTAGATTTCAGTTATCATAGTAAACAACTATATTTTTTCAGTATAGTCCATTATAAATAAGACTTTCTCTGTTTAATTTTGAACTTTCTTCAAAGAAATACTTTTTTGTATAACTATAAGTATACCAAACTCAATTTTCTTTTATTAATGCATCTGGATTATAAAAAAATAATTCATAATCATCTAGTAGAGAATTATTAGCTATTTTTAATTTATTAACTTTTTCTTTGCTTTCTAATTCTAGATTAAAAATTTTTTCATTATTTAGTTTTTCTAAATCAAGAATAATTTTTTCATTATTTTTAGTTAATTTACCAGAATTGTTTATAGAAGCCAAAGTTTTTTCCAATAAATACAAATATGATAGTCAACTATCAGATTTGTATTTATTTTTTATTTGTGCATAAAATTTAGTGTAAATTGTTTTTGTATTAGCATCTATATCACTATATGCTCAATTTGAGCTAAAAGGAATAGAAACTAAAAATAAAATTATTAATATTTTTAAAAATCTCATTATTTAAATTATTATTGGCTAATTGCTCTTTGTAGTTGATTGTCAACTCAGTCTAATTTGTAAGCTTCTAAATCATATTCTAATTCTATATCAGCTTTAAATCAAACTCAATCAATTCAAGTTTCTGTTTTTCATGTAAACCATTTTGCACTAGTATATTTAAAACTAGAACCGTCATCATATTGTTTCATTGTTTGTACTGATCATTTTCAATAAGTATTTTCACCTATACTTACTATTTTTGGGAAATAGTCTTTTAAAGTTCAAATCATTATTTCAGAAGCAGATGCTGTACCTGAATTTTGCAATATAATAACTTCATATTTATTTAAATCTACTATATTTAATCATTTTGAATAAAAATTATTATTTCATCAATTGTATTTTACTACAGCTGTTTTTTCTCATTCTGGTACTACATATCCAAGCATTTCAGTTACTTCATTTAAGTATCATCCTCAATTATTTCTTAAATCAATAATTATTTTTTTAGTATTTCATTTTCATTTTATTTCTTCAAGTACTGTTTTAAATTCATTTGCAACTCCAGCTCCAAAAGTTTTTATTTGGATATTGTAAGTATTTGAATTTATTTTTGAATATTCTAAATTTTTAATTGTTATTTTTTCTCTTTTTACTTCTATTTTAAGTTCTGTTCAATTTCTATTTACAGTTAAAATTACAGTAGAACCAGCAGGTCCTTTTATCCAAGATATAACTTCAGTTAATGAATTTTCTTTTGTTATTTCTTTTTCACCTACTTTTGTAACTATATCTCATCATTTTAATCATGCTTTTTCAGCTGGACCACCTGGAATTGGTGAAGTTATTTTTAATTCCCCAGGACTTGTCATTTCTACATATGAACCAATTCATTCGTACTCTCAAGATAAACTATCTTCAAAACTTTTACTTTCAATTGGTGGAAAATAAACTGTATGTTTATCTTCAGTTGCGTTTGCAAGTCACTCAATTGCACCATAAATTAAATCATCTTTATTTATATTTTCATGATTGTAATGTGCTCATAATATAGTATTGTAAACATCATTAAAAATTTCTTCTTTATCTCATAAAACAGTAGTAGATTTAGGAGTTTCTATTTTTACGTTTTGATCTTTTTTATAATAATTATAAGTATTTTTTACTGCTTCTAAATCTGATAATCTAACATTTCTTTTTGATAATTCTATTTTATCTAATTTCATGTCAAGACCTAAAACGTCTTTTGCTAAAGCATAAAAGCTATATGCAGTCATTGTTTTATTTAGATATAGATTTTTTTCTACATTTTCGATTTTATCTAAATATACCAATTTTTTAAGAGTTTTTTCTATTGCAGAATTTGGTTCTATTAATTTAAATTTTAGATTAATATACTTATATGATTCTGGTATTTTTATAAAAAATTCACCTAAATATATAATTATATATTCTCTTGTTACAGTTAAATTATTTTCTGTTTCTACTTCTATTTTAGTAGTACTTAAATCTAGTGAATTTATTTTTATTTCGTTTTGTGTTCAACTTGAAGTTGTTTCTTCGGCAAAACTTGTACTAGTAATTATTAATAATAATACAATTGAAATCAATTTACTTATTTTGTTCATATTTTATGTTATTTTTAAATTTTTCAGTAGTGTTTATTTTATTTATTTTTATTTTATAATTAAAAAAATAATTAATTAAGACTTGATTATTATTTTAATTATTCTTTAAGTAATAATTCCATTCATCAAAATGGATAAATTGCTCAGTAAAATATACATCAAAGTCATATCAAAACTAGTACTAAATAAGTACCTCATCTTCATAAATAATGCTCTGCCCAAGCAAAATTACCAGTCCATCAATGTAATTGTTTTCTATATTTTAGCATTCATGATCAAATAGCTATAAAAAATAGGGCATAAAATAATTTTACTATTATGTACATATTTTATTTATTAGTATTTTAAGTTTATATCTTCTTTAAATTTTTTTATTAATTCACTAGAATCTACTTCAATTTTTAGTTTTTCTTTTATTTGAGTATCAATGAAGTTTAGAATTTTATCAAGTCAAAAAAAGTAAAAATAAAGTAAATATAATATTATAAAAATTCTAAATAGCCACTTATAAATTTGTCTATGAAACTCTCTTTTTTCTTGTTTTTTGATTGTTTCATAAATATAATCTATTTTTTCCTCTTTCGTTAAAAAATTGTTTTCCATGTTTACTATTTATAAAAATATTATTTAGCTTCTCTCCAATTTTTACCTATTTTTGAATCTGTTTTTAATTTTATTGGTTTACCAATTAATATATTTTCCATTATATTTGAAATTTCTTTTTTTAGAATTTCCTCTTCTCCTGGAAATACATCGAAAACAAGTTCATCGTGTACTTGCATAATCATCACACTTTTTAAATTATTTTTTTCTATGAAATTTTGTGATTCAATCATAGCAAGTTTTATTATATCTGCACTTGTTCATTGAATTGGCATATTAGTTGCCTCTCTTTCTGCTCATGACTTAACCATTTTATTTAAATCATTGATTCCATTTATATATCTTTTTCTTCAAAAAATAGTTTCTACAAAATTATTTTTTTCACAATCTTTGATTATGTTATCTAAAAATATTCTAACTTTTGGATATGATTCAAAAAATTTATTTATGTATGTTTTTGCTTCTCACATAGATATACCTATCATTTGAGAAAGTCAAAATGAACTAATTCAATATATAACTCAAAAATTTACTGCCTTTGCTATTTTCCTTTCACTACTTGTTATTGTTTTATTTGGAAATAAAAAATTAGCAGTTTTATGATGTATATCTTCTCATGAAATAAAAGCACTAAGCAAATTTTCATCTCAAGATAATATAGCTAGTATTCTAACTTCTACTTGTGAGTAATCTATTGCTAATATATTTCCATTTTCAAATCTAGAAATAAATGCTTCTCTTATAACTCATGCTATACCATTTGAACTAGGTATGTTTTGTAAATTTGGATTAGTACTTGATAATCTTCAAGTACTAGCTATTGTTTGATTGTAATTTGTGTGTAAAAAATCATCATCATCTAAAAGTTCAGATAATCATTCTATATATGTTGATAATAATTTAGAGTAATGTCTATAATCAACAATCATTTGTGCTATTTCAAATTCATGAGCAAGTTCTCATAATACATCAGCATTTACACTATACCCTGTTTTTGTTTTTTTTCATTTAGGTAGAGCTAATTTATCAAAAAGTATTTCTCAAACTTGTTTAGGTGAATTAATATTGAACTCAGTTTCAGCAAGAGAATATATCTTTTTTTCTAGTATCATTATCTCATTTTCTAGAATTGTTCATATTTCTTTTAATTTATCTCTAGCTATTTTAACTCAACTAATTTCCATCTTTTTTAATACTTGTAAAAGTGGTATTTCGATTTGTGTTAATACAGTATTTTGATCTACTTTTTCACTTACTTGTTTTTCATATAGTTTATTTGTGATGTAGACATCTTCTCAACTATAAATAGATGCAGTTTCTAAATCTACATCTTTAAAATTTATTTTTGCTTTGTTTGTAATAGAATCATAACTAATCATCATATAGTTAAATTCTTTTGTTGAAAGTTTATCTAAACTTATTCATCTAACTCAAGGATTTTTAATGTATTCTCATAGAAGAGTATCATAAAATCTAGCCATTTTTTTTCTTTAAAAATTATTTTTTTAATTATATTTAAAAAACAAAAAAAGACTAAATTTTTAGTCTTTTTTATAATTATGAAATTACTTGGTCAATAACTCTTGTATAGTTAAATACATCTTGTCCTTTAAAAAATCTGTTTAATTCAATTGCAGCATTTTCTGGAGTATCAGATGCATGAATAATATTAGCATCAATAGTTAAACCAAAATCACCTCTAATTGAACCAGGAAGAGCTTCAGCTGGATTAGTTGCACCAGTTAACATTCTAACAGTTGCAATAGCATTTACTCAAGTTGCAGCAATAGCAACTACTGGAGTTCTAGTCATATATTTTTTAATTCCAGGAAAAAATGGTTTGTCTTTTAAGAAATCATAATGTTCTTCGATGATAGCTTCATCTAATTGCATCATTTTTAATCCACTGATTTTTAATCCTTTTGCTTCTATTCTAGAAATAACTTCACCAATTAATCCTCTTTCAATTGTATCTGGTTTTAATAATATTAAAGTAGTTTGCATACTCTTTTTTATTTAAAAATTAAAATTACAAAGAAATTATATAGTTTTTATTTTATAGTCAATTTTTTTTGCTTATATCAAAAAGTTAATTTCTAGACTCTTCTATTCTTTCTTCTACTAGAAGTCTAGTTTCAGCAATTCTAGCTAATAATGCTCTACATTTTGATTCTTCTTGTTCTTTATTTTCACATACACATATAACTCAATTATATAGATATGAAATCATTGAATCCTTTAATTCGATAATTTTTACATTTTTTATATCTATTTTTGGATGCCATGATAAAATTATTTTTTCAAATGCACTTAATTGATTATTAGCTGGAGTATCCATAAATTATTTTTTATAAATTTAATATAGAAATATATTATATATAAAAAAATTAAATTGGAAATGTATTTTAAATATTTAATTAAATTGAGAAGGTATTAAAATAGTATAATCTATGTTATTTTCAGCATTGTTTAACATTTTTGGACTAAAATAATTATAATAAATATTTAGATTTTCAAAATCAGTATATGGATAGCATTTTTTCTCCATATTTTCACAATCTCATAAGAAATATAATTTCTTAATATTATCATCATTTAATTCTAATGCTTCATATCAATTTATGTAATCCAATGTTGGAATTTTTTTGATTTCATCATACATAGATTTAAATAAATCTTTATTTTCAATTCAAGTTTTATAATAAAATACTACTT
>CALMJA010000087.1 GCA_937864295.1 uncultured Candidatus Altimarinota bacterium | reverse complement strand
AGTTTAAAAATTTCATTAAAACTATCTACTCAAGAATTTGCTAAAACTAATTCTTCTAAATCTTGAATTATATTTTTTAAATTAAATGTTTGATTATCATTATATTCAACTAAATCATCATATTTCCATTTTCTTGATAAAATAATATCTCTAATTCATTTAGTTGGTTGGTCTAAATTTTTTACTTGTTCAAATTCACTAAATTTTGGAATATCTGGCATTACTTCAAAATCTTTTGGGTATGGTCTTAAAAATATATTTATATCTTTTCAGTTTATACCTACTCAAATAGGGGAACCTTCAGCATTAAGGTAACTTTTTAATTGTTGAATATCATTTCTTTGTTTTGGTTCTTTTGCTTCAACTATAATCCAAGGAGTTAAATATTCTGTATTTTGATAAATTACTATATCAGCTCTCTTTTTTTCTCTTCAAAAATTAACTCAAACTTCACATTTTATATATTCTTTTGGATAACCATATTCTTCAACTAATTTTATAAGATATAATTGTCTTACAATTTCTTCTGGTTGTGATTTATTTGTTTTTTCACTTAAAATTTGTTTAGGACTTTCATCACTATCAAAAGATTTAATAATCCAAGAATCTCATTCTTTAGATAATTTTAGTTTATTATTGAAAATATCTAATAAATCTTTTTCATCATCTAAGTATGATTTAAAAAGTGGTAAATTTGTTTCAAATCAAGGATTAACTTTATTTAAAAGTTCTTTAATTTCTTTTATTCAATATGACATATTTTTATTTTGTTATTATAAATAAATCATTAGGTTTACATTTAAAAGCTCATAAAAGTTTTCAAATAGTATCAAAATTTATTGCTTTTGTTTTCCCATTTTTCATACTCCAAAGTGCTTGATAACTTATTCAAGTTTCTTTTTCAAGCCATCTTAGGTTTTTACCTTTCTTTTCAAGTAATTTTGTTATATTTAGCTTTGTATTCATATTTTATCAATCATAAAATAATCTTTTTTATTATATCTAGTCTTGATAAAAAAGCAAAAGAAAAAATGAAGAACTAGTCTTCATTTCTTGATGATACTATTATGATTTATTTGTTTTCTTTTTTTTAAGCTTTGTTAATTCTTTTACTTTATATGTTGTAGTTTTATTTTTATAAACTTTTGATGTTATCTCTGCATGAGCAAAGTTTTTTTCTAAATCAATATATCTAGTACTTGATGAATCAAATTCTAAACTTCATTCAAGCATATATGCTTCTCATTTTTTCTTTTTGATAGTTAAATTATTATATTCTTTATTATAATACTTTTCTAAAATAGTTTTTATATTATCTTCTATTACAAAAGCATTATTTTTAATATTCAAATATCATTCTGTTTTACTAATATCAAATATTATTTTATTAAAATTTAGTGATATATAATCTTCTAATAATGAAAATTTATTTTTTATTATTAAAAATTCACTACTTGATAATAGCTCAACTTTTCAATTATAAATATAAAAATTAACTTCTTGATGTAATAATGATTGTAAAACATAAAAATCAATTAAAAAATTATAGTTTTTTAAATTTTCGTTATTTTTAAATATTTCAAAATATTCTTTTATTTTTTCTTTTTTAATTCATATAGATAACAACTTTGTTATCAATGATAAAAAAATTAAATTTTTAAAGATTATTTCTAAATAATTTGTTTCTTGTTTAATTATATCAATATTAAAAAATGTTATTAGTTTTAAAAGTTTTTCATCATAAGAAATCTTGATTTTTCAACTAGTTAATCAATCTTTATTTATTTTTTTTATTAAACTTTCAATTTCTTTATATGTACAATCAAATAGTTCTGATTTATAATTTATATCCATATTTATAATATTTAAGTATTTATGTGTCCAAAAATTATTTGATATATGGACACAGATTATTTAAAATTAT
>CALMJA010000086.1 GCA_937864295.1 uncultured Candidatus Altimarinota bacterium | reverse complement strand
ATAAATATTTATCAAGTAAAGAATTCATTTTTCATTTTACTAACCAATATGAAACTTCACTTTCATTTCTAAAAGTAGAATTTTCAGCAGAAAAATAAATATTTTTTTCAGTATTACTATTGTATTCTTTATCTATATGTAAAACATAGTTTATACTTCTTAATGTATCTTCAATACTAGTTAAATCAGTATAAATTTGCTCTTTAGTATTTTTTAAAAATCTATTATGTTCATTTATTTTTATAGTTAGATTTTTTTCTTCATCAGTAATAGAAGTTTGTAGTTTCCATTTATCATTTTCTAGATTTGTGATTTTGAAATTAAAATCTTTTTCTTGTACTGTAAAATCTTTATCTAATTTTGATTTTTCTATACTTAAATCCAATTTTTGCTTTTCTAAATCTCTCAATTGTTTTTCCAATTTAGATCAATCTAAACTTATTTTTTCAGAATCATCAATTTTTGCTTTATCTATATCATAAACTAATAAATCTAGTTTATTTTTTTTATTTTCAAGTTCTATTTCACTTTTAATCCTATCTTCATATTCAAATTTTTCCAAAACTTTATCTAAATTTAATTTTGCATTTTCTAATTTGATATTTGTATCTTTTAACTCATTTTCAAGCTCTCATTTGTTTAATTCAGCTATTAAATCACCAGATTTAACTTTGCTTCATTCTGTTATATAAACTGTTTTAACTGTTCCATCAATATTAAATTTCAATTTTTGTTCATTCAATAAATTTGTTTCTCATAATACATTTATACTTGATAATAAACTTCAAGTTGAGACATCATAAAAAATATCTGGTGATACAGAATCAACAGAATCAGAATTTTTATAAAAGAAAAAATAGTAAGAACCTCAAATTAGAAATATCAATGATACAATAGAAATAATAATTTTCTTTTTAGTAAAAATCATATGTATAAAATTAGACTTAATTAAATATAATAACGAGAATATAATAAAAAAGTGACAAATATAAAAATACATTATTTTTTATATTTGTCAAGTAAATTTAAAAGTTCATATTCTTTATTGATTGCTCTGTACATACTATTTATACTAGGTGTCCCACTAGCCAAAAGTAGCTTATTATTATTTAAATCTGTAATTTTATTTGCAATTTCTATTGCATTATAACGTGGAGATTGATCTGAAACATAACTATTGTCATGCTCTTCATCAATAATAATTAATCATAAATTATTAAATGGATAAAATAATGCAGATCTCGTTCATAAAATAACTTTGGCTTTGTTGTGATATATATCTATAAAATACTTAGTTTTTTGTGTTTCAGTTATAGTTGAGTTAATCAAAATAACATCATCTCAAAATACTTTTTTTACTTTTGAAGATATTTGATTTCATAGTATAATTTCTGGAATCAAAAATAAAACTTGTTTTCATTCATCTATGTATTTTTTTATTAGATTAATATAAATTTCAGTTTTTCAACTTCAAGTAACTCAAAACAACAAGATTTTATTATTTTGAGACGATATTATATCATCATAAACTTTTTTTTGTGCAGTTGAAAGATTTAATTTAAAATCAAAATTATATTTATAATCACTTACTTTATCAAAATTTAATTTTTCTTTTTTTACTTTCTCAACTAAATTTTTTGGTAAAAATAATGAAAGAGAATTATGTATTGGTGTGAAATAATTTTTTGATATAAATTTAAGTAGTTCAATTCTATAATTTGAAATAAAAATATTTTCATTTTTAATAGAAATAATTTCTTTTACAACAAATTCATCTTCTACTTTTTCATTTTTTTCAAATATTTCGTATATAACTCCTAATTGGATTTCATTTTTTAATTCTATCTCAACAATCATTCACAATTTAATACCAGATTTTAAAAAATCTGGTATTTTGTAAGTGAATCAAACATCGTCAAATGTTTTTCAAAATGGAATTATATAAGAATACATAATAATCTATATAAGATTAATTTTTATATCATTGAATCACATTTCACCTAATATGGCATGCATCAACGAAATACTATCAGCATTTTCTAGGCTTCTTTTTGTAATTACTGAAGCGACTTTTATATTTAAAACACTATTAGAAAAATCTATTTTTGCTCATCTAAGAGCCATAGTTATAGCTCATTTAGCTCAAGATTTTTTTAAATTATCTATAAATAATATAGAATCAAAACTAGAATTATTACTATTTATTGAATTTACACTTATATTATTTTCATTATTAGATGTACCAAAAACATCAAAAATATCTTCTCAAGATAACTCTTCAGTTTTATTTTCTAAAACAATTTCTTCTACTTTTTTTTCTTCAATTTTAGGAGTAATAATTTCCTTTTTTTGTACGCTTACAGGTTTATTTATCTCTTTAATATTTTGATTATAATCTGTTACTATTTTTAAAACTCAAATGATAAAAGTAGTATTTTCATCTAATGAATTTTTTGTTTTTGTGTATGTTTCATCTAAAATATCAATTATTTTTATATAATCTGATATTTGTTCATTGTGTTTTAATTTATCAAGTGCTACTTTTTTTATAAAAAATATAAGTTCCTTAAAAAATAATTTTATATTTTTTCAATCTGAAATAAGTTTATCAAAATCTGAAACTATACTAGAATCTTTTGTTAAAAGTTTTTCTAAAAAAGAAGATGTTTCATTTTCAGATATAATTCACAATTTTTCTACTATATCACTATAAATAATCTTAGAATCACTTATCATTTGTTCAAAAAGAGAAATCGCATTTCTAAGTCATCAATTACTATTTTTAATTATGTAATTATATGATTGTTCATCTACTTCAATTCCCTCTTTAAGAGCAATAAATTCAAGTCTTGTTTTTATATCAACATCACTTATTCTTTTGAAATCATATCTTTGACAACGACTTATAATAGTATCTGGAACTTTATGTGTTTCAGTAGTTGCAAGAATAAATTTAACATGACTAGGTGGTTCTTCTAATATTTTCAAAAGTGCATTAAATGCTCATTTACTAAGCATATGTACTTCATCAATTATATAGATTTTATATTTTGCTTTAGTTGGTGAAAATTGAGCTCTTTCAATAAGTTCTCTAATATTATCTACTCAAGTATGACTAGCAGCATCAATTTCTATAATATCAATTAAACTCTCAGTGGCAAATTCCTTACATATCTCACATTGTAAACAAGGATTTCAATCATGAGGATTTAAACAATTTATAGTTTTTGCAAGTAATCTTGCCGTTGTAGTTTTACCAGTTCATCTTGGTCAACATAAAAGATAAGCTCCTACAGTTTTTGAATCTGCAATAGCTTTTCTTAAAGTATCTTTAACAAATTTTTGTCACATCAAATTGTCAAAATCACTAGGTCTATATTTTAAATATAAGCTCACTTTTAAATTAATTAAACTATAATTTTATTATCATCAATATTTTTTAATATTTCTTTAATTACTGTTTTATCATGCCATTCTATTGCTCAAGCATTTGTTACCATAACATGTTCATCTCATTTACCAGCAACAAGTAAAACATCTCATTCTTCAATAGAAGAAATACCTAATTCTATAGCTTCTTTTCTAGTTGGTATAATAAAAAAGTTATATCATTCTACTCTATTTATTCAAGGCAAAACATCTTTAATAATATTTTCACTATTTTCACTATAATCATCATCTTGTGTTAAAATAACTATATCGCTATATTTAGCAACAATTTCTCACATAATTGGTCTTTTTGTCTTATCTCTATCTCAAGTTGCTCAAAAAACAGTAACTATTTTTTTATATCAAATTGCTTGAAGTGTAGTTAATACTTTTTCTAATGCATCTGGAGTGTGAGCATAATCTACTATAATATCTGCATTTAAATCATTTTTAACTAATTCCATTCTACCTGGAACTCAATCTATTTTTTTAATCACTTCAATTATATCATCTCCTGAAATACCAAAAGCCATAAAAACTCAAATTGAAGCCAATATATTTTCAATATTAAAATCTCATTTTAATTTTGTTTCTATTGTAGCTATTTTTCAAGGTAATTTTACCTCAAATTTAGTTATATTATTTTCTATTCTTTTATTTGATGCTGATAGAGAAGATCCATTTCAAGTTCCATATAAATACATAGAATCATATGTTTCTCAAATGAATAATTCACTATATTCTGATCACACATTTATAACTGCAGTTTTTTTGATTCAAGGTTTTCTTTCAAATGTAATTAATCATTTAAAAAGTCTTAATTTAGTATTTACATAGTCTTTCATAGTTTTATGTAAATCAAGATGATCTTGTGTTATATTAGTTAAAACAGCAATATCATATTCAAGTCACCGAACTCTAGACATTTTTATACCATGACTAGCAGTTTCAATAATAGCAATTTCACATCATTCATCTTTTGCTTGTTTAAAAAGTCTTTGTAATAAAAATGCATCTGGTGATGTCATTTTTGTATCATTTACATATTCTTTATCTCAAATTATTATATTTACAGTTGTAAACATAAATACTTTTTTTCAAGCTTCTCTTAATCATTTTGCAATAATATTTGATGTTGTTGTTTTTCAATTTGTACCAGTAACACCAATTATTATCATATCCTTTGATGGAAAACCATACATAAAATTAGCCAAAATAGCTCTAAGTTTATGATAAAAAAGTCTAGCTGGATTATCTAATGAAATCAATTTTTTAAAACTACTCATAAATATAATTATCTAAGAAAATATTTTTGATTATTTTATCTAAAATACATTAAAATGCTAGTTATTTTACAAAAAAAGATATTATTCTAAAATAATATCTTTTTTATATATAAAATCTGATTTTATAGAGCTATATTTATCAATTACTCAAAACATATCAAAATTTATATTATATTTTTTTATACCTGGTTGTTTAAAAAATTTATAAGTATATTTATCACAATTTGGATTATCAATAACATAAGAAATAGAATTTAAACTAGTTTCTAATTTTTCAGTATCTATATATAATTCTACTATTTTATATGTATCAAATTCATATTCTTTTTGATTTTTTTGTAGATTAACTATAGCATTTTTTGGAATCAAAACACGAACATAACTTTTATTTTTTCATCTTCACTGAATATTTAAAATATCATTTTTATATTTTACTCAATAACTATCTAAAAGAGCATTTACTTCAGCATCTTCAAATTTAGAAAAATGATGAGATTTATATATATCTAGTTTAGTATTGTAATTACAACTTTCTTCTACTTTTGAAACAATTTTATCATATCTATAATCTATGTATCTATCTGTTTTATTTCATCATACCGAAATATAAACTGGATAATTAAAATCTAGAGTTGAATTTAGATTTACTTCTCAATTTACTCATAATTTCCATAGTAAACTATTTTCTTCATTATCAAAAGAATAAAATACTATATCTCTATTTTTTATATGACTCAATATAATTTTTAAATAATTATAATAGTCTTTTTTTGTTAATAATTTTTCCTTAAATTCTCATGCAAAATCAAAAAGTACTTGTTTTGGAGTTCATAATGTACCTACTTTAAATACCTTTGCTTCAACAAGAGTAGATAAAACCAAAGAAAAATTTTCACTTGTAATGTTTTTTTCTAAAACTTTTGATTCTACTCATCAAACATTATCTAGTAAATCAAGAATTACATTTTGATTAATATAAACTATTCAATCTACTTTATAATCTATCTTATCTAAGAAAAATTTAATTTTAGCAGATGAGTCACGAAATAATGGATAATAATTTGCATCTCTTAAACCAAAAGTTCAAGTTATTTTATCAAGTCATTCAGGAGCTTTTTCTTTATCAGTATATACTTTATTTATTAGCCATTCTAAAGCGTAAATATCACTATTTTCAACACTTTTAACTTTTCAATTAGACATAGTAATCAAAGCTGTACTTCACATAAAACCTCATGTAGCTCTAATTTCATCATTATTTTGAAAAATAACTAGATATTTTTTCTCACTATTATGTCACAACAAACTAAGCATTGTATCATAATTTTTATTTATAATTTCAAGTAAAACTAGAGCCTTTCTTAATTTATCTTTTGTAAATGTAAGCTTATCATTTAAATAACTATTTCATAAATCTCAAACTTGTGAATAATTATAAAGTGCTCCATATAAAAGACCATAAATTTCTTCATAATTAGATCTTGCATTTGATAAAAGATTTGTTATATAAATATTTTCAATTCATCATTTAGAATGTATAAAATCATTTGTTACACTATATAAATCTACAGTTTTTGTTAACAAAATAGATAAATCTTTTCATCAATCAATTATATAAGCTACATTTTTAATATTATCATTTGGTATAATAGAAAAAGGAGTTAATAAAATATCTGATATATAAAAAGAAATTTTAGCTGTTTTAATATTACTTTTTACCTTATCTAAATCTGAAAAATCACTTTTCAAATCCAGTATATTCTTATAACCTGAAGTAACTAAATTTTCAATTATTATTTTATTTCAAAATAAAATAAAAGTTAAAAAAACAAAAAAAAGTGCTAATTTCTTAAATCTAGTTTGTTTTTTTGGACTTGATAATTTCATAATTATAAAATGTTTTTTAAAGAAATTTTTAATAATTTTTAGAAAATAGTTTATATTTTTTTTAGGAGTAATTATATCTATAACTGACTCGTTTTTTGTAGAATATAGCGTATCAAAATTATTATTTTTATTTTTTGATATTTTAATTGTTTTTGAAGTTTCTATATTTAAATCTTTTTTTGAAAAAGAAAAAATATCATTAATTATATTTTTTCATAATGCAGATAATTTAATTTTAGAATTTGATAAGTTAGATAAATCTATATTTTCATCTAAGTCAGTTTCCAAATCATTTACTTGTTTCATATTTTTTTGGATAATTGTATTTAACTAATAATACATTTTTTATTGTTTTTATCAAGATAAGTTAAATATTTACTATTTTATACTTGACTTTTATATATTTTTATTTATCATATCAAAACAACAAAGCACGGTGCTTTTTTGTAACCAAAAAGGAGAACCTCATGCCCGCACGCAAATCCAAAGCAACGGTAGAAGCCAAGTTCAAGAAGGCTGCAGCAAAGCGCGCACGCAAGGCTGCCGAAAAGAAAAGCATCAACCGCGCTCTCGGTACCCCCAGCCAAAAATCTGGGCGCCGACGGTGAAAGCATGAAAGGCAAAAAAATAACCCCCACTTTACGTGGGGGTTATTTTTTTTATATTCACATACTATCTCTTATAATATTTACTTCATGTAATAAAGTTTGATCTTTTTTTATTAATGATTCAAGTTTATTACAGCTGTATAAAACAGCAGCATGATTTCTACCAGAAAAAATATTTCATATTCTTTCATAAGTATAATTCATTTTTGTTTTTAATAAATACATAGAAACTTGTCTAGGAATCATGAATTCTTTTTTTCTATTACTTCAAGTTATTCATTCAACTTCTATTCAAAAATGTTCTCAAACTTTTTTAATTATATCTTCATAAGATTTAATCATTGTTTTTTCAATTTTCACTTTACTTGATCATAATATATCAGTTGTAAAGCTCAATTTTTTCAGTTTTTCAGCAACTTTTGATAAAGTAGGATTAACTCAAGTTAATTCATATTCAGCAATCATTTGATTTAAAACTCATTCTAATTCTCTCACATTTTCAGTTACATTAGCTGCAATAAATTCAGCTATATCTTGAGGAATCATAAATTCTTTAGCTCTTGCTTTTTCTTGAAGAATTGCAAGTCTAGTTTCAAAATCTGGTCTACCAATATCAACAGTTATACCCCATTCAAATCTACTTCTTAATCTTGGTTCTAATTCTTCTAATTCTTTTGGCGCTCTATCTCAAGAAATAATTATTTGTTTATTTTGTTCGTATAATAGATTAAAAATATTATAAAGTTCATTTTGAGTTTGTTCTTTTTTAGATAAAAATTGAACATCATCAATAATTAAAACATCTATTTCTCTAAATTTTTCTCTAAGTCTTTCTATACTTCTTTTTTTAACTGCAGTAACATATTCAGTTATAAATTTGTCAGCTGTAGTATAAACTATTTTTTTATCTCTAAATTTTTTGATTATTTCATTTCAAGTTGCTTGTAGTAAATGTGTTTTTCATAAACCAACATCTCAATATATATATAATGGATTATAAGATTTACCTGGATTTCTACATACTGCTTCACAAGCAGAATAAGCAAGTTGACTATCAGTTCAAACTATAAAATTTGATAAACTATATCTATCATTTACACATTTATCAGTTTTTATAACTTTATTTTCTCAAGTTCATCCGAAAGTAGCTTTTGTTTTTTTAGTTTTTACATCTTCTTTATAAAAAGATCCACAATCAATAACTGCAGTATTAGATGGATTATCTATGTTTAAATCTACTTTAAATTCTATTTCTGTAATACTTGGGTTTTCTATTTTAGCTGATTCAAAAACTTCTTTATAAAATTTTGCTTCTAAGTTATCTTTCATAAATGAAGATACTACTCAAAAAGTAATTTTTGCATCAGTCAATTCAACAATTGAAATTTTTCTAAAATATACTAAAAAGTCTTGTTTTTTTACTCTTTCAATAATATTTGAAACTATATTTTGTAATTTGTAATTGTTTTGCATCTTTCTAACCGTAAATTTCTTAAATAAAATTGGAGATTATTTATATCCCGGAACTTCATTAAAGCTATTCTATGTAAATAAAAGTTCTAGTCAAAATTATATTTCCCCTTGACTCATTTTTATGTTTAAAAATTGTAAACAACATACGAGTTGCTTTTGTAGTGCTAGGCTTTTCTAGTTTTTAACATTTTTTTGAAAAAACTTAAATACAAAAATGCAATACTGATGTCGGCATTTGGACCGTCAC